>CANGBT010000079.1 GCA_947452135.1 Burkholderiales bacterium
CGCAACGCAGGCCGGCATCGACCTGCTGCCCGAGCACGTTCCAGGGGCTTGCGAGTGGGAGCTTTGGCACTACGACCCCGCGCTTGTGCCCGACTGTGAGAGTGTCGATCCGCTGTCCTTGACGCTCAGTTTGCAAGGCCACACCGACGAGCGAGTTCAACTTGCGATCGATGAACTGAAGGGGAGCTTTCCGTGGTGAGGGGACTCGACGTCTTTCGTGAACACTTCGCCGGCCACGCCGATCAGTTCGTGCTGATCGGGGGCACGGCCGCGACGCTTGCGATGGAAGATGCGGGGCTTGAGTTTCGTGCCACGAAGGACCTGGACATCGTCTTGCACATCGAAGCGCTCAGAGCGTCATTCGGTGGTGTGTTCTGGAGCTTCATCGAAGCGGGAGGCTACGAAATCCGGCAGGCCAGCGATACCGGCAAGCCCGTTTTCTACCGCTTCCAAAAACCATCCGACGAACGCTTTCCTGCCATGCTCGAGTTGTTTTGCAGAGCGCCCGATGGCATCAAGCTCGCCGAACACAGTCGCCTTACGCCGGTCCCGATCGACGAAGCTGCAGCCAGTCTGTCCGCGATCTTGCTTGATGACGCGTACTACGACTTCATCCTTGCCGGTCGCAAAGGCGGTGCTGTGTTGCCGTGGGTCGGCGAGGACAGGCTGATCCCGCTCAAGGCCGTTGCGTGGTTGGACCTCGGCGAGCGTCAGGCCAAGGGCGAGTCAGTGGACAGCAAGAACGTCCGCAAGCACGCCAACGACGTGCTGCGCCTGTCTCAACTGCTCACGCCGGACGTTCGTATCGAGGTCGCCCCAAGGATCGCGCAGGATCTTCTGCGCTTTCTCGATGGGATCGAATCGGATCGCACGATCGATCCAAAGTCCTTCGGGATCAACAGCAGCGTTGCCGAGTTGGTCGAACGCATTGCGCAGGCCTATGGGTTGGATCGACGGCGCTCGACATGATCACGAGACATGACTTTGTGCTCACGCTGTGGGCGCGGCGGAATGACGGTAAAAATATTGCCAAATAATCCATCCATGACAAGGACTTAAGTCATTTGATGGCGACACATTTCGCAGCCAATTTCAGACGACTGGCAGCGCTTGAAACAGCTCCTGATGGCCGTTGAGCAAGTCGATACATGTCGATAGACCCCGAAAGGTGGGGCTCAAAGGTGCGCCGACAGCCGTCGATAGATGCCGATAGATCCTGAGAGCGGGTTTTGAGGCTCAAATCAGATTGACGGTAAATGTGACGGTAAAAAGTGCGGAGGCGGTGACCAATCCCTTGTAAATCAACAGCTTAGAAGGCTCGTTGATCATCGAGTGGGAGTAGGGGTCTTTCGAGGACTATCGGTATCTATCGAGATCTCTCGGGAGAGTCGGCTGCCATTCTGGTCTGTCTCCTAGGATACGGATTTCCGCTCAAAAGTGTCGGATCGCATGCAGGTCCAGCCCCTAAGTCGACACGAATATCTGCGTGTGGCGCAGTCCTGCGTTCGATTTCTGGGACGGCAATGCGCTCGAATGTCAGCACGTCGTCTGGCGTGCTGGATTCAAAATCGCCAGTAGCTCGGAGCTTCCGGCTCCGGTGCATCCAAGATCGGATCGCTGCGTCGCACGAGCGGATCGAGCCAGTCCGCCTTGGCCTTGGCCCACTCGAGCCACTGCTGCTTCTCGGGCGTGAGCTCATCGTCGTGGCGTGCTCGATCCTCGACGGCGGCGATGAACTCCCGCAAGCGGTTCGCGCGCTGAAGCCGGCTCGCGTCGCGAAACAGGGCGCGCAGTTGGCGACGTTCCTCGTTGCGCTCGCGGACTTGCGTTTCGTATCGGGCGCTTGCTTCCTCGTAGGTCCGTCGGCGGCGCTCCTCTTCTTCTTCCTTCGCGCGTTTCGCTTCGGGGTGCCCCTTCTCCTCGTCTACCTGCGCCGTGAAGCCGCGGGGCTCGAGCGACTTGAGCAGCGTGTCCATCAGCCACAAGCCGCGGTCGAAGGTGTTCCTCGTGAACTGCAGGTCGATCACTTCCTTTGGTACGCTTCTCACGCCTGCCGGATGATCCCAGCGCGTCGCGCCGCTGCCGGTGGCGTTTTATGAAAACTAAAAAGTTCGAGCAACAGTTTGACGACGACGTCGACATCACCAATGTGCGGCAGGAATGACTCGTTGAATTGACCGGAGCTGGTCTAAAATGCATGGAATCTCAATAAAAAACCATGCGTTTTTTCTATGGCTTCAACCGCTCAACTTGTACAGAACAGTGCCGTGTCCCGGTTGGCAAAGGCCTTGCGCCCGGGGCGCGTCTATCGACGCGAAGACCTCAAGCCCCTGACGACTGCCGTTGATCGGCATCTCCAGGAGATGGTGTCCGCCGGTCGGCTGACCAAGCTGGCGCATGGCCTGTACTACGCGCCTCGCCGGTGCGCCTATGGTTTGGTGCCGCCGACCGATGAGGCGCTGGTGGCGGCGTTCCTCAAGGACGATGAGTTCTTGCTGTTCTCGCCCTCGGCCTACAACGCTGCCGGGTTCGGGACCACGCAGCTCTACAACCGCACGCTTGTTTACAACCGCAAGCGCCACGGCGTGTTCCAGCTCGGCAGCCGGCAGTACGACTTTCGTGTCAAGCCGCGCTTTCCGCGCAAGCTGTCGCCAGAGTTCTTGTTCGTCGATGCCCTGAATAACTTGTCCGAACTGGCCGAGGACAGCGACGACGTGCTGCAGCGCGCCCGGCCGCAGGCCTTGAAGCTGGATGCCACTCAGCTGCGCCAAGCGCTGGTGCGCTATGGGACGGTCGGCACCCGCAAACGCGTTTCAGGGTGGCTCGATGTCTGACTTCCTTCACGCGCGCCGGGACTTCAACCAACTCCTCGCCGTGGTCGCCGACGAGCGCGGGGTCGACCCCGTACTCGTGGAGAAGGACTACTGGCTGATGCATTGCCTCTGGGGTCTGCGCAACCAGGGTTTCGAGTTCGAGTTGAAGGGCGGGACCTCCTTGTCCAAGGGCTTCGGCGTGATTCACCGGTTCTCGGAGGACATCGACATCCGCATCGAGCCGCCCGCCAGCATGAACGTCAAGACTGGGCGTCACCACGACAAGCCGTCTCAGGTCGAGTCTCGTCGCGCCTTCTACGCCTGGCTGTCCGAGGAGATCCGTATTCCCGGCATCGTCGGCGTGGAGCGGGATACGGCTTTCGACGACGAGAAGATGCGCAGTGCCGGCATTCGGCTGATCTATCCCACTGCGCTCGGATCTTTGGAAGGAGTCAAGTCCGGCGTTCTGCTGGAGGTGGGATTCGACGACACGGCCCCAAATCGGCCTGTGATGATTTCGTCTTGGGCCTACGACGCGGCTGCTGCGCGAGGTGTGGCCGCGACTGACAACCGAGCGATCGGGGTCCCTTGCTACGCGCCCACGCACACCTTCGTGGAAAAGCTGCAGACGCTGTCGACCAAGTACCGAGGCCTTGCCGACGTCGGTCGGATGCCCTCCAACTTTCTGCGGCACTACTACGACGTTTACTGTCTGCTGGCCCTGCCCGAGGTGTTGGAGTTCATCGGCACACCAGCCTACGAAGCGCGCAAGCGCCAGCGTTTTCGGGCGGCAGACGAGCTTGTGATAAGGCGTAACCCAGCTTTCGTGCTGGCAGACGAGGCTCGCCGGCGAGCCTTCGCCACCGAGTACGCGAGGACGGCTGCGCTGTACTACCAGGGTCAACCTGCCTTCGACGAGATCGTCGCCCGGATCCACTCGCACATCGGCCGACTCTGATCGGCGCACTTGGTTCGATGCCGTTTTCCAAGGCTCCAACGCTCGCTGCGCAGCCAGCTGAATTCGGCGGCGCAGCGCCCCGACCAGGCTCATCTGGTGAGCCCCCCGCCAATCAGCATCCGTCTGGCAATCCTGCCAACCACCGGAGGCATATCCGTGCGCCTGTACATTAATCTGTACTGACGACGTCCGGACGATATGATGAGGCTCCTTTTTTCAAAGGGATCCACCCATGAACGCAATTACCCATTCCAAATCCGAGCGCATCGATGTGCGCGCCAGTGGGCCTGTGAAGCAGTTGCTTCAAGAGGCCGCACGTGTGGCGCACAAGAATGTGAGCGAGTTCTTGCTGGACGCGGGCATCAATGCCGCCAACCAGACACTGGCCGATCGAACCCGCTTTGAGCTGAGCCCCGAGAAGTGGCTTGAGTTTCAGGCTGCTTTGGACCAGCCCGTGAGCGCCAAGCCCAAGTTGCGCAAGCTGTTGCGCGAGCCGGGGCTGCTTGGTTGAGCTCGAAGGTTTGCGAACCCATCCGCAAGCTGGTTGGCTCGGATGGCGTTGAGTCGTTCGACTGCGGACAGCCCGCACTGAATCAGTTCTTGCAGCGATTCGCGCTGGTCAATCAGAACTCCAACAGTTCACAGACCTATGTGAGCTGCAGTGCAGGCTCGGTGGTGGGCTTCTACAGCCTGACCGTGGGCTCCGTCGAGCCCGCGACGGCTGCCCCTCGAGTGGTCAAAGGCATACCCAAACACCCCATCCCCGTGATGATCCTGGCCAGGCTTGCCGTGGATCTACCGCATCAAGGAATCGGTCTTGGCAAAGCTTTGCTCAAGGACGCTTTGATGCGCACTGCACAGGCGGCAGACATCGCGGGAATTCGAGCGCTGCTGGTTCACGCCAAGGACGAGTCCGCTCGGCAGTGGTATCTGAACTGGGAGTTCGAGCCGAGCCAATCCGATCCGTTTCACCTTTTCCTCTTGATGAAAGATCTCAAGGCCATCGTCGGCAAGCGCTGAATCTTGTGGGGGCGATGTATGCGTGTGTGACGGTAAAAATAGTGCGAAATAAACCATTCATGACAAGGACTTAAGTCATTTGATGGCACCACATTTCGCAGCCAATTTCATACGACGGGCAGCGCCGGAAACCTCTCCTGATGGTCACTGCGCAAGTCGATACACCTCGATAGACCCCGAAAGGTGGGGCTCAAAGGCTCGCCGACGGCCGTCGATAGATACCGATAGATCCTGAGAGCGAGTTTTGAGGCTCAAATCAGATTGACGGTAAAAGTGACGGTAAAAAGTGCGGGAGAGGCGTCCGATCCCTTGTAAATCAATAGCTTAGAAGGCTCATTGATGATCGAGTGGGAATGATTCGTTCCTGACTTTAATTAAAAAACCATTATAAATCAATGGGTTACATATCTCTATCAACTATATGCGATACATCATCAATAGGATGAAAAGTGCGCTCCAAGCTGATGATCTGTAGAGTGATTTCACTCTGCGAGCGCTTTGTTTGGTAGAAGACATCCACCCCAGTTTGACGGTAAATCTGACGGTAAAAATTTGGGGCCAACAGGCTGGTGAGAATTTGCCGTCACACGCGGTTGCATCCTGACGGTAAAAATATTGCCTTAAAAGTATTTGAAAACAAGGACTTACCGCTTTCGTAGCGTGCGATTTTGCGTGACGGTAAAAACGGCAAGCCAGGGGTGGTAAGCCCTTCGATGAAGCGGCTAGCCGCGCGCGGACCGCGACCGGCCAGCGCGGCGTTCTTTGCGGCACACATTGCGGTCCGGACCGAATTGGATCGGGCGTTGCGACGCGCAAGCGCCGTCAGCGTGCGTTGGCGGCGTCTGGCCACTCGCCGGGTTCTGCACCACCGACTGTCTCGGGTGGAGTCCGTGCTTCAGGCTGAACTCCAGCCGCCTCCCCATGATCGTCAGAATCCGCGGCGCGTCTGTGCGCCCAGAGCGGCTTGAATACGGGCTCGAGGCGCTTGCGGGTCACCAGAGGCTCACTATCTGCATGCTTTGATCCGTGGTTTGCCATATACTTTGATACATGGCAGCACACCAAACCCCCGCCCCTCGGCCTACCGCTCGTGTAGGCTGGAACAACCGCTCGCAGACGGTCACGATGCCGCTCGAATTCCGGTTTGCCGAGTCTGTTCGCGAGGTGTTCATTCGTCGTGAGGGGGAAAGCGTGGTGCTGACGCCGCGTCCGACGGACTGGTCCAGCTTCTTCGCTTCCGGCCTGACGGCCTCGACCGACTTCATGGCTGACGCTGAACGCATGCCGGTCCAGGAGCGCTCGTTTTGACGGTGCCACTTTTCATGCTGGACACCGACACCTGCATCTTCCTCATGCGCGGCGAGTCGCCCACGCTGGCGGTCAAAGTGCAGTCGGTTCCGCTGCAGCAGCAGGTGATGTCGGCCGTGACGTTTGCCGAGTTGACCTTTGGCGTGCAAGCCTCTGCCACAGCCAAGCGCAAGCAAAACCAAGCCGTGCTGGACGGCCTGGCGCTGCACCTGGCGGTCTTGGATTGGCCCCAAGAGGCGGCCCAGCACTACGCCGAAATCCGGGTAGACCTCAAGCGCAGGGGGGCTCAGCTCGGCGCCGCTGACCTGATGATTGCGGCGCACGCGCGGGCCATGGGGGCGATTGTCGTCACCAACAATGTGAAGGACTTCGGGCGCGTGAAGGGACTGCAAGTCGAGAACTGGACCAAGTAGGGGTTGTATGTTGCCGCCAGAGTCATCTTGAGCAACATGCCGAGCAACGACTGAAACACGCAAAACAAGCGATGGGCTGCGTCACGCTTGAACTACGACGCTGCTGCTCAGACGTAGTGCGTAGGTCCCGCTCGCGAGGGGCTGCTTTCTGCCAGGAATCGGTCGTTAGGCTGTCCGAATCGGGCGACGGTATTTGACCCGTTGCTGCCGTTTACCGACTTGTCGGAAAAGGCGGCAATGCGGCGTGAGCGGTCGATTGCGCTGAGATGGCCCGAGCCCGCAATCCAACTGATCTGGTCGTCCTTATGCAGGTGGTGACGGCGCACATTCCAAGCGAGGAACTCGGTCGAACCGGGGTCGTTCAGGCAGGTGCTTCGATCTGCCACCACGCCGGCAACAGCCGCAGTACCTCCGGCTTTGCGAAACGATCGTCGATCAGGTGCAGCACCCCGCGATCCGACGGCGTGCGGATCACCCGGCCAGCAGCTTGCACCACCTTGCGGATGCCGGGGAACAGGTAGGTGTAGTCGTAGCCAGCGCCGAACGCACCGTCGAGCCGTCGCCGCAGTTCCTCATTCACTGGGTTCAGCTGCGGCAACCCCAGCGTGGCGATGAAGGCCCCGATCAGCCGCGTGCCGGCCAGGTCGATGCCCTCCGCAAACGACCCGCCCAGCACCGCGAAACCGACCCCAGACCCATCGACGGCGAACCGTGCCAGAAAGGCCTCACGCTCAACCTCGTTCATCCGCCGGTCCTGCTGCCAGATCGGGATCTGCGGATGCCGCGCGCGGAACTCGCCCATCGCCTGCTCCAGGTAATCGAAGCTGCTGAAGAACGCGATGTAGTTGCCGGGCGCCGCGTCGTACTGCGCCGCGATGAGCTGCGCGATGGGGGCCAGCGAACTGCTGCGATGCTGGAATCGCGTCGAGACATCTCGCGCGATGTGCACGGTCAACTGTTCGGCCTGGAACGGCGCCGCCACGTCGAGCCAAGCGGTGTCCTGCAGCAAGCCCAGGGTGTCGGTGTAGAAATTCCAAGGCGCCAAGGTGGCGGAGAAAAGTACCGCCGATCGAGCCCCCGCAAATCGTGGCTTCAGAAACGGCGCCGGCAACACATTGCGGATGCACAGAGTCGATCCGTCATGGCGAGCCCGTGGTCCTGTTGCCGCATCGCGCGTGACATCGAACAGCGAATGCGGGCCGTAGGTGTCGAGCAAGCGGGTGAACTGCAGCGCATCGAAGTAGAACTGCAGCAAGGCAGCGTCGACGCTCGCCGGGCTGTCGGCCAGATGCTGCGAGATCGCCGCGGTCGCATCCTGCAATGCCGAGGCGAATGCCTGGGGTGGCTCATCGAGCACGGTGTAAGGCTCGGTCACTTCCTTGACCAAGCGAGTCCATCGTCGTTGCACACGATCCAGTGGCTTCTTGAGCGTGGGCGGCGCTGCTGTGCGCAACGAGCGCAACTGCGCCGAGCTCAGACTGGCGCTGTACATCGCTCGAGCCCGATCAACCAGGTTGTGCGCCTCGTCGACGAGCACGCCCACCCGCCATGCGTTTGCCTGTGTCAGCCCGTGGAGCATCGCGGTGCTGTCGAAGTAGTGGTTGTAGTCGCCGACGATCACGTCACACCACCGCGCCACTTCCTGACCGAGGTAGTACGGGCACACCGCATGGGCAAGGGCGATTTCGCGCAGCGAGTCGCGGGTCAGCGTTCCCGCCGACACTGCAGCAATGCGAGCGGCCGGCAGACGGGCGTAGAAGCCTTGAGCGAGTGGACAGGAGTCGCCGTGACACACCTTGTCGGGATGCTCGCAGGACTTGTCGCGTGCCACGAGTTCGATCACCCGCAGCGGCATCGCGGGGTCGCTTTGACGCAGCGTTTCAAGCGCCTTCAGTGCCAGCGACCGGCCCGAGCCCTTGGCAGTCAGAAAGAACACCTTGTCGAGTTCTTGCTCGGGGCAGGCCTTGAGCATCGGGAACAGCGTGGCGATGGTCTTGCCGATGCCGGTGGGCGCCTGAGCCAGCAGACAGCGGCCGAGTCGCGCGGCGTTGAACACTGCCTTCGCGAGGTCGCGCTGTCCCGCCCGGAAATCGTCGTGCGGAAACTTCAACCCCGTCAGCGCCGCATCGCGACTTTCGCGGTGCGCAAGTTCAGCGTCCGCCCAGTCGATGAAGCGCTCGCACAAATCCTCGAAGAAGGCCTGCAGCTCGCTGGCAGTGCACTGCTGCAGCAGCGGCGGTGCCTCCTGTTGTCGACCCACGTCGAAGTACACCAGCGACACGGTCAGCGCGCTCAGGTCGAACTCTCGGCACATCAGCGCGCCGTAGACCTTGGCCTGCGCCCAGTGAAGATGCCGGTGGTTCGCGGGCATCAGATCGAGGTCGCCCTTGAAGGTCTTGATCTCCTCCAACAGATTTCGGTCGGGGTCGTAGCCATCGGCGCGTCCCCGCACGATCAGGTGCCGATACACGCCGCTCACGGTGACCTCGCGGCGGTAGGAGGCCGACCGGCTGGAGGCCACGCTCTGGTGACCTGCGATGCCTTGCTGTGAGGTCGGCGACGGCGTGAAGCGCAGGTCCAGATCACCCTGCTTGGCGGCGAATTCGCACAGTGCGCGCACGGTGACGGTGTAGGTCTTCATGCGTCATTCGCCCGCTGTCGCGTTAGCGAGCGGCGCACTGTCAGCTGCAAGGTCCGACAGTTCGCTTTGTATCGGCTCGCCGTCCAGGCTGGCCGGTGTCGCCTTGGCGAGCGCCATCCACACCGCAAAGGGCAGCTTGCAGGGCACGTGTCGGGCTGGGCGGGCCAGCTCGAGCGTGCCCGATTCGATCGGGCCATTCAGCAGCCAGACACCGAAGGCTTCTGGAATCTCGTGCGGCTCGGCCACTCCTGCGGGCAGCACGAAGTAGGTCTCGCATGACAGCCACTGGTAGGACTCGCGCTTGGCAGCATGGCGCAGGTCGGACAGCAGATCGGCACGGCTCACCTTGACCTCGTGGACCATGGGCTGCAGATAGTCCTCGACCGTCGTCCGGCGCACCGAGAACAGATCGGGTCGTGCCATGCGCCAGGCGGTCGGGCTTTGCGGGGACGATGCAGTGGTTGCCTCGTCTTCCATCCATAACGCGCCGTCGGCCATTACCGCCTGGCCGCCAGGGGGTTGATCGTGGATGGTGATCCGTGCACGCAGCGATAGCTCGCGCCAAACCAGCCGGCCCGCGGACATCAGCTGGGTGACAACCCGGGCGGCCAGTTGGTCGTGGGCGCTCAGTGAGCGCTGGTTGCGTTGCCGCGCATCGGCCAGCAGGCGGATACCGGCGTCGGTCAAGCGAATCGTCTCGTGTCCACCAGCGTCCCCGACAAGTGCCGCCCAACCTGCTGCGACCACATCGAGCTCGATGGCATCCCGGCAGGGCCATCCGGCCGATCGCCAGATGGTCATCAGACGCGTGAGATGAATCCGGCGGGGAGCGGGAATCGGCGGCGCGCCCTGCGACCCTTCGGAAAGCACTTGCATGGTGAGTTGGAAAAAATACTGGATGAACGTACAGTACATCATGGCCTAGTCGGTGTCGAGCGCGACAGCCCTATTACTCAACTACTCAGTACAACCCCACGTTGCAGGAGACAACCCACATGGACGCGAACGAATGGATGGTGCGCTTCTCAGCGCGGCTGCATGCGCAATGGCCGCGCTTGCCCCGCGAGCAGCGCGATGAATTGGCCGCCGAGGTTCACCACGAGCGTCGCTGGCAGCAACTCGATCCCGAAAACGCGGCGGTCGAGTGGTTGGGGCAGGGGATTCCGCTCGAAGGACAGCGGCGGGCGAGCTGAGGTGTCGGCGTCAGCCGTCGGGCCCGGCCACAAACACCTCCACCGGTGCCAGGCGGATCAAGGCTTTGGCATCGTCGATGGAGCCACCCAGCCAGGCATCGAAATCGTCGGTTTCGATCACCACGACGCTGCGCTTGTCCTGCTCATGGGGGCCGAACTTCGGGTCGGGCTTGTGCATGCGGCGCATCAGCGGATGCGCATCCGCATTCATCGTGAGCATCGTGTAGCTCTCGATCAATTCCCCGGATGCCGGATCGGTCCAGGTGTTCCACAGCCCAGCCAGTCCCCAGGGCTGGCCGTCGGCGCGACGAAAGCGCCACCACTCGTTCTTGCCGCTCTCCCAGTTGGGTTCAAGAAACGAGTCGGCGGGAATCAAGCAGCGCTGGGCGCGTGACCAAGGCCCGCGAAACGTCGGCCGGCTCGCCAGCGACTCCGACCGCGCGTTGTTGGTCATGATGCGGGCGCTGGACTTGGCCTCTTTGGCGTTGTCGGCAATCAGAGCCCACTGGCCGACGGCGGCTTCGCGGTGGCCGCCCAGGGCTTGGCCCCTTGTTTGCCTCACGAACGGCCCATGGCCCCATGGGCCGATGCCGGGGCGGTAGCAGTCCGCCGGCGGCATCGTGCGGAAGTGATCGGCGATCCTTTGCGGGCTGGCAGGCGCGTATTGATTGCACATCGAGGCATCGTATCGGTACGCGCTGCGCCTTGGATCAGGCGGTCACAGCGTCGGCGATGACGCTGGCCAGTGATCCCTTTGAGTGCCTGGCACCATCACGGTGGGCTGACTTAAGCCCAATGGCCATCACAAATTCCGTGGCGGTTGACCACGAGGCCGATTGCTTCAGACATGCGTGTGCAGAAATCGGCATCGGCACTGAACTCGATGCACACCGAGCCACTGCATTCGATGAGTCAACAGGGAAAATTTGGCCTTCATGTCAAACGGAATCCAGATGGCATCCATTTCTGCAATCAGCCTGTCCGGAATGAACGCTGCCCAGACTTCACTGGGCGCATCAGCGCACAACATCGCCAACGTGGCCACAGGTGGATTCAGGCGCCAACTCGTTGCTCAGACCATGACGAGTTCTGGAGGCGTGACGACTTCACTGACCCAGGCGTCCGAGTCAGGCAACGCCATTGAGACCGACATGGTCGGACAACTTGCCGCCAAGAACTCGTTCTTTGCCAACCTCGCCGTGTTCAGAGCGAGCGACAAGATGCTTGGTGCGCTGTTGGACACGAAAACCTGAAGGCGGCCACTTGCCGCAAGTTTCTCGGTTGGAAACGCAGCCACTGATCGCAGCAGGTCGGCTCGACTTGCCGCCGGCGTCTGTTTGAGCCTGATGCCGATCACTGAACCGCCCCCGATTTTGAGGAGGCTCCAACTCTTGAGAAGATGGAGCCATGAAGAAGTCAAGCAAGTTCTCACCTGAGGTCCGTGAGCGGGCCGTGCGGCTGGTGCAAGAGCACCGTGGGGAATACCCCTCGCTGTGGGCAGCGGTC
>CANGBT010000080.1 GCA_947452135.1 Burkholderiales bacterium
CATCATCCTGCGGAGAATCGTCCATGAGCAAGTCCCCCGTTCGCGTTGCCGTTACCGGCGCTGCTGGCCAAATCGGTTACGCCCTGCTGTTTCGCATCGCCTCTGGAGAAATGCTGGGCAAGGACCAGCCGGTGATCCTGCAATTGCTGGAGATCCCCGACGAGAAGGCCCAAAACGCGCTCAAGGGCGTGATCATGGAACTTGACGACTGCGCCTTCCCGCTGCTCGCCGGCATTGAAGCGCACAGCGATCCGGTGGCAGCCTTCAAGGACACCGACTACGCACTGCTCGTGGGTGCCCGCCCCCGCGGCCCTGGCATGGAGCGCAAGGACCTGCTGTCGGCCAACGCTCAGATCTTCACCGCCCAAGGCAAAGCGCTCAACGCGTCGGCCTCGCGCAATGTGAAGGTGCTCGTCGTGGGCAACCCGGCCAACACCAATGCCTACATCGCGATGAAGAGCGCTCCAGACCTGCCCGCCAAGAACTTCACCGCCATGCTGCGCCTCGACCACAACCGTGCCGCATCGCAAATCGCGGCCAAGACCGGCAAGGCCGTGTCGAGCATCGAAAAGCTGGCCGTGTGGGGCAATCACTCGCCGACCATGTACGCTGATTACCGCTTCGCCACCATCGGCGGTCAGTCGGTCAAGGCCATGATCAACGACGACGCTTGGAACAAGGACGTCTTCCTGCCCACCGTGGGCAAGCGCGGCGCGGCCATCATTGCCGCACGCGGCGTGTCGTCGGCAGCTTCGGCCGCCAATGCAGCCATCGACCACATGCGCGACTGGGCTTTGGGCTCCAATGGCCAGTGGGTCACGATGGGCATCCCTTCGAATGGCGAATACGGCATCCCGAAGGACGTGATCTTCGGCTACCCGGTCACCACCTCCGGCGGCGAGTACAAGATCGTCGAGGGCCTCGAGATCGACGCATTCAGCCAGGAGCGAATCAACGTGACGCTCGCCGAGCTGACGGAAGAGCAAGACGGCGTGAAGCACCTGCTCTGATCCCGAAGGCCACGCCCCGGGGCATGCGCATTGCGCTCAAGCCGACCACCTCGCTTTGGGGAGGTCGGCTTTTTTGTGCCCGGAACAGGGGTTCAACCACCGGGCCCGAAAACTGCACGATGGGCTCTCGTTTCGGTTGGTTTCCATTTTTGTGGCCCAACTGCCGCCCAATGCACCGTGCCTGTGCCGAGAATGTCGCTTTCGCACCTTCTCTGACCACCATGAAGAACTTCGCGCCAGATTCATCGCCCTCCCGCCTGCCTCGCGAACATGAGCGCGCCCTGCGTTCGGATGCCGCCGGTTGGTCTGTGGCCGTCGCTTTGACGCTGGCGTTCGGGGTGGCGTGGCCCTCGGCCCACGCCGAGGTGGCTGCCAACACCGCGCAGCCTGCACCGGTCAAGCCAATCGCCAAACCAGCTGTCAAGGCGAAGCCCGCGGCCAAGCAGGTGGCGCCGGTCGAACTGCCGCCAGAAGCCGCATCCGAAGAACAAATCGCCGTGGCCGAGCGCGTCTACTACGGTGAGTACTTCTGCGACTTCAAGCAGACCATTCAGATCAAGGCCAGCGAAAAGCATCCTGCCTATGTTGATCTTCGCTTCGGCCCGTCGACCTACCTGATGAAGCCCGTGCTGTCGAGCACCGGCGCCGTGCGCCTCGAAGACGTGAAGGGCACCACGCTGATGGTCCAGATCGCCAGCAAGTCGATGCTGCTGAACGTGAAAACCGGCACCCGGCTGGTGGATGAGTGCGTGTGCCCCAAGCAGCGCGAACTCATCGAAGCCGCCCGGCAGGCCGCCGACCTCGAAGCGCAGAAAACCGCCCTCACTTCTTCCCCTTGAACCATTCATTCAGCCCAATTCTTGAAGGAGCCGCAACCATGCTTGAAACCTACCGAAAACATGTCGCCGAACGCGCCGCTATGGGCATTCCGCCGCTGCCCCTGTCGGCGCAGCAAACCAGCCAGCTGATCGAGCTGCTGAAGTCACCTCCCGCCGGTGAAGCCGCGAACCTCGTCGAACTCATCACGCACCGCGTGCCCGCTGGTGTGGACGACGCCGCCTGCGTGAAGGCCAGCTACCTGGCCGCCGTGGCGCACGGCACCGAGACCTGCTCGCTGATCAGCCGCGAGATGGCCACGCAGTTGCTGGGCACCATGCTCGGCGGCTACAACATCAGCCCGTTGATCGACTTGCTCGACGACGCGACGGTCGGGGCGGTGGCGGCAGCCGGTCTCAAGAACACCTTGCTGATGTTCGACCAGTTCCACGACGTCAAGGACAAGGCCGACAAGGGAAACGCGAACGCCAAGTCAGTGCTGCAAAGCTGGGCCGACGCCGAGTGGTTCACCTCGCGACCTGAAGTGCCGCAAAGCATCACCGTGGCCATCTTCAAGGTGACCGGCGAAACCAACACCGACGACCTGTCGCCTGCCCCTGACGCGTGGAGCCGCCCCGACATTCCGTTGCACGCTCTGGCGATGCTCAAGAACGCGCGCCCTGGCATCACGCCAGAAGAAGACGGCAAGCGCGGCCCGATCAAGTTCATCGAAGACCTGCGTGCGCGCGGCAATCTGGTGGCCTACGTGGGCGACGTGGTCGGTACCGGCTCGAGCCGCAAGTCGGCCACCAACTCGGTGCTGTGGTTCACCGGCGAGGACATTCCGTTCGTGCCGAACAAGCGATTCGGCGGCGTGTGCCTGGGCGCCAAGATCGCCCCGATCTTCTACAACACGATGGAAGATGCCGGCGCGCTGCCGATCGAACTCGACGTCAACCAGATGAACATGGGCGATGTGGTCGAGCTGCGTCCCTACGAAGGCAAGGCCCTGAAGGACGGCAAGGTGATCGCCGAGTTCAAGGTCAAGAGCGACGTGCTGTTCGATGAAGTGCGCGCGGGTGGGCGCATTCCGCTGATCATCGGCCGCGGCCTGACCGCCAAGGCGCGTGACGCGCTGGGCCTGCCGCCTTCGACCCTGTTCCGTCTGCCGCAAAACCCGGCCGACACCAAGAAGGGCTACAGCCTCGGCCAGAAGATGGTCGGCAAGGCCTGCGGTCTGCCCGTGGTCAACGGCCAGCAACAAGGCGTGCGCCCTGGCACCTACTGCGAGCCACGCATGACCTCGGTTGGCTCGCAAGACACCACCGGCCCGATGACCCGCGACGAGCTGAAAGACCTGGCCTGCCTGGGCTTCAGCGCCGATCTGGTGATGCAGTCGTTCTGCCACACCGCGGCCTATCCGAAGCCGGTCGACGTGAAGATGCACCACGAACTGCCTGACTTCATCAGCCACCGTGGCGGCATCGCTCTGCGCCCGGGTGACGGCGTGATCCACAGCTGGCTCAACCGTCTGCTGCTGCCCGATACCGTGGGCACTGGCGGCGACAGCCACACACGTTTCCCGATCGGCATCAGCTTCCCGGCCGGCTCCGGTCTGGTGGCGTTTGCTGCAGCCACCGGTGTGATGCCACTCGACATGCCCGAGAGCGTGCTGGTGCGCTTCAAGGGCAAGATGCAGCCCGGCGTCACGCTGCGCGATCTGGTCAACGCGATCCCGCTGTACGCCATCAAGGCTGGCTTGCTGACCGTCGAGAAGAAGGGCAAGAAGAACATCTTCAGCGGCCGCATCCTCGAGATCGAAGGCTTGCCGGATCTGAAGGTCGAGCAGGCTTTCGAGCTGAGCGATGCCTCGGCCGAGCGCAGCGCCGCCGGCTGCACCGTGCACCTCAACAAGGAGCCGATCGCCGAGTACATCAACAGCAACATCACGCTGATGAAGTGGATGATCGCCGAGGGCTACGCCGACGCGCGCACGCTGGCTCGCCGCATCGCCGCGCAGGAAGCCTGGCTGGCCGATCAGCAACTGCTGGCTGGCGACGCCGATGCCGAATACGCAGCCGTCATCGAGATCGACCTGGCCGACATCCACGAGCCGATCGTGGCCTGCCCGAACGACCCGGACGACGTGAAGACGCTGTCCGAAGTCGCCGGCGCCAAGATCGACGAGGTGTTCATCGGCAGCTGCATGACCAACATCGGCCACTTCCGCGCAGCCAGCAAGCTGCTCGAGAACAAGCGTGACATCCCGGTCAAGCTGTGGGTCGCCCCACCGACCAAGATGGACGCCAAGAAGCTCAGCGACGAAGGTCACTACGGCGTGCTGGGCAGCGCCGGTGCGCGCATGGAAATGCCAGGCTGCAGCCTGTGCATGGGCAACCAGGCACAGGTCAAGGAAGGCGCCACGGTGTTCTCGACAAGCACCCGTAACTTCCCGAACCGCTTGGGCAAGAACTCCAACGTGTACCTGGGTTCGGCCGAACTGGCCGCCATCTGCTCGAAGCTCGGCCGCATCCCCACGCGCGAGGAATACCTCCTCGACATGGGTGTGCTCACCGCCGCGAGCAACACGGTGTACCAGTACCTGAACTTCGACAAGATCGAGGAGTTCACCGAGGCCAGCGAGAAGACCACGGCCTGAGGCTGCGTTTCGCTGAGTCTGAAGCCCCGCTGTGTCACCGCAGCGGGGCTTTTTTCTGGCCCTCGAATGGCGCGCCATGACCCCTGAATCGATCGCGATCGCCGACTCGGCGAACCTGCCCGAAGCGGCGTTGCACGGCCTCGCGCAACTGCTGCGCCGCATGGCCGTCGCCTGCGCGCTGATGCTCGCCGCGCTCGGCGCCGCAGCCCAGACCGAGGCCCCGGCCACCTGGGCATTCACGCCGCCACGCGACGAATTCAGCGCCGACTCGCTGCTCGACCTGCGCTCGCTCAACGAGCAAACCGCGGGCGAAACCGGCTTCGTGCGCATCGATGCACGGGGCGACTTCATACGCGGTGACGGCCAACCGATCCGCTTCTGGGCGGTCAACAGCGACGTGGCGCGTGTGCCCTTCGTGGTCAAGCCACGGGGGCCCAAGACCGCGCCCGACCTGGCGCGACACGCGCGGTTTCTGGCCAAGCGCGGCGTCAACCTGGTGCGCCAGCACCGGCAGATCAGCCCGCCAACCAGCGCCGCCATCGGCGACATCAACCGCACCGAGCGCGATGCCATCTGGCGCATGGTGGCGGCCATGCGCGCCGAGGGCATCTACAGCGTGATCTCACCGTACTGGGCCGGCCCGATGAGGTTCTCGAAGGACTGGGCGGTGGCAGGCGCCGCCGAGCAGCCGGCTTTCGGGTTGTTGTTTTTCGACCCCGTGCTGCAAGCCGCCTACAAGTCGTGGCTCAAGCAGCTTTTCACCGAGAAGAACCCGTACAGCGGTGTGCCGCTGGCGCGCGATGCGAGCGTGGCGCTCGTGCAGATCCAGAACGAGGACAGCTTGCTGTTCTGGACGGTGGCCGGCATCAAGGGGCCGCAACGGGCCGCGCTCGAAACCCGCTTCGCGCAGTTCGCCGCCGACAAGTACGGTTCGGTGGCCAAGGCGCTGGCCGCCTGGGGCGGTGACCCCGTGACCGCCGATGCGCCCGACGAAGGTCGGCTGGCGCTGATCAACCTGTGGGAACTGACGCAGCCCGGGCCCAACGCACGCGCGCTCCGGCTGGCCGCGCAGACCGAGTTCTACGCGCGCACCATGTGGGACTTCAACCGCATGATCGTGACCTACCTGCACGACGAGCTCGGCGTGGGTTCGCTGATCAACGCAGGCAACTGGAAAACCGCCAGCGCAGTGCGCCTGGGCGATGTCGAGCGCTGGTCCTACACGGCCGCCGATGTCGATGCGGCCAACGTCTACACCGCCGGCCTGCACGAAGGTCCCAACCGCGGCTGGGCCGTGGTGCCCGGCGACCGCTACACGAGCGAAAGCGTGCTGCGCAACCCCAAGCTGCTGCCAATCAACCTGAAGCAAACGCTCGGCCGGCCGATGCTGGTGACCGAAGGCGCCTGGGTGCTGCCCAACGCCTACGCGGCCGAAGGACCGTTCCTCATCTCGGCCTATGCGTCGCTCACCGGCATCGACGGCTACTTCTGGTTCAGTACCGGCGACGAGGGCTGGTCACCGCCGCAATCGGCCAACGGCTACATGGCAAGTCAGCAGAAATGGACCTTCGCCACGCCCGAGATGCTGGGCAGCTTTCCCGCGGCCGCCCTCGCCTACCGGCGCGGCGACGTGCAGCGCGGCGCACCTGTGGTGGTCGAGAACCGCTCGCTTGCCGATCTGTGGAGCCGAAAGACGCCGGTGATCGCCGAGGAGCCCAGCTACGACCCCAACCGCGACAGTGGCGACATCGCCCAGCGCTCGAGCATCCAGACCGGCGTGCCGGGCGAGGCCTTCCTGACCGGCACGGTGCAAATCGCGTTTGACGCCGATCCGGCCAAGTCAAAGCTGGCTCCACTGGGCAAGCTGATCAGCGCCGATGTCCTGCGCTCGAACACCGGCGAGATCGTGCTGTCGCCCCAGGTGGGCCGCTGCACCGTTGACGCGCCACGGGTGCAAGGCGTGGCCGCCCACTTCGAGCCGGCCACGGCCATCACGCGGCTGACGGATGTGCAGTTCACGTCGCGCAACAGCTATGGCGCAGCCATGGCGATCTCGCTCGATGACGAGCCTCTGCGCCGCTCCCACCGCGTGCTGGTGCAGTACGCCACCCAAAGCCGGCCCACCGGCTGGACGGAGCAGCCCGCCACCTGGACGACGAGCGGAAAACCACCGGTCAGCGGGATGGAAATCACCTCCATCGGCAGCGCACCGTGGCGGGTCGTCTCGGCGCAGCTCGAGGTGGCGATCGACAACCCCGCGCTCACGACCGCCACCGCGCTCGACATGAACGGCATGCCCGTCAAGGAGGTGCCGCTGCGGCGCAACGCGCAGCGGGTGGAGTTCAGCTTCCCCGATTCAACGATGTACGTGGTGCTGCGCTGACCGGAGGTGACTGACTCGGCGCGTCACCAGTTCGACTCGCGCTCCGGTGTGGAGCCGATGCGGTGGATCGACAGGTCGGCGCCTTCGTATTCCTCCTCGAGCGACAGGCGCAGCGAGGTCACCGACTTGATGCCTCCGTACACCGCCAGACCCGACAACAGCGCCCAGACCACCCCGATCAGGGTGCCCGCGAACTGCGCACCGAAGCTCACGCCGCCCACACCGCCCAGCGCCGTCTGGCCGAAGATGCCGCAGGCAATGCCGCCCCAGGCGCCGCACAACCCGTGCAGCGGCCACACGCCCAGCACGTCGTCGATCTTCCAGCGGTTCTGGGTCAGGGTGAACATCGACACAAAGATCGCACTGGCCACGCCACCGACCACCAGGGCGCCGGCCGGGTGCATCACATCGGAGCCGGCGCATACGGCCACCAGCCCGGCCAGCGGGCCGTTGTAGACAAAGCCCGGGTCGTTGCGCCCCATCACCACCGCCACCAGCGTGCCGCCAGCCATCGCCATCAGCGAGTTGACGGCCACCAGCCCGGAGATCTTGTCGAGCGCCTGCGCGCTCATCACGTTGAAGCCGAACCAGCCCACGGCCAGAACCCATGCGCCCAGCGCGAGGAACGGAATGTTCGATGGCGGGTGCGCGCTGATGCCGCCGTCCTTGCGATAGCGGTTGCTGCGCGCGCCCAGCAGCATCACCGCCACGAGGCCGATCCAGCCGCCAAACGCATGCACGACGACGCTGCCGGCAAAGTCATGGAAGGCCGCACCGGTGAGCCGCGTGATCGCCTCCTGGATGCCGAACTTGTTGCCCCACATCACGCCTTCAAGCAGCGGGTACGCCACTCCCACCAGCACGGCGGTGGCGACGAGTTGCGGGCCAAAGCGCGCGCGCTCGGCAATGCCGCCCGAGACGATGGCCGGAATGGCCGCCGCAAAGGTCAGCAAGAAGAAAAAGCGCAGCAGCTCAACGCCGTTCTTTTGCATCAGCGACTCGGCGCCGGTGAAAAAGCTCGTGCCATAGGCCACCGCGTAGCCAATGAAAAAGTAGACGACGGTCGACACCGAGAAATCGACCAGGATCTTCACCAACGCGTTGACCTGATTTTTCTTGCGTACCGTGCCGAGCTCAAGAAACGCAAAGCCCGCGTGCATCGCCAGCACCATGATGGCGCCCAACAACAAAAAGAGGGCGTCACTGCCCTGCTTGACCTGATCCATGAATGCCTCCGAATGGTGCCTGTGAGCGGCGTCTGATGCGCCGTTGTCCAAAATCAGCGCACCACGGAAGCAAAAAACGCGCCCGATTTGGTGCGCACTCAGGCACCAAATCGAGACATTTCAGATCTCAGGCGGTCAATTCAGCCGCGACGGCCCTTTCGAATGCACTGTCGCAGGGCATGCAGACGTTCCGCCCGCCTCAGTCCAGATCCGGGGCGATCGCCGTGGCGTGGTCGACCAGGGCGCCCAGGATGTCCTGTGCGCGTTCGTCGGCGTCTTCGCCGAGCTCGTCGATGCGGTCGAAGAACGCCTGCAGCGTTCTGGCGCCGCCCGCCCCTTCGTGCAACCGTTGCACGCGGTGCTCATGCCAGCGCTGCTGCTCGTCCTCGGTGAGCGTTTCGGGAAAGTTGCGCGCCCGATAGCGAAACAGCAGCTCGCCGAGCCGCGGATCGGCAAAGCCGGGCCGTTGCCCGGCCAGCGCCGCCGGAGCGAGCCCGCGCAGGCGCTGCAGCAAGCGCCGGTCTTCGTTGCCGACGAAGCCGCCGTACAGGTCTTCATCGACGTCGGGCGTGGCCGCCGCCGGACGCTCGAACACCTCGGGCCACAAGCCGGCCAGCAGCGCGGTCTGCTGCGCAGCCAGATCGGCATGGACCAGCGCTTGCGCCACATCGATGCCCCAGCGCTCGGCCATCTCGGCGCTCAGCGTCTTCAGGTTGCCGATGACCACGGGCGACTTGTTGAGGTGAATCGTCTTGATCGGCAGGCGCGTCACGCCTTCGGGCAGCGCGTCGGCGCGGCTGAACATGCGCTGGCGCAGCGTGGCCGCGTCCAGATCACGCAACGCGCTCGGGTCTTCGGCGAGGTCCCACACGATGACCTCGTTCTTGTTGGTCGGGTGCGGTGCCAGAGGCCACACCAGCGCGATGCAACCGCGCTCGGCCGGGTACATGCCCGACACGTGCAGGAAAGGCCGGCCTGCGGCCTGCGCCGTGGCCATCTCGCGGATGACTTCGTCTTTCTTGCGCAGGCGCAGGCAGAAGTCCCACAGCTTGGGGTTGGCGTTTCGGATGAGCCGCGCCAGCGCCAGCGTGGCGCGCACGTCCGACAGCGCGTCGTGCGCCGCGTCGTGCGCCAACCCGTTGGCCGCGCTCAGGTGCTCGAGCTTGAACGACGGTCGCCCGTCCTCGTGGCGCGGCCAGTGGATGCCGGCCGGGCGCAGCGCATAGCAGCAACGCACCACATCCATCAGGTCCCAGCGGCCGCACTGGTTTTGCCATTCGCGCGCATACGGCTCGATCAGGTTGCGCCAGAACAGGTGCCGCGTGACCTCGTCGTCGAAGCGGATCGAGTTGTAGCCCACGCCCACGGTGCCCGCTCGCGCGAGCTGCGCCTCGATCGCCGCGGCGAACGCGTGCTCGGGCACGCCGCGCTCCAGGCAGACCTGCGGCGTGATGCCGGTGAGCACGCAACTCTCGGGGTCGGGCAGGCTGTCGTCGGCCGGCTGGCAATACAGCGTGAGCGGCTCGTCGATCTCGTTCAGTTCGGCATCGGTGCGCACACCAGCGAACTGCGAGGGCCGGTCGCGGCGCGGCACCACGCCAAAGGTTTCGTAGTCGTGCCAGAAAAAAGTCAGCTCATCCATGGGGCACAACATACCGCACTTGGTGAGCGGGTCTGGATGCAGCTCGCCAGCGTTCACAGGCCGGGCAGCCACGCTGACTCAGGCCAGCGCTCGGCCCCACTCCTCGGCGTCGAAGCCCACCAGCACCCCGCCCGGGTGCTCGACCACGGGCCGGCGGATGACGCTCGGCTGCGCGACCATCAAATCGCGCGCGCTGGCCGCGTCTTGGATGCTGGCTTGCCGCTCGGCGTCGAGCTTGCGCCAGGTGGTGCCCTTGCGGTTGAGCAGCGGCTCCCAACCCAGTTGCTGCATCCAGCCATCGAGCCGCGCCAGTGGCACGCCTTGCTTCTTGTAATCGTGGAAAACATAAGCCACGCCCTGCTCGTCGAGCCAGGCGCGAGCCTTCTTGACGGTGTCGCAGTTGGGGATGCCGTAAACGGTGATGTTCATCGCAACAATCTCGTGAGGGTCAAGGGGCCACAGACCAAAGGCAATGCCATGGAATCAACGACTGAATTTTCAACCGCCCTCGCACATGGCGTGTGGGCGATCGACACCGGCTATCAGCGGGCGAACTTCGACGCGGCCTACCTGGTGGTCGAGCGCGGCCGAGCCGCTTTCATCGACACCGGCACGGGCCACTCGGTGCCGCGGCTGCTGGCGGTGCTTGAAGCAGCCGGGGTGGCGCGCGAGGCGGTCGACTGGGTGATCCCCACGCACGTGCACCTCGACCACGCCGGCGGCTCGGGCGCGCTGATGGCCGCGCTGCCCAACGCCCGGCTGGTGGTGCACCCGCTGGGCGCGCGTCACCTGATCGATCCGTCCAAGCTGATCGCTGGTGCCAGTGCCGTCTATGGCGCTGACGAGGTGCAGCGCTCGATCGGCACGGTGCTGCCGGTGAGCGCCGAGCGCGTGCTCGAAAGCGCCGACGGCATGGAGATCGACCTGGCCGGCCGGCCGCTGCGGCTGCTCGACACGCCCGGCCACGCCCGTCACCACCACTGCGTGTGGGACGAGCGCAGCCGAGGCTTGTTCACCGGCGACACCTTCGGTCTGTCGTACCGCGAGTTCGACACACCGCACGGCGCCTGGCTGCTGCCCAGCACCACGCCCGTGCAGTTCGACCCGCCAGCACTGCGCCACTCGTTCGAGCGGCTGCTCGCGCTGCGCCCCGACTGCGTGTACCTCACCCACTTCGGCCGCCTGCCCGCCACGCCCGGGCCCAACGACGCCGACACGCTGGCGCAACTCGGGCGTGACTACCTCGAGCAACTCGATGCGGTCATCGCGCTGGGCGAGCGCACCGCCGCGGCGATCACCGATGCCGAGGAGCGTCACGTCGCGCTGGTCGAAGGCCTGCGCGAGATCTACCTCCAGCGCGTGCAGCGCCTGGCGGGCGATCTGACACGCGAGCGAGTGCTTGAGCTGCTCGACATGGACATCGAGCTCAACGCGCAAGGCATGGGCGTGTGGCTGGCTGGCGCTGCCGCCAAAGTCGCACCGCCGGCGCCACCGCAGCAGCCTCGCAACCCGCTGCACGGCCTGCGGCTCGAAGACATCGTGACCGCGCTGGTGGCGCATTACGGCTGGGCGGAGCTGGGCGCGCTCATCCCGGTGCGTTGCTTCATCAGCGACCCGAGCGTGGCGTCGAGCCTGAAGTTCCTGCGCAAGACGCCGTGGGCGCGCGAGAAGGTCGAAGGGCTTTACCTCTTCATGCTGCGCGATGTGCGCAGGGCACAGCGACATGAAAAGTCCCCTCCAGGACGGACGGGGCGGTGATTGGGGTCGGCGGGTGCCATTTGGAGCACCAGAGGCTTGCCAAGGACATGGTGAAACCCGGCGCCGACAACTGGTGTATCGGGTCGCTGAATCGACCGCTTAAGGGGTTTTGCAAACTATTTTTGACAAGGGCGCGATACCCTGTGCGCCTGCCCCAAACCACCCCAGGAACCCCGAGATGAGACTGCTCCACACCATGCTGCGCGTTGGCGACCTCCAGCGC
>CANGBT010000081.1 GCA_947452135.1 Burkholderiales bacterium
AGCTCATGAATAGAATGGGCAGAGGCCAGCATGAGTCCAGAAAAAAGAAGATGCAACTGCATCTCCTCGCGTCGCAGGGCCGCCACCCTAACCCGGTGATCCAAAGCTTTAGCCATTTCAGAAGTTTACCTTCTTTGACCTGGGATTAACTGCTGAACGGCCATTGCAGGCGACTTGGCGCGAGGGTCAAGAAAACTCAATTTTTATGCGCCCCATTCGGCGACCTCACCGACTTAGGCACTTAACTGACTTCGTCTAGTTCCGGCGCCACCACACGGATACGAGCCGCATCCCGATCGTCGACGAACCAATCCGTTGCGCGGAAGCTGACCGAACTTCGCAACGTCGTTGCCCTAGGCCAAGGTGATGAGCGCCGCGCCACTGCACCACAGGCCACCGTGGCGCACCGTGCTGCGGGGCACCTCATCACCGCAGACTCCGTTCAGGCAAAACAGCACTGGCACAAGTTTCCCGAGGCAGGCGTGACGATCGACTTCAGCAGAAGCCATGCGCGCCCGCCCCAACTCCCTGCTCAGCAACGCCCTTGACCCGTTTCGATTCATCCCCCCCTGACTCATAATGACACCGTGTACATTTCATGAAATGTGGCATCGGTGCATGGTCAGCAAGGCGACTGGCCAAACGGCCTCAGGCACATCCGTCGCGTGTTCGCCACCAGTCATAGATCAACGATTCGATAAAGGCAAAAAATGATAAACAAGCTGAATGTTTCTCAGGTGTCTAACACAACCCCATCAGTCCTTGGCTTCATGCTTGGGTCCATGGTTATTCTTGCAGCTTGCGGCGGCTCGGATTCAGATCCCGGAACGCCAACAGCGTTAGTCAATTCAACCAACGGTATGAGCCCCTATGAATGTCGCGCCAACGGCATGTGCTTGAATCCCGTCTTCAGCCTGATCCCAAACAGCCCACTTCCCATCGACACTCAATTTTCACAATCCACTTATCCATGGATTGATCAAAGCAAGAACGAGATTGTGCTCTCGGCCATACCTTACGTCAGTGGCACCGTTTACGCAAAAGACATTGATCCTGCGGGATTCAATCTGACAGAAACAGAATTCTCAGGACCAAGCACCTTCGGAACCCCAAACATCGCTTACCGCCACTTCAAGGGAAACGGATTACCGAACTTCCCCATGGGTCAATTTCCGGTCCAAGCAGGAACCCCCGCCTATTCTTATTACAATGCCTTGCCCGGCGGGAGCGACACTTATCCGACCGCAGACCTGATTCCAGTCGCCGCCTACAATCTAGAAAGCTACATCCCACGCATACCTGTCGAAAACCCAAAGGATGGTGATGGAAATGTGATTCCGGGGCCTATTTCCTCACTGATCACCGGAATTTCATTAACCGGAACGGTTTGGCATATTGAGATGGCGAATTCATCGACGTCTTGGTACAACCCATCCTCCGCATTGCCCATGGATCAATGCTGGGGACACCCCTACAACAAGCAGTACCACATTCACGGCTACTCCTGGAAGTGTTTCCCGAATCAAGGAAGTTCTGGGCCATCGCCATTGTTTGGCTACGCTTTGGATGGTTACGGAATATATGGGCCACGCGGCGAAAATGGCGAAATGGTCACCAATTCACAACTTGATCAATGCCACGGCCATACGGCGCCGGTCATGTGGGATGGCAAGATGACCAACATTTATCACTACCACCTGAATCGTGAATATCCGTACTCCATCGGATGCTTCCACGGTGTAGTCGATTACGCAAGAGCCTTGCCAAACAGCGACATGTCCGAAGGCGCGAACTATGCTGAGATCATTGCACTGGTTCAATCCGCCACGGATGTACCCCCACCTCCGGATGTGGCCCAAAAGATAGCGGACCTGACACCGAGTGAGAACTCGACGTTTTCAGAGTACGTCTCAAAAATAATTACGTTTGTACTGAGATAGCTGCTGCACAAATCAACTCCATGCCCCCGCCTGTAGATATTTTCCAAATCAGTGAAGTCAGTGCCGGCAAGGACCAGACGCTCGCACTACTCAGGACTGGCGAGATTTTAGGCTGGGGTGGCGCGGGAAGTGGACGTTACGTACCACCTTACGTTGATATTTGCAGCGCGTTCAAGGGGGCAGATCCGAAACCGGTTTATGTATCCAAGCCTTCCAATTATTCCAATATATCAGCCGGTTTTGGAATCAGCTTAGGCATCTGCGATCGGCAGGTCTATATGTGGGGGTTTAGTCAAATTGACCTCGGGGGTCAGTCACCCATTTCCGAAGTTCCCGTCGCCGCAGTCGATGTAAAAAATGCCACGAGAGTAGCAGCGGGGCAATTTTTGTTTGGCGCAATAGATGTGAATGGTGGGCTTTACACCTGGGGGCTCAATGTTGCTGGCGATTTGGGGCGGGAAACTTCTCAAATTAATGCCCGTCCGGCGCTCGTCCCAGGGATTCCACCTGTGCAAGCGGTGGCGATTGGAGATCAATTCATGCTGGCCCTGTCTCGCGATCACAGGGTCTATGGATGGGGTAGCAACAGCTCGGGGCAACTGGGGCTAGGACATCTGAGGACCATCCTGCAACCAGAGGCAGTTCATCTCAAAGACAAGATAAAAAGCCTCGCTGTGGGATCGTCCCATGCTTTGGTGCTGAGCGATGCCGGAAACGTTTATGGGTGGGGAAGTAACCATTTTGGGCAATTGGCGAATAAAACCGATTCGTACATTACCAGGCCCGCGCCGATCGCGTTTCCGGAACCCATTGCATCGTTAGCCGCGGGCATGCATCACTCCCTTGCCCTGGGCTCGTCAGGAAAAGTGTACGCGTGGGGCTGGAATGGAGTGGGTCAACTGGGATTGAGCGATTTCCAATCACGATCAACTCCTGCGCTTGTGCCGAAACTCTCAGGAGTGCGCGCCATTGCCGCCGGAGAATTGCACTCAATCGCCATCGGTCCGAATAACTTATTTGGATGGGGATCTAATATGTCTGGCCAAATTGGAAACGCAGAAACCAGGCAAATGGTACCGATCCCATTTTTGACTATTGGATAGGCTTTTGATGCGTGACTTTGAACGCGAAGAGCTCAGTCGTCGAGATTTTTTCGGATTGGGATTCAGCGTTGCATCAGGAATTCTGCTGCCTACAAGCCTTGGCGGATGCGGTAAAGATGGAGGCGTTAGGGACTTACGCCAACAAACATTTGTTCAGCCGGCCATGCTTGAGTCTGAAAATGGCTTGTTGCATGTGACTCTGACAGCTGACTACTGGAATACTGAGCTATCCGGCTCACATCCGGAAACCAAATATTCCACCTCTTTGCGTGCGTATGGTCATGGTGGTAACAAACCAAGCTATGCTGGACCAACCTTAGTGGTCAAGGGCGGCGATGATTTAATCATTGACCTCATCAATCACCTGCCATTCAACCCACCTGCCGCACCCAATGATCCGCTTCTTTACATGAAGCCGAACACAACCAACTTACACGTTCACGGACTTCATGTTTTCCCGGGGATCTATAAAGAATCAAACCATATCGAATACGGTGACTATGTGGTCGATTCGAATTCTGGAGGCGTAGTGCCGCGAGGTGGTAAGCGAAGATATCGTTACAAAATACCTGCAGACCATCCGGCTGGGCCATTTTATTACCACCCGCAGTTCCACGGCTCCAGCGCGATTCAAGCCGCCAGCCTCATGCAGGGCGCAATCTTGATTCGTGGGCCCATCGATGAACTACCCGATATGGAGCAGGCTACCGAACTCGTCTTTCTATTTCAAGCGCCCTATTTCGCCAAGGACACAATAAAAAATAACTTTGGCGTCAAATATGGCTCCCTCGAGAAGTTCAAGCAGATTGCCATCCACCCAACAGGACATGGGATCAAGAGCGAGCAAGACACCTATTTAGATGCACAGCCGATTTTGATTAATGGTGTAAGGCAACCAACGATTGTAATTAAAAGTGGCGAGGTACAAAGATGGCGTTTTATTAATACCCAGGCGTTCAATTACCTCAACCTCAACTTAGATGATCATGTTCTGCATCAATTCACACATGATGGCTGGGGTACCACTTCTTATCAAGAATTTCCAGATGTAAGCCAGCGTGGCGGCAAGGGAATTTCGCTGGCAGCAGGCAATCGATCATCAGTGATCGTGAAAGCTGGCAAGCCAGGAATTTACTTGCTTCGATCCCTTCCGGTAAAAATAGACAGCGATAAACACGCTTTTTTCTTGCCTGAGGACGTCTTGGCAAGGATTGTTGTCGTTGATGACGGTGAAGCGGGCGCATTGGCGAAGAAGATCCCCGATACGCCTCTTCCTGTTTCTGATTTCTTGAAGCCCATCGGTGACGAGGAATTTTCCCGATGCGGCGGAAGGAAACGCAGCATCCTTTTCAACATGAAGGGTGGCAACGATCTTAAAACCGCTTCGGCTTTTCAGTCGGACCGAAGTAACCCTGTTGGCATTGCCAGTGATGTCGCCTCAAGCGCAGAGATTCTCATCACGCAGAATGGCGCTAGAGCAAGGGCTGATTCAGCGCGCGCATCAGGAATATCGGCTGAGGATTCGGGATCATCAGAGAACAGCTCCATGGATCCCGACTATTTACAGCCACAGCCATCCAACTCGATAGTTGAGTATGTCGTACTTGGTTCAGTTGAGGAGTGGACGATATTTAATTTCAACAGCCTCTGCCGCCCATTCCACATTCACGTGAATCCGATGTATGTCACGAAGATCAATGGGGTGCCGATAGATCCTTTTTGGTGTGACACGGTGAACTTGCCCGCAGGTGGAACCTCGGAAAACCCCACCTCAGTGACCTTTCGGATGCGCTTTAAAGATTTTTCAGGCCCTTTTGTCATGCACAGCCAAATGCTACAGGAATCGGACTTGGGCTTGATTCAGAGGGTGACAGTCCTTCCAGTGGAGTGAGCGCTAGAAATTGATGGCTCCAAGAAAATATGGGCGCGTGCTAGTGTTTTTATAAATTATTCTTATTCCGACTTATTTTTTATTGTCGAAATTCTTTCAGAAAAACCACCCTCAGCAAGCGATGGAAGTTCAGGGAGCGGTGCTTTTGAATGCTCACGGGCCGATCGTGCATCAACCCCCAAGCCAACCAGTATTTGCATGGTAGCCACGTCTGCAAATTCGATCGGCTCACGTTTTTCTATGATCTCCCTCACAGCGGCTTTCATACCACCAACAACTATATTCACGCCGATGGATGCAGGCATATCCGAAAATCGACCTTGTCTTATCCCGCCCAAAATGTCACTCTCGATGTCCTTCATCGCGAAGTTGTTGGCATCATAGCCATGCCAGTCCACCCTCAGTAGAAACCTCCCTATCAAAGGTATCTTGGTCACCAGGCGAATTCCGAGTCTCGTTTTGGTGGCCACCCGCACGGCGTAGTCAGGGCTCTCAATAGCGATACATTGAAAATACTTAGTTAAATCATTCGCCAAAGCTCTTCCAAGGCTCTTTAAATAGCCATCAACCGACTTGAATAATTTATAGAACGTCCGCCTGGATATTCCGGATACGCCCAATATTTCCTCTACGGAAATATTTTTATTAGCAACAACTTCACTCAACTTCGGGGCGCGCGAAAAGACTTGATCCACCATTTCCAGGCGCCGTATTTCATCAGACCCAAAGAGATGATTCACTACTTTTGACATAGATCACTTTCGCGCCAATTCAGAATTAGATGCAGCATCACGTGATTCATAACTTGACTCGCTTCCTGGGCGCGGCCACCGGGGAACCTCGACGAACCCGCGTTTCTGAACATTTGCTCTGATGCTGGCCGTCGCTTCGCCGTTTCGGCCATGAGTCAGGCGACACAGAGGCCGAGCCCGTGCGTTGAGTGAACCCGTTTGAAAGCCTTCGTGGAAGAGGTGAACCCCGCGTGCTGCCCCCCCAAAAAAATGATGCAGCAGCATCTGATTGACGGCTGGCCCCGGTACCTTCCCCCGCGGCTTGCGCCACTCAAGTCGGAGTATTCGACGTGGTGCACACGGAAAGCTGCGAGCGGAGGCTGGCTCGCAGCGACCGGAGCGGGACCGCTCTGCACATCTTTCACAGGGGCATCAGTCCCGGCTCCGCGGTAGCTGGGGGAAATGACCCACTGATTGAAGTCCGCCCTGGGTGATTGCACCCAAGTCGGAGCAGTGAATTCATGCAAGTTGTTGATTTCAAATGGTTTGTGGGTCTGGCACAGGCTTTGCGCTTCATGCTTGCCTCAATCCTGAGGCCCACCATCAGGACCTTGATCATGAAGACCACCATTCGCACCGTTGCCGCCACGCTTGCCATCATCGCCACCGTTGCCGGCTTTTTCGTCGCCACCCCTGTTCAGGCCAAGAGCGCCAAGTGCTCGGCCGTGCCAGTTCCTGGTCAGCCGGGCCACTACATCGTGGTGTGCTCACGCGCGCGTCCGTAAGCGGGTTGTTGACTTCCAGGCTCCGGCGCGCCACGCACAGCGGGGTGTTGTGCCTATCGGTGGCGCTGTGGGCGCCACTGTGGGTCTGGGCTCAGGACACAGGCTCCCCACCAGAGTCACCGCTGTCCGGCACGCTGGAGTTCGAGCTGGTTCGCGAACGTTCAAAGTTCAACGTCATTCGCATCGACGAAGCTGCGGTGCTGGTGTCTGACGGCGGCGCGCGCAGCACGGAGACCTTTCGCCACCTTTCGGGATCGCTCAGCGCGGTCATCGCCTGCGGCACCTCCGTCTACTGCACCGCAAGCGGAGGGCTCGATTCGCGCACCGGCCAGAGCAGCAGCGACGCCGACACAGGCACCTCCCAGGCCGATGCCGGTCTGCAATGGCGGCTCGGTTCGGCGACGATAGGAGCCCGCTACCTGCGCGAACAGTGGCGCGTGGCGCACAAGGTCTACATGAATGTGCAGGGGCTGGCCGCCGACGCTGCCGTGGCGCTCAACGACCAGATCTCGGCCTATGCCCTGCTCAACCTGACGGTACGTCGCCATCCCGGTGACAGTGCCTTGCTGGACTCGCACTATCAGTCCGTCACGGCCAATCTGCGCTGGGCTACCGACTGGGGCTGGCAATCCGTCTGGACCACCCAGGCCACGGTCGCGCGCGAGCAAAACATGCGCGACGAGCACGCCTTTGACAACCGCGAGCTGATGTTGCGGCTGGCCTGGGAGGCCACTCCGGCACCGGGCTGGGAACTGGGGGCCAGCGTGATCGCACAGCGGGTCCATTTCGCCAAGTTCGACCCGCTGTTGCGTGTGCGGCGATCCGACCGATACACCGGCATCGACCTGTCGCTGTCGCGGCACATCACCGACCATCTGGAGGCGCGTCTCGACTGGAATTCCTCTGCCTTCCGCTCCCGCGCAACGGTGTTCAACAATGATTCGGACAGCCTCGGACTGGCGCTGGCATGGAGCTTTTGACCCCGATGCGCTGGGGTTCGTGCCGGTCCCTGCGCGGCGTGGCCCGATATGGCCCACCCTGAGACCGTCAAGCTGCACGCGAGCATTGAACCAAACCGTTTCTCGAGCGATCCACACAGATCGCGAGTCCTATACTGATTCGAGACACGAATGAACACACCAGCGAGAGGTTCCGAGATGGGCAGCAAGTTGAAGATTTGGGGTTGGATCGGCATCGGCGCCGTCGCCGGTGCGCTGGCCACCATGCAGTTGCAGGCCTCGGCGCGCAGCACCGTGAGTGCCTTGCCCCTCGAGGAACTGCAGCAACTCGCCGCCGTCTTCGGCATGGTCAAGAGCGACTACGTTGAAACCGTCGACGAGAAAAAGCTCATCACCGACGCCATCGGCGGCATGGTGGCCGGGCTCGATCCGCACTCGCAGTACTTCGACAAGAAGTCGTTCAAGGAATTCCGCGAAGGCACCACCGGGCGCTTCGTGGGCGTGGGCATCGAGATCGGCATGGAAGACGGCCTGGTCAAGGTCGTCTCGCCCATCGAAGGCTCGCCGGCGTTTCGGGCCGGGCTGAAAAGCGGTGACCTGATCACCAAGATCGACGAGACCGCGGTCAAGGGCCTGTCGATCGACCAGGCCGTCAAGCGCATGCGCGGCGAGCCGGGCACCAAGGTGTTGCTGATGATCTTTCGCAAGGCCGAAAGCCGCAGCTTCCCGGTGACCATCGTGCGCGAAGAGATCCACACGGTGAGCGTGCGCGCCAAGCTCGTCGAGCCGGGCTACGCCTGGTTGCGCATCAACCAGTTCCAGGACCGCACGGTCGAAGACTTCGCGCACCGCCTCGAAGACCTCTACAAGCAAGACCCCAACATCAAGGGCATCGTGCTCGACCTGCGCAACGACCCGGGAGGCCTGCTCGAGGCATCGGTGGCGGTGTCGGCGGCGTTCCTGCCGGCTGATGCCACGGTGGTGTCGACCAACGGGCAGATTCCTGAGTCGAAGGCGGTGTTCAAGGCCTCGCCCGAGTTCTATCTGCGCCGCGGCGGTGCTGATCCGCTCAAGCGCCTGCCCGAGGGGCTGAAGTCGGTGCAGTTGGTGGTGCTGGTCAATGAAGGCTCGGCCTCGGCCAGCGAGATCGTGGCCGGCGCCTTGCAGGACAACAAGCGCGCGCTGGTGATGGGCGCGCAGAGTTTCGGCAAGGGGTCGGTGCAAACCGTGCGTCAGCTGTCGCCCGACACCGCGCTCAAGATCACCACGGCGCGCTACTACACACCCAGCGGCCGCTCGATTCAGGCCAAGGGCATCGTGCCTGACGTGATGCTCGACGAAACCGCCGAGGGCAACCTGTTCTCGTCGTTGCGCCTGCGCGAAGCCGACCTCGAGAAGCACCTGCAAAGCGGTCAGGGCGCCGAGCAAAAGGACGAAGCCCGCGAAAAGGCCCGCGAGCTCGCCCGCGAAAAGCTCGAAGCCGAACAGGCCAAGAAGAACGTGCCGGCCAAGCCGCTGCCAGAGTTCGGCAGCGCCGACGACTTCCAGCTCGCGCAGGCCATCAACCAGCTCAAGGGCAAGCCAGTGCTGATCAGCAAGACGCTGACCGAGCGCAAGGTAGAGGCCGAAACCAACTGAGGCCAGGTCTGGCGCCCACCACCCGACGCCCGCTGACTGCGGGCGTTTTTTCGGGCGGCAGCCGCACCCCACACCGCCGCCACCGCGCATGAACGACGACCAGCTGCTGCGCTACTCGCGCCACATCCTGCTCGATGACATCGGCATCGAAGGCCAGCGGCGCTGGCTGGCCGCGCACGTGCTGGTGATCGGTGCGGGCGGACTGGGCTCGCCGGTGGCGCTGTACCTGGCCACCGCCGGCATCGGCACGCTCACGCTGGTCGATGGCGACACGGTGGAGCTCACCAACTTGCAGCGGCAAATCGCGCACAGCCTGGCACGCGTGGGGCAGCCCAAGGTCGACTCGGCCGCTGTCGCCATCGCCGCGCTCAACCCCGAAGTGCGGGTGGTCGCGCTGCACGAGCGCGCCGACGCCGCTCGGCTGGATGCGCTGGTGGGCGCGGCCGATGTGGTGATCGACTGCAGCGACAACTTCGCCACCCGGCATGCGGTCAACGCGGCTTGCGTGAAGCACGCGCGGCCGCTGGTGTCGGGCGCGGCGATCGGCTTTGACGGGCAGATCGCGGTGTACGACACGCGCGACGCCGCGCAGCCCTGCTACGCCTGCGTCTTTGCGCCCGAGGCAGGCTTTGCCGAAGCGCACTGCGCCACCATGGGTGTGTTTGCGCCGCTGGTGGGGATCGTCGGCAGCATGCAGGCAGCCGAAGCGCTCAAGCTGCTGGCCGGCGTGGGCAGTCCGCTGGCCGGGCGGCTGCAAATGCTCGACGCGCGCTCCATGGCGTGGAGTGAAATCAGAGTGCCTCGAAATCCCGACTGCCCGGTGTGCGCCGCGCGGCCCGGCTGAGCCTGTCCACGCTAAGCTGATGCGCATGAAAAAACGCCATCGGCTGACCGCCAGAAACTTTCCCACCGCCAAGGAAGACGCCGCCAGTGCGGCGCCGCCGTCGCGCTATCAGGGGCCCGAGAGTTCGTTCCGGCTGGCCTACACCGACCACGATTTCCTGCTGCGCGACGAGCTTCGTCCGGTGCGGCTGCAGCTCGAGCTGCTCAAGCCCGAGCTGGTGCAGCAAGAAGCCGGCATCGAGTCGACCATCGTGATCTTCGGCAGCGCGCGCATCGCCTCGCCCGAGGTGGCGCACGCCGAACTGGCCGCGGCGCACACCGCCGCCGATGCCGCACAGATCCGCCGGGCCGAAACCCGCGTGCAGATGTCGCGCTACTACGAAGAAGCGCGCCGCTTCGCCGCACTCGTGACCAGCCGCACCGCATCGCTCGAAGTGCCGGTCTACGTGGTCACGGGGGGCGGACCCGGCATCATGGAAGCGGGCAACCGCGGTGCTTTCGATGTGGGCGGCAAGAGCATCGCGATGAACATCGTGCTGCCGCACGAGCAAGCGCCCAACCCGTACATCACGCCCGAGCTGTGCTTCCAGTTCCACTACTTCGCGCTGCGCAAGATGCACTTTCTGATGCGCAGCATCGCGCTGGTGTGCTTTCCGGGAGGTTTCGGCACGCTCGACGAGCTGTTCGAGACGATGACGCTGGTGCAAACCGGCAAGTGCCGCAAGCGCCCGATCCTGCTGTTCGGGCGCGAGTTCTGGTCACGGCTGATCGACTTCGATCTGCTCATCGACACCGGCATGATCTCGGCCGACGACATCTCGCTGTTCCACTACGTCGAAACCGCCGAGGAGGCCTGGGCCGTGCTCGATGCCGAATACGACTTCGAGCGCTGGGATGTGCAACCCGGCGAGTTCGCGGCCGACATCTGACGCGCTCGGCTGCTGACCACCAGCGCACACCGGGGATGCCGATGAACCACCGCATCAGCCTGATCGGCGCGCCCACCGACATCGGCGCGGGCAGCCGCGGCGCCGGCATGGGCCCCGAGGCGCTGCGCGTGGCGGGCCTCATGCCGGTGCTGCAAGGCCAGGGGCTCGAGGTGATCGACCGCGGCAACCTCACCGGCCCGGCCAACCCGTGGCTGCCGCCCGTCGATGGCTACAGGCATTTGGCCGAGGTGGTGGCCTGGAGCCGCACGGTGCACGACGCGGTGCTGTCCGAGCTGCAGCAGCAGCGCTTGCCGGTGCTGCTGGGCGGCGACCACTCACTCGCCATCGGCTCGATCAGCGCGGTGGCGCGCCACTGCCGCGACCACGGCAAGCGGCTGCGCGTGCTGTGGCTCGACGCCCACGCCGACTTCAACACCCACCTGCTCACACCCAGCGGCAACCTGCACGGCATGCCGGTGGCGTGCCTGTGCGGTCATGGCCCGAAGGAGCTGATCGAACTCAGCGGCCACACCCCGGCCATCAGCCCGAAGTGGGTGCGTCAGATCGGCATCCGCAGCGTCGACGCCGGCGAAAAGCGCTTTGTGCACGAGCAGGAGCTCGAGGTCTTCGACATGCGCTACATCGACGAGATGGGCATGCGCCACGCGATGGAGCTGGCGCTGGCCACGCTCGATGAGCGCACCCACTTGCACGTGAGCTTCGACGTCGACTTTCTCGACCCCGACATCGCCCCCGGCGTGGGCACCACCGTGGCCGGCGGCCCCACCTACCGCGAAGCGCAGCTGTGCATGGAAATGATCGCCGACACGCACCGTCTGGCCAGCCTCGACGTGATGGAACTCAACCCCGCACTCGACGTGCG
>CANGBT010000082.1 GCA_947452135.1 Burkholderiales bacterium
AGCAGCATGCGGCACAGCGCCACGCGGCGCTTTTCGCCACCCGACAGCTTGCCGATGATGGCGTCCCACGGCGGCAGGCGCAGCGCGTCGGCGGCCAGCTCGAGCTGCAGGTCGGTGTTCTCGGAGCCGGCCGATGAAATGATGGCTTCGAGCTCGGCCTGCTCGGCGGCCAGCGCGTCGAAGTCAGCGTCTTCGGCGGCGTATTCGGCATACACCTCGTCAAGCCGCTTCTTGGCTGCGAGCACGCCGCCGATGCCTTCTTCCACCGACTCGCGCACGGTCTGGTCGGGGTTCATCACCGGTTCTTGAGGCAGATAGCCGATCTTCAGACCCGGCATCGGCGTGGCTTCGCCCTCGATGTCCTTGTCCACGCCGGCCATGATCTTGAGCAACGTGCTCTTGCCCGAACCGTTCAAGCCCAGCATGCCGATCTTGGCTCCGGGGAAAAAGCTCAGCGAGATGTTCTTGAGGATCTGGCGCTTCGGCGGCACGATCTTGCCGACGCGGTTCATGGTAAAGACGTACTGGGCCATGCGGCAACCTGACTGTGTGTGGGGTGACAAACGCGCGCTGAGCAGGCGAAGCCGCTCAGGCAAAAAACTCAACGCGTATTGTGGCCGCAGACCCGCTCGCGCTGGCAGGTTCTGCAAGCGCCACGAGGGCGCATGCCCCACGCCGCCAGCCCGCGCGCAGCGCCAAAGCGGCGCGCTCGGCAAAGAACCGGTCTCAGGCGTGAGTTGTTCACGATTGGCGCCCTAAAGAGTCCTCAGGTCGGGCTCAAGGAGGCCGAAACCAGACGAACCAGTCTGTTTCCGGAAGTAACCATGCGCAACATTTCAACCCTCAATGCCATCGCGGTCGCTGCGGTGTCCGTGGTTTCGTTGTGCGGTTCGGCCTGGGCCGGCAACAACGCGCAGCCTGACTGGAAGAAGCTCGAAGACCGCGCGCGGACCAACATCAAGTCGTTCTCGGGCTACACGCTCAACGGCGCCGACCACACCTACGACGTGACCGACCGCGTGCTCGATGACGACGGCGCGCAGCACATCCGCTTCAACCGCACCTTCCGCGGCATGCGCGTGCTGGGCGGCGATCTGGTCGTGCACAACGAGAGCAGCGGCAACTTCCGCAGTGCCTCGCTGTCGCTCAACCGCGCCATCAACGTGGCGCGCACCGCCAACATCTCTGCTGGCACGGCGATCAAGGTCGCGTTCGATGCCTACGGGGGCACCACCAATGGCGTGAAGCCCGAGCTGCTCGTCTACGCCCGCGGTGATATCCCCGCACTGGCCTACGACGTGCGCATTTTCAGCAAGCAATCCGATGGGACGCCCATGGAACTGCACGTCATCGTCGACGCGAGCACAAGCGCCGTGCTGGACATGTGGGACGACATCAAGGTGATGTCCGCGTTGATGACGAGCACGAGTTCAAGTACCAGAACCATCAACAGAACGAGTACGACTACGAGTACGAGCACGAGTTCGAGCTCTAGCACCAGCACGAGCTCCAGCACCAGCGCGATAACGACCACCGCCACGACCGCCACGGGCACCGGCAAGAGCCTGTTCAGCGGCTCGGTCGCATTGACCACCGAGAAGGTATCGGCCACCAGCTACAACCTGCGCGACAGCACCCGGGGTGGCCTGTACACGGTCGACATGAACAACGCGACCACCGGCACAGGAACGCTCGTCAACGACGCTGACAACATCTGGGGCACGTCTGCTGTGGGCACCACTGCGGCGGCGATTCAGTCGGCCGCGGTCGATGCCCAGTACGGCGCAGCCAAGACCTGGGATTACTTCAAGAACGTGCACGCTCGCAACGGCATCGGCAACGACGGCGTGGGCACGTACAACCAGGTGCACTACGGCACTTACTACATCAACGCGTTCTGGTCCGACGCCTGCTTTTGCATGACCTCTGGCGACGGCGACGGCACCGTCATCGCGCCGCTGGTGTCCATCGACATCACGGCGCACGAGATGACGCACGGCATCACCACGCGCACGGCCAACCTGACCTACTCGGGCGAGTCGGGTGCGCTCAACGAGGCCACCAGCGACATCTTCGGCACGGCCGTCGAGTACTACGCAGCCAACACCACCGATGCGGGCGACTACCTGATCGGCGAGAAGGTGGTCAAGATGGGCACCAACAAGTTCCTGCGCTCGATGATCACGCCGAGCGTTGACGGCTTGTCGGCCGACTGCTGGTACAGCACGGTGGGCAACCTGGATGTGCACTTCTCGTCGGGTGTGGCCGACCACTTCTTCTACCTGCTGTCCGAAGGCACCAAGGCTGGCGTGCCCAGCAAGACCTGCGCGACGGGCAACACCCGCGTGGCCACGGGCACCGGCACGCTCACGGGCATCACCCGCGCCAAGGCCGAGAAGATCTGGTACCGCGCTTTGACGGTCTACATGACCTCGAGCACCAACTTCGCCGGTGCCCGCGCAGCCACCATCAGCGCGGCCAAGGACCTCTACGGAATCACCTCGACCGAGCAGGCCGCCGTGGCCGCGGCCTGGACGGCGGTCGGCCGGCCCTGATCGCAGACGTCCGATACCTTTTGAAAAATCAAGCTTCGAGGAGTGCCCATGCAAAAACCATCAAGCCCCATCCTGAGCGCGGTGACTGCGATCTCTTTGCTGTCCCTGGGCGGCACCGCATGGGCAGCGAGCACCGACTGGGCGAAGTTTGAAGAGAGCGCACGGGCCAACATCAAGTTGTTCGCGGGCTACACGCTCGATGGCCCTGACCAGGCTTACGACGTGACCGATCACATGCTTGACACCGACGGCGTGCAGCACATCCGCTTCAACCGCACGTACCGCGGCATGAAGGTGATCGGCGGCGATCTGGTCATGCACGACGAGAGCAGTGGCAACTTCCGCGGCGTATCGCTGACGCTCCAGCGGTCCATCAATGTGGCGCTGACCGCCAGCATTTCAGCCGGCACCGCGATCAAGGTGGCCCTCAGCACCTACAACGGCAGCACCAATGGCGCGCAGCCTGAACAGGTGGTCTTCGCCCGCGGCGATATTCCCGCGCTGGCCTACGACGTGCGAATTTTCGGCAAGCAGGCCGATGGCACGCCCACGGAACTGCACGTCATCGTCGACGCGAGCACAGGCGCCGTCCTCGACGCCTGGGACGACATCCACACGACGGCGCTGGCCGGCACGGGCAAGACGCTTTACAGCGGCACGGTGGCGCTGACCACCGATCTGGTGACCTCCACGTTGAACCTGCGTGACCCGAGCCGCGGCAACCTGTACACGGTCAACATGAACAACCTGACCACTGGCACGGGCACGCTGTTCACCATCGCAGGCACCACCACCGCAGCCAACGTGTGGGGCACCAGCGTTGTCGGCACCACTGCAGCGGCATTGCGCACGGTGGCCGCCGACGCCCAGCACGGCACGGCCAAGACCTGGGACTATTTCCTGAACGTGCACGCTCGCAACGGCATCGCCAACGACGGCGTGGGCTCGTACAACCAGGTTCACTACGGCACCTCTTACGTCAACGCGTTCTGGTCGGACACCTGCTTTTGCATGAGCTACGGTGACGGCAACGGCACCGCTATCGGACCGCTGGTGTCCATCGACATCGCTGCCCACGAGATGACCCACGGCATCACCACGCGCACGGCCAACCTGACCTACTCGGGTGAATCGGGCGGCCTGAACGAGGCCACCAGCGACATCTTCGGCACCGCCGTCGAGTACTACGCCGCCAACACCACCGACGTGGGCGACTACCTGATCGGCGAGAAGATCGTCAAGACCGGTACCAACCGGTTCCTGCGCTCGATGATCACGCCGAGCATCGACGGCTTGTCGGCCGACTGCTGGTACAGCACGGTGGGCACCTTGGACGTGCACTACTCGTCGGGCGTGGCCAACCACTTCTTCTACCTGCTGTCCGAAGGCACCACGGCTGGCGTGCCCAGCAAGACCTGCGCGACGGGCAACACCCGCGTGGCCAGCGGCACCGGCACGCTCACCGGCATCACCCGCGCCAAGGCCGAGAAGATCTGGTACCGCGCGCTCACGGTCTACATGACCTCGAGCACCAACTACGCCGGCGCCCGCGCAGCCACTATCAGCGCGGCCAGGGATCTGTACGGCATCACCTCGACCGAGCAGGCTGCCGTGGCCGCCGCCTGGACGGCAGTCGGCCGGCCTTGATCGCAGCCACCCCTTGATCGCAGCGGGCCGGGCATTTGCCCGGCGTGTTTCTTCTTGTGGTGAGCGAGGACTGAGACAAAAGCGTCTCAGTCGTTGCAAAACGTCTTGAAAAGGCTTTCAAGCCTGTGCAGGTGCAATCCGATACCCCTTGAGTCGACTTGTCTCCCGGGAGTGCCCGTGCAAAAACCATCAACCCCCATCCTGAGCGCCGCCGTTGCGCTGACCCTGCTTTCGCTGGCTGGCACCGCGTGGGCCGGCAGCACCCCGCCGCCCGACTGGAAGACGTTTGAAGACCGTGCGCTGACCAACCTCAAGGCGTACCCGGGCTACACGCTGCATGGCACCGATCACGCCTATGTGGTGAGCGACCGTGTGCTTGACAGCGACGGCGTGCAGCACGTCCGCTTCAACCGCACCTACCGCGGCATGCGCGTGCTGGGCGGCGATCTGGTCATGCACAACGAAAGCACCGGCAACTTCCGCAGCGCCTCGCTGTCGCTCAAGCGTGCCATCAACGTGGCGGGCACCGCCACCATCTCCGGCGGCACCGCGATCAAGGTGGCGTTCAACGCCTATGGCGGCACCACCAACGGCGTGCAGCCCGAGTTGCTGGTCTACGCCCGTGGCGACATCCCTGCGCTGGCTTATGACGTGCGAATTTTCGGCACGCAGGCCGATGGCACGCCCATGGAACTGCACGTCATCGTGGACGCGAGCACGAGCGCTGTGCTGGACGTGTGGGACGACATCAAGGTGATGTCGGCATTGGTGACGAGCACGAGTTCGAGTACCAGCACGAGCTTCAGCACCAGTTCATCAAGTACCAGCACCAGCTCAAGTACCAGTTCGAGTTTCAGCACCAGCTCAAGCACCAGCAGCAGCTCAAGCACCAGCAGCAGCACGAGCAGCAGCCTCACCACGACAACAACCACCACCACCACGACCGCCACGGGCACCGGTAGCAGCCTGTTCAGCGGCTCGGTCGCATTGACCACCGAGAAGCTGTCGGCTACCACGACCACCAGCTACAACCTGCGCGACAGCACCCGGGGCAACCAGTACACGGTCAACATGGGCAACCTGACCACCGGCACCGGAACGCTCTACAACGACGCGGACAACCTGTGGGGCACCGGCGCGGTAGGCACCACGGCGGCGGCGCTTCAGTCGGCTGCGGTGGACGCGCAGTACGGTGCAGCCAAGACCTGGGATTACTTCAAGAACGTGCACGCTCGCAACGGCATCGCCAACGACGGCGTGGGCTCGTACAACCAGGTCCACTACGGCTCCAAGTACGCCAACGCGTTCTGGTCCGACACCTGCTTTTGCATGAGCTTTGGCGACGGCGACGGCACGGTGCTCAATCCGCTGGTGTCCATCGACATCACCGCGCACGAGATGACGCACGGCATCACCACGCGCACGGCCAACCTCACCTACTCGGGCGAGTCGGGTGCGCTCAACGAGGCCACCAGCGACATCTTCGGCACCGCCGTCGAGTACTACGCGGCCAACACCACCGATGCGGGCGACTACCTGATCGGCGAGAAGGTGGTCAAGACCGGCACCAACCGGTTCTTGCGCTCGATGGTCACTCCGAGCATCGACGGCTTGTCGGCCGACTGCTGGTACAGCACGGTGGGCACCTTGGACGTGCACTACTCGTCAGGCGTGGCCAACCACTTTTTCTACCTGCTGTCCGAGGGCACCAAGGCCGGCGTGCCCAGCAAGACCTGCGCGACGGGCAACACCCGCGTGGCCACGGGCACCGGCACGCTCACGGGCATCACCCGCGCCAAGGCCGAGAAGATCTGGTACCGCGCGCTCACGGTCTACATGACCTCAAGCACCAACTACGCCGGCGCACGCGCCGCCACCATCAGTGCGGCCAAGGACCTCTACGGCATCACCTCGACCGAGCAGGCCGCCGTGGCCGCAGCCTGGACGGCGGTCGGTCGACCCTGATCGCAGCCACCCCTTGATCGCAGCGGGCCGGGCATTTGTCCGGCCCGTTTGTTTTGGTGGCCGGCCCCGGCCATCGCTGGATCAGGCCGGCTTTTGGCCCCATTCGGGCCCTGTCGTATCAGGTGGAACCCTTACACTCCACCGCAGTGCCGCGGATCCAGTCATCGCGTCGCTGTCGACTCCGACACCCTGAACCCCTCGCGCCTTCCGACTGGTGTGCCCCTTGCGGGCAACAGCAGGCCGCGAACCACAGCCCGGCTGGCGCAAGCCCGAGGGCTTCATTCCCACATGAATTTTTCTGATCTCGGCCTCGCCGAGCCGTTGTTGCGTGCCGTCACCGAATACGGCTACACCACCCCCACCCCCATCCAGGCCCAGGCGATTCCGGTCGTGCTCGGCGGCGGCGACCTGCTCGGCGGCGCCCAGACCGGCACCGGCAAGACGGCCGGCTTCACGCTGCCCATGCTGCACCGCCTGATGGAAAAGCCCGCGGTGCGCGACGCCAAGGGCCGCGTGCCGATCCGCGCGCTGATCCTCACGCCCACCCGCGAACTGGCCGCACAGGTCGAAGAAAGCGTGCGCACCTACGGCAAGTACAGCAAGCTCACCAGCATGGTGATGTTCGGCGGCGTGGGCATGCAGCCGCAGATCGACCGCCTGCGCAAGGGCGTCGACATCCTGGTGGCCACACCGGGCCGTCTGCTCGACCACCACCAGCAGCGCACGCTGGACCTGAGCCACATCGAGATCTTTGTGCTCGACGAAGCCGACCGCATGCTCGACATGGGCTTCATCCACGACATCAAGAAGGTGCTGGCCATCGTGCCGGCGCAAAAGCAGAGCCTGCTGTTTTCAGCCACCTTCAGCGACGAGATCAAGGCACTGGCCGACCGCTTGCTCAACAAGCCCGCGCTGATCGAAGTGGCGCGGCGCAACCAGACCAACGACAGCATCGTGCAAAAGGTCCACCCCGTGGGCCGCGAGATGAAGAAGGACCTGCTCGCGCACCTGATCAAGGCCAACGACTGGGACCAGGTGCTGGTGTTCACCCGCATGAAGAGCGGCGCCAACAAGCTGGTCGAGTTCCTTGAAAAGCAGGGCATCAGCGCGATGGCCATCCACGGCAACAAGAGCCAGGCGGCGCGCACCAAGGCGCTGGCCGAGTTCAAGAACGGCGACCTCACGGTGCTGGTGGCCACCGACATCGCCGCGCGCGGCATCGACATCGACCAGCTGCCGCACGTGGTCAATTTCGAGCTGCCCAACGTGCCCGAAGACTACGTGCACCGCATCGGCCGCACCGGCCGCGCGGGCTCGACCGGCGAGGCGGTCTCGCTGGTGTGCGTCGACGAAAACGGCTTCCTGCGCGACATCGAGCGCCTCATCAAGCACGAGATCCCGAAGGAAATCATCGAAGGCTTTGCGCCGCCTGCGGGTGAGAAGCCCGAGCCCATCGTGCTGGGCCGCATGGTGATCGGTGAAGGCGCCGGTCGCGGCTTTCGCCCGAGCGGCGGCGGTGGTCGCCCCGGTGGTGGTGGCGGTGGCGGTCGCCCAGGCGGCGGTGGTGGACGTCCAGGTGGCGGTGGTGGTGGCGGCGGCGGTGGACGCGGCGGCCCTCCGAGGTCGGGTTCCGGTGGCGGACGCGGCGGTCCGTCGTCAGGCCCGCGCTCGGGTCCGCCCAAGCGCTGATCAGCGCCTCCAGACGCAGCGCGGTCAACGCGCTGCGTGCGAGCGGCTCACTCGAATCGCCGCTCGCGCAGCCACTTGGTGGCCACCCATTTCTCGCCTTCGATGACCGGTGATCCGCCGTGCAGCGAACGGGTGGCCGGGTGCGCCCGGTCGTAGCTGAAGAACACCGCGTTGCCCTTGACCGGCGCGACCTCGAAATGCACGTCGGGAAACACCGTGCCGCCGCCTCGCGTGGGCGTGTTCAGGTACATCACCAGACTGGCCACGCGCTGGCCGCCGCGCCGCAGCACCGGCGCCGTGCCCGGTTGCGCAGGGTCGAAATAATCGTAGTGCGGCTTGTACTCGGCGCCGGGCCCGTAGTGCAGCACCTGCAGCCCCTCACCGTTTTCGAGCGGCCAGCCGAACCAATCGGCAATGCGCCGCTCGATGCGCGCACACAGCGGGTTTTCCTCGCGGGCGAAGAACATGCCATGGCTGGTTCGCGCCTCGTGAACGGCGTTGCTGCCAGTGGTGAGTTCGAGCGTTTCGGAGCGCGCCAGCTTGGGCCGTGCCAGTGCCACCAGCTCGTCGCATTCGTCGTGGCTGAGCATCGAGCCCAGCACCACGACGCGCGGGTTGAGCATGGTGGCGAGCACCTGCGCGCCAGCCCCCGCTGACAGATCGGGCACCGGCACCGGCGCGGGCAGGCCGGTGGTCTGGTCCACCGCGAGCGGGCGGCCACGCAGCACTTCGTCGAGTGCCTGTTCGGCCGCTGGCGCCGACCAGCCGCTGGCCAGCATCGATGCCAGCAGCGTCTCGGGCTTGTGGCCCACCGCCGACTGCTCGGCGATCCAGCGGCGCAGATCGGGGGTGACTTGCGAATCGGACATGGCTTGCCTCCTCAGAGCTTGCGGCGAAACACGAGCCGCAGTTCGTCGCTGGCCTCGGCCGCCAGGCCGTAGCCCTCGGAATCGAACGCGCGCAACTGCTGCGGCGTGGTCACCCGGTGGGTGATGGCGTAGCGTGCCATCAGCCCGCGTGCGCGCTTGGCGTGAAAGCTGATGATCTTGTATTGGCCAGCCTTCCAGTCCTCGAAAACACACTCGACCACGGGTGCGTTCAGCCAGCGGTTGCCCGCCGTGGGGCGCACCGCCTTGAAGTACTCCTGCGAGGCGAGGTTCACGATCACCGGCGACGCGTCGGACTGCAGCCGCTCGTTGATGTGACCCGCCAGCGTGTCGCCCCAGAAGGCGTAGAGGTTCTTGCCCCGGGCGTTGTCGAGCGCGGTGCCCATCTCGAGCCGATACGGCTGCATGCGATCGAGCGGGCGCAGCACGCCGTACAGCCCCGACAGGATCAGCACATGCTGCTGCGCCCATTGCAGGTCGGCGTCGCCCAGCGATGCAGCATCGAGGCCCTCGTACACATCGCCATTGAAGGCCAGCACCGCCGGCTTGCTGTTGCTGTCGGTGAAGCGTTTGCTCCACACGCCGTAGCGGGCCACGTTGAGCGCGGCCAGCGGATCGGACAGGTCCATCAGCTCGGCGATCTCGGCCGGAGTGCGCTTCTTCAGGATGTCGATCAGCTCGGCCGAGCGCTCCACGAACTGCGGCGTGGTGGGTTGGGCGACGCTCGAGGGCGTCTCGTAATCGAGCGACTTGGCGGGGGACAGGACAAACAGCATGGCGAAACCTCAAAGAGGCACAAATGAGGGGCAAACGGGGTTCATTCTGGCGAAATCCGGGGGGCGCTGCGGTGCTCCACTGGGATCACGTTACTACGGCTCGAGCACCATGAAACGAACCCTCGTTGCGCTGTGTGTGCTGTGTCTGGTGGCCTGTTCCACGCCACAGACCAAGCGCGTGACCACCGTGGCCGAAACGCCGCTCAACGACCTCAACGTGGCGCCCGAGCCCATTCCCGAGCCGCTGATCAAGGCGCGCAGGCACCCCTATCGCGAACCCGACGCCGCGGGCTGCGCCGGCCTGGCCGCGGAGATCGGCGAGCTGGATGAGCTGCTCGGCCCGGACTTCGACGCGCCGCGCGACAAGGCCAGCCGCGACATGCTCGAGCGCGGCTCCGAGTTCGCGGGCGACGCCGCGATGAGCGCCTTCAAGGGTGCCGCTGAAGGCGTGCTGCCGTTTCGCAGCTGGGTGCGCAAGCTCAGCGGCGCCGAGCGTTACTCCAAGAGCGTGGCCGCAGCCTTGGCCGCCGGCGGCGTGCGCCGCGCGTTCCTCAAGGGCATGCGCACGGCGATGGGTTGCCAGCCGACGCCCTGAGCGGCGCGCGTCACCCACACTGCCCGACTGCCCCGCAGGCGGTGCAGAAGTCGCAGCCGTCCTTGTGGATGACGGTGGCGTTGCCGCACTCGAGGCAACGCTTGCCGGCCATCACCGGCTCGCGCTCGGGGTGCTCGCTCGACGACTCGAGCACGCCCATGTCGCGCAGCGGGTAGCCCTGCTCGTCGAGCACGCCGAGCATCGCGTAGCGGTGGATGACCAGCCGCGCCAGGTAGGCCACCGTTGACGGCCAGGTCTGCTGGCGACGCTCGCCGGCTGGCAGCCCCGGCACGAAAGCCATGAAGTGCCCGAGCGGCTCGGCGTAGTTCAGCAGCTTGCGCAGCTTCATGCCGATCCACGCCGGGTCGATCACCCGCATGTCGAGCGACAGCAAGCGCGCCAGCCCGTCGAGCGCACGCGGGTAGTTGCCTGAGAACCCGACCGCGCACGGCCGCGTGACCGTGCCGCCACCCGGCCCCGGGAGCGTGACTTCCTTGAGCGTGAGCGTGAACGCCTCGCCGGTGGCCGGGTTGTCGATGTCGACCGCCCAGGCCAGCGTGCCCGACGGGCCGGGGTGCGGCTCGGCGACGCTGAACATCGCGTCCATCACTGGCGTGGGCGCGTTGCGCCCCGGCGCGGGCAGCGCACGCAGTTGCTCGCAGCGCCAGCGGATGACCGCCGCGGTGGCGGCCACCACGCCGGGAAACAGCCGGCGCTCGCCGTGCGGCGGGAACGGCATTTCGAACGAGCGCTCCTCGGCCACGGTGGCCAGCGCGTCGAGCTTGAGCTGCAGCCACGCCGGGTCGTTGGCGCGCAGGTCCATCGACAGCGTCTTGGCCAGCGCACCGAGGCCGCGCGGCTGTTCGGCCCCGTTGACCCACACCTCGAACGGCTGCGGCGCAGCGCCATCGCCTGCGGCGAACTCGCCGATGAACAGCGCGAAGTCGCCAAACGGGTGATGCACCATGAAGGTCCACGCCAGGTTGCCTGTGGGCAGCTCCGGGCGCCCCGGCCAGCGCAGTGACGACAGCACCGGCGCGGGCAGTTGCTCGAGCGCCAGACGGCGGTTGGCGTCGGCAATCTGCAGCGCGGCCGGTGCAACTTGAGCCGGCGTGCTCACGCTGAGCACCGAGCCGAGCACGCTGTTGGGCCGGTAGGTGGCCAGGCCCTTCAGGCCCGACTCCCACGCCTCGAGGTACAGGTTCTGGAAGTCGGCGTACGGGTAATCGGCCGGCACGTTGACGGTCTTGGAAATCGACGTGTCGATGCACGGTGCCACCGCCGCGACCATCGCCTCGTGCGACTGCGCGCTCATCTCGAGCGCGGTGACGAATGCCGGCGTGAGCGCAGCGGTCTCCCCGCGCAGGTGGCGAAACAGCCGCCAGGCGTGGTCTTCGACGGCGTACTCGCGCAAGCTGCCATCGGGCATGCGCTTTTTGCGCGTGTAGCTCCAGCTGAAGGCCGGCTCGATGCCGTTGCTCGCGTTGTCGGCAAACGCCAGGCTGATGGTGCCGGTGGGCGCGATCGACAGCAGGTGCGAGTTGCGCAGGCCGTGGCTGCGGATG
>CANGBT010000083.1 GCA_947452135.1 Burkholderiales bacterium
ATTGCAATGCATTATGGAGACCGCATGATTGCGCAGGAACTTGAAGTCAGTCTGCACATGGCGTTTGTCGAGGCTCGCCAGCAGCGCCATGAATTCATCACCGTCGAGCACTTGCTCATGGCGTTGCTTGACAACCCGTCTGCTGCTGAAGTGTTGCGCGCCTGCTCGGCCAACACCGATGACCTGCGCAAGAGCCTTGCCCAGTTCATCAAGGAGAACACGCCGACGGTGGGAGGGGTTGACGAGGTTGATACGCAGCCCACACTCGGCTTCCAGCGGGTGATTCAGCGCGCGATCATGCACGTTCAATCAACCGGTAGCGGCAAAAAGGAGGTGACGGGCGCTAACGTGCTGGTTGCCATCTTCGGGGAGAAGGACTCTCACGCGGTCTACTATCTTCACCAGCAGGGCGTGACGCGGCTTGACGTGGTCAATTTCATCGCTCACGGCATCAAGAAATCGGAGCCGCCTGAGGCTGCGAAGCCCAGCGAGACCCCGACGTCCAGCGAGAGCGACAAGGATGAGTCGGACGGTAAGGGCTCTGCACTTGATCAGTTCACGCAAAACCTGAATCAACTGGCGCGTGACGGAAAGATTGACCCGCTGATCGGCCGTGAGGTCGAGGTGGAGCGTGTGATTCAGGTTCTGTGCCGTCGGCGCAAGAACAACCCCTTGTTGGTGGGTGAGGCTGGGGTGGGCAAGACAGCCATTGCTGAGGGCTTGGCTTGGCGAATCACAGAGGGGGACGTGCCTGAGGTGCTGGCCAACGCGACGGTTTATTCGCTCGACATGGGCGCCTTGCTGGCCGGCACCAAATATCGTGGCGATTTCGAGCAGCGCCTCAAGAGCGTTTTGAAAACGCTCAAGGAGCAACCGCACGCCGTGTTGTTCATCGATGAAATCCACACCCTGATCGGTGCGGGTGCTGCTTCAGGCGGAACGCTCGATGCGAGCAACCTGCTCAAGCCCGCCTTGAGTTCGGGCGCCATGAAGTGCATCGGAGCGACCACTTTCAGTGAATACCGCGGAATCTTCGAAAAAGACGCCGCCCTGTCGCGCCGGTTCCAGAAGATCGATGTGGCCGAACCATCGGTCGAGCAGACGATTGAGATTCTCAAGGGCCTCAAGTCGCGTTTTGAAGAGCACCACAGCGTCAAGTACGCCTTGGGCGCTTTGCAGGCTGCCGCAGAGTTGTCGGCGAAATTCATCAACGACCGCCACTTGCCCGACAAGGCGATCGATGTGATCGACGAGGCCGGTGCCGCGCAGCGGATCTTGCCCAAGAGCAAGCAAAAGAAAACCATCACGCGCAACGAGGTCGAGGAGATCGTTGCCAAGATCGCCCGCATCCCGCCCGCGAGCGTGTCCAACGACGACCGCTCCAAGCTCAAGAGTCTGGATCGGGACCTCAAGAATGTCGTTTTCGGCCAAGACCCGGCCATTGAGGCGCTGTCCTCGGCGATCAAGATGGCCCGTTCAGGACTCGGCAAGCCTGACCGTCCGATCGGTTCGTTCCTGTTCTCGGGTCCTACCGGTGTGGGCAAGACCGAAGTGGCCAAGCAACTGGCCTACGTGCTCGGGATCGAGTTGATCCGCTTCGACATGAGCGAGTACATGGAGCGCCACGCGGTCAGCCGTCTGATTGGTGCGCCTCCAGGTTATGTCGGCTTCGACCAAGGAGGCTTGCTGACCGAGGCGGTCACCAAGAAGCCCCACTGCGTGCTGTTGCTCGACGAGATCGAGAAGGCTCACCCGGACGTCTTCAATGTGCTGCTGCAGGTGATGGACCACGGCACACTGACCGACAACAACGGCAGGAAGGCCGACTTCCGCAACGTCATCATTGTCATGACCACCAACGCCGGTGCCGAGACGATGACCAAGTCGACGATCGGGTTCACGACAGTGCGTGAGCAGGGCGATGAAATGGCCGATGTCAAGCGCATGTTCACGCCGGAGTTCCGCAACCGTCTCGATGCGGTCGTGAGCTTCCGCGCGCTGAACGAGGAAATCATCCTGCGCGTGGTCGACAAGTTCCTGTTGCAACTCGAGGCACAGTTGTCCGAGAAGAAGGTCGACGTGACATTCACGGACGAGTTGCGCAAGTACCTCGCCAAGAATGGGTTTGATCCACTGATGGGTGCCCGTCCGATGCAGCGCCTGATTCAGGACACCATTCGCCGCGCGCTTGCCGACGAGTTGCTCTTCGGCAGTTTGGTCGACGGCGGTCGGTTGACAGTGGATGTGGATGCCGATGGAAAGACGGTGCTAGACATCCAGCCGTCCAAGCGCAGCGACAAACCCAAGGCGGAGCCCGCCACGACGGTTTAAGGGTTTCGTCTGTCCCTCGCGCGCCGGCATCCTGGGCACAGGTTGTCGGCGCTTTTTCATGGGGCCATGCAGCCAGCGGGGTCTTGCGCGTAGTAGGTTCTCAGCAGCGCGTAAACGTCTGGAAATTCCGATTGCAGGCTGATGGGATCCACGAAAAAGGACTCCGAGGTCACCGCGAAGAATTCATCAATGGAATGCGCCGCGTAGGGGTCAAGGTCGCTCGGTCGGCGCTTTTGCACGGTCATACAAAAGCGCTTGTAAGCCGACTCCATCACCTGCTGCCACCGATCCCGGGTGTTCCGGTCTGGCATTGGCGGGGTCCCGTTGGCTGCGCCATCGGCCATGTCTATCACGTGCGCGAACTCATGAATGGCAACGTTGTAGCCCCATTCGCATGAATCGCCGGCTGCCTCGACATCGCGCCAAGACAGCATGACCGGACCACCTTGCATGGCCTCGCCCGACAGTTCTTCATCGAACTGATGCACGACGCCGTCGTCGTCCACCTCCTCACGCCGAGCGAGGACCTGATCGCGGTGAACGACGATGCCCACGAAACCTTCGTACAGATCCAGCCCGAGGTTCAGGATGGGCAACGCGGCCTGAGCGGCGATCGCCACGGCCATCTTGTCGGTCACCAGCAGGTCATCCGCTCCGAAGAACTCTTTGCGGGCGAGAAACAACGTGGCGAGTTCGCGCAGCCGGACCAGATCCTGCTCACTTCGCATGCAGAGGAATGGATGTCCGTCGACGGTCAGCCACCACAACTCATCTGGAATCGGACGCTTGCGCAGCGTCCTGAGTTCTGACCAGCGCTTGCAGGCGATCCAGACCCGCCCGAACAGGCTCAAGCCGCCGAGCACGCCAATAGCAGCCGCTCGAGCCCTTCTCGAGTCCAGCGCAGCGCTTGTGCACGTGGCGCCATGGCGTCGTCCAAGTCCCAGTCGCTGAGCACCTGCCGCTCGAAACCCGGGGCCAACTCATCGTTACCGGGCATGTGAGTGTGCCCATGTATCAGCAGAGGTGTGCCTGCTTCGTGCATCCAGCGCACGGCGGTTGCCGTGTCGATGTCGAAGTACTGGCCGGCCACTTGCTCTCGCTTGCGGCGTTCGCTTTCTTCGCGGATATGCCGTGCAACCTTGCGTCGCTCAGCCAGCGGTCGGGACAGAAACTCGGCGCGCCAGGCCGGGTTTCTAACCTGTGAGCGAAACCGCTGGTATTCCACGTCGGACAGGCACAGCGCATCGCCGTGGGCGAGCATCACACGCTGGCCGAAAGCGATCATCACTGTCGGGTCGGACAGCGCCATCAGGCCACAGGCCTTGAGCATGTCCGCGCCGACCAGAAAGTCGCGGTTCCCCACCATAAACCCCAACGTCCGCCGAGAGGCTGCTTCGCTCAGCAGATCGGCGCAACGCGCCTCGAAGCCTTCGTGCCGCGAGTCGTCACCTACCCAAACTTCGAACAGGTCGCCGAGGATGAAAACCGCGTCAGCAGTTGTCGACGCCAAATACGACGCAAAGGCGTCGAAGGTCTTCGGCGTGTTTTCATCGAGATGCAGGTCGCTGATGAACTCGATCGAAGACCACTCGGCCGCTGCCTCAACCTCCCAGAATGTGGGCAGGGCGGTTGGGCCGTCTGCGCTCATGCCGCGACTCAGACCGCGACAGCCTTGATGATCGTGACAGCTTCATTCGGCACATCATCGTGGAAGCCCTTGCGACCGGTCTTGACGCCTTCGATGGCATCGACCACCTCGGTGCCTGCGGTCACTTGTCCGAACACCGCGTAACCCCAACCGCTCTGGGTTTCGCTCTTGAAGTTCAGAAACTCGTTGTCGTTGGCGTTGATGAAGAACTGGGCCGTCGCCGAGTGAGGATCTGAAGTGCGGGCCATCGCCAGGGTGTAGCGCTTGTTTTTCAGACCGTTGGCCGCCTCGTTGGCGATCGGTGCTGCGCAAGGCTTTTGCTTCATGTCGCCATCGAAGCCACCGCCCTGGATCATGAAGCCCTTGATGACACGGTGAAAGATGGTGCCGTCGAAGTGCCCGCTTTGTACATACGAAAGGAAATTGGCGGTACTCACGGGTGCCTTGATGTCGTCAAGTTCAACCAGGATCAGGCCGTGGGAGGTGTGCAGTTCAACGTTCTTGCTCATGATGGATCGTGATGGGTGAGTAAAGGGTTGGAGATTGTTTTGGGCTGACGGCCAGGCTCAGGGCTTCATGACCACCATCTTGGTGATGACGACTGGTTCTACGGGAACATCCTGAAATGGGCCCTTGTAGCCAGTTTTGACCGCGCGGATCTTGTCGACGACGTCCATGCCCGAGACGACTTTGCCGAACACCGCGTAGCCGTTGCCGTCCGGTGCATTGGCTGCATTCAAAAAGCCGTTGTCCTTGACGTTGATGAAAAACTGGGCCGTGGCGGAATTGGGATCCATCGTTCTCGCCATGGCGATGGCGCCTCTCTGATTGGTCAGGCCGTTCTTGCTTTCCAGACCGATGGGCGCGCGGGTTGCCTTTTCCTTCATCTCGGTCGTAAAGCCGCCGCCCTGGACCATGAAGTTCTCGATGACTCGGTGAAACACCGTGCCGTTGTAGTGGCCGGCGTTCACGTACTGCACGAAGTTGTCCACGGTCTTGGGCGCCTTGCCAGCGTCGAGTTCAAGCACGACTTCACCCAGACTCGTCGACATGGCTACCTTCTGTGCCCATGCTGCACTGGATGCAGCGGTCAACGTCAGCGACACAACCGAGGCAATAGCGAAAAAGGGAAATCTCATTGAGGTGACTCCGGGATGTCTATGAGAAGCAGTCGTCGCTTCAGGGGGCGGGCTTTTGGATGCGCGATTCGGTCAACTCCCGCAGCACCGAAAGCCGTGCCGGGATGGCTGCGCTGCCCGGGTCGATCTTCTGGGCCTTCTGGTAAGCCTGACGCGCCAGTTGGGCATAGACGTCACCGAGGTTCAGGTAGGCCACGGCCATCCCCGGGTTGGCGCGAATCGCGCCCTCGAGCGCGGTGCGAGCCTTGTCGAAGTCGCCGGAAGCCGCGTACAGCACCGCCAGGTTGTTGTACGGCTCGGGCAGTTCCGGGAACTCTTCGGTGAGGTTTTGAAAAATGACCAGTGCCTCGCTTGTGCGTCGCACCTCCACGAGCAGCACGCCCTTGAGAAATCGCAGTTCTGGCGAGGCGGTTCGGCTGGCAAGCGACTTGTCGAGCCGTGCAAAGGCCTCGGTTTGCTGACCGGCCCGAAACATCTGCGCGATATCGGCTGCCTCGTTGGCCACGGCAGGTGCAGCGAGGGTCAACGAAAGCAATGTCGCGACGATCGCGGCGATGGCAAAACGGCTCACAGGCATGGCGTGATTCAGGCGGGTCGCGAGGGCGTTGGGGAGTGGCTGGCGACGGGTTCGGAAATGGCCCACCGCTATACTGATTTTGCTCAGGATTGTAGGTGTGCGACATTCGCCGCCTCGCGTTCCGGTCATTGGTGCTGCCGTCGGGCAGTTGCCGCTCCGATTGGCTCGCACACGTCCTGCCCACTCATCGAAACATCGCGCTGCGCCGCTCGGGCGCGGCCATCAAATCTGGCCCATGACGCTGCGCATATTCAATTCGCTGACTCGCGAAGTCGAAACCTTTACTCCGATAGACCCCGAGCGTGTGCGCATGTACGTGTGCGGCATGACGATCTACGACTATTGCCACGTCGGACACGCCCGGTTCATGATGGCCTTCGACGTGGTGCGCCGCTGGTTGGACGTGCTGGGTTATGACGTGACCTACGTGCGCAACATCACTGACATCGACGACAAGATCATCAAGCGCGCCGTCGAGCGCAACATCACGATTCGGCAGCTGACCGACGAGATGACGGTGGCGATGCACGAAGACGTGGCCGCGCTGGGCATCTTGCCGCCCACGCACGAGCCGCGCGCCACCGAATACGTGCCCGAGATGCTTTCGATGATCGCCACGCTCGAGGCCAAGGGTCTGGCCTACCGATCGACCAATGGCGACATGAACTATGCGGTACGCAAGTTCCCCAACTACGGCCGGCTCTCTGGCAAGTCGCTTGACCAGCTGCGCGCCGGCGAACGGGTCGCGGTGGCCGACGGCAAGGACGATCCGCTCGACTTCGTGCTGTGGAAGTCCGCCAAGGACAGCGAGCCTGACGATGCCAAGTGGGACAGCCCCTTCGGCCGCGGGCGCCCGGGTTGGCACATCGAGTGTTCGGCGATGGGCTGCGCGCTGCTGGGCGAGCATTTCGATATCCACGGCGGTGGCCTTGATCTGCAGTTTCCGCATCACGAGAACGAGATCGCCCAAAGTGAGGGCGCGACCGGGCGGACGTTCGTCAACGTGTGGATGCACAACGGCTTCCTCAACGTCGACAACGAGAAGATGTCGAAGTCGCTGGGCAACTTCTTCACCATCCGTGACGTGCTCAAGCGCTACGACGGTGAGACGGTCCGGTTCTTCATGCTGCGCACCCATTACCGCAGCCCGTTCAACTTCAGCGACGCCAATCTCGACGATGCGCGCCAGTCCCTGCGTCGCATCTATACCGCTCTGGCGAGCGTCGACGTGGCCGATGACCACGTCGAGCCGATCGACTGGTCGCAGCCTCAAGCCGCGCAATTTCGCAGCGAGATGAACGAGGACTTCAACACCCCTGGCGCGGTGGCGGTGTTGTTCGATCTGGCCGGCGAGGTCAACCGCACGCAATCGCCCAAGGCCGCTGCGCTGCTCAGGGCGCTGGGTGCCACGCTGGGACTGCTGCAGCAACCGGCGCGAGCCTATTTGCAATCGGGCAGCGGCCTCGACGAGTCGCGCATTGGCGAGTTGATCGCTGAGCGCAACGCCGCCAAGGCCGCGCGCGACTTTGGCCGGGCCGACCAGATCCGCAAGGAACTGGCCGAGCAGTCCATCTTGCTCCAAGACTCGCCCCAAGGCACCACCTGGGTCAAGGCATGACCGTTTCGGCCGCCTTGTCCGATCCAGGCGTCTGGGGGGATGCCTGCAAGCACCTCGCCAAGCGCGACCGGGTGATGTGCAAGCTCATTCCCACGTTGGGTCAGACGCGGCTTCAAAACCGGGGCGATGCCTTCACCACGCTGGCGCGGTCGATCGTCGGTCAGCAGATTTCCGTCAAGTCGGCGCAGGCGGTGTGGGACCGCTTCGTGGCGGCCATGCCGGGTGCTTCGACGCCCTTGCAGCCGGACAACCTGCTGCGCCTGCCCATCGCTGAGCTGCGGCTGGCCGGGTTGTCTGCGCGCAAGGTCGAGTACCTCAACGATCTGGCCAAACATTTCGCGGCCGGCTCGGTGCGCGAGCATGAGTGGGCCCAGATGCCCGATGAGGCCATCATCAAGCAGCTGGTTGAAATCCGGGGCATCGGCCGCTGGACGGCCGAGATGTTCCTGATCTTTCACCTCATGCGCGCCGATGTGCTGCCGCTCGACGACGTGGGCCTCATCAAGGGCATCAGCGTCAACTACTTCAGCGGCGAGCCGGTTTCGCGGGCCGAGGCTCGGGAGGTGGGCGAGGCCTGGGCACCGTACCGCACAGTGGCCACCTGGTTCATCTGGCGCAGCCTGGATCCGCTGCCGGTAGACTACTGACGCACTGTTGAGGCGGCATCCGTTGCCCCTTTTTGCGAGATTTCACACGAATGAGCAAGAGACACTTTCTTGATTTTGAGCAGCCCGTGGCCGAGCTCGAATCAAAGATTGACGAGCTGCGTTACGTTCAAAACGAGTCCGCTGTCGACATCTCCGAAGAGATCGACCGGCTCGGCAAGAAGAGCCTGCAGCTCACCAAGGACATCTACTCGAGCCTGACGCCGTGGCAAGTGACGCAGATCGCGCGCCACCCGCAGCGTCCCTACACGCTCGACTACGTCAACGAGGTCTTCACCGACTTTCACGAACTGCACGGCGACCGGCATTTCGCGGACGACCAATCGATCGTGGGCGGGCTGGCGCGCTTCAACGGCCAGGCCTGCATGGTGCTTGGGCACCAGAAGGGCCGCGACACGCGTGAGCGCGGTCAGCGCAACTTCGGCATGTCGCGTCCCGAGGGCTATCGCAAGGCGCTGCGCCTGATGAAGCTGGCCGAGAAGTTCGGCATCCCCATCTTCACGTTCGTCGACACGCCGGGCGCCTACCCCGGCATCGGCGCCGAAGAGCGCGGCCAATCCGAGGCCATCGGACGCAACATCTTCGAGATGGCGCAGCTCGAAGTGCCCATCATCGTGACGATCATCGGCGAGGGTGGCTCGGGTGGCGCTCTGGCCATCAGCGTGGGCGACCAGTTGCTGATGCTCCAGTACTCGATCTATTCGGTGATCTCGCCCGAGGGCTGCGCGTCCATCCTCTGGAAGACCTCCGAGCGTGCGTCGGATGCAGCCGAGGCTCTTGGCATCACTGCACACCGCCTCAAGGCGCTGGGTCTGGTCGACAAGATCGTCAACGAGCCCGTGGGTGGCGGTCACCGCGACATCAAGCAGATGGCGGCCTTTCTCAAGCGGGCACTGAACGATTCGCTGCGTCAGGTCAGCGACCTGGGCACCAAGGAGTTGCTGCAGCGCCGCTACGAGCGGCTGCAGTCGTACGGCCGTTTTGCCGACACCACCGACCGTTGATCGGCACAGCAGGGTGCCGCTGACGGTTCCCATGACAAATCCACCGCCAGCCGGCGCGGTGGTCGCGGTGGCCTACAGCGGCGGGCGCGACTCGGCGGCCTTGTTGCATGCCACGCTGGCCGCCTCGCGAGACGCAGGCTGGCCTGTCGTGGCGCTGCACATCAACCACGCGCTGAGTTCCCATGCCGACATCTGGGAGCAGCACTGCCGCGACCAATGTTCGCGCTGGGCCGCCGAAGGCCATTCACTTTCGTTCGCATCAACTCGCCTGAGCACGCGGCCTCAGGCTGGCGACAGCATCGAGGCTTGGGCTCGCCGCGAGCGCTACGCCGCTTTGCGTGACATGGCCATGGCGCACGCAGCCAGCGTGGTGCTGCTGGCCCATCACCGGCGCGATCAGGCTGAAACCTTTTTACTGCAGGCCTTTCGATCGGCGGGCGTGGCCGGACTTGCCGGCATGCCGCGCCAAATCGAGCGTGACGGGCTGCTGTGGACGCGCCCGTGGCTGGGCCTGCCGCGCAGCTCCATCGAAGCCTATGTGCAGCACCACGGCATCGCCTACATCGACGACGACAGCAACGAGGACGATCGCTACGCTCGCAATCGCCTGCGCCGTCGTGTCTGGCCAGCGCTCGAACAGGCCTTTGCCGATGCCGAACCGGCGCTGGCGGCCGCGGCCACCTGGGCGCAGCAAGCGCAAGCCTGCCTTGATGAACTGGCCGATCTCGATCTGGCCAGGCTGTCTGACGAGCGCGGGCTCAGCCTGAGCGGCCTTTTCGATCTGTCGGGAGCGCGGCGGGTCAACGCCTTGCGCGAGTGGCTGCGTCGACAAACGGGGCGACCGGCGCCGGGCTCGCTGGTCGAGCGACTGGGCGACGAATTGCCCGGTGCGGGACCAGCCTCATGGCCTATGCCCGGTGCCACGCTGCACCGGCGCCGCGGCCAATTGGTCTGCGTGTTGCAAAGCGCCGCTTCGGCGGCAAAGGCAACCGAGCGCGAGAGCACGCTGCAGTTGCGCCGCGCCGGCACCTACCGGCTGCCGGGGTGGGGCGGGGCATTGCGTGTGACGCGCGTGAAGGAAGGTGGCGTGCCGCTGGCCTGGCTGGCCCAATTGGAACTGCGCGAGCGCGCCGGCGGCGAGCAATTTCAAGCCGGTCTGGGGCGCCCGCCGCGCAGCCTGAAAAAGCAGTTTCAGGCGGCCAATCTGGCGGGCTGGGAGCGTGGCGGACCGTTGGTCTTCAGTGGGGGGCAGCTCGTTTTCGTACCGGGGTTGGGCCTGGACACGCGGGTGATCGGCCTGCCCGGACAGGCGCAGGTAACGCTGTCGTGGGAGCCTTTGCTGCATCTCTGAACCGCCGCGGTAGATCGTTTTGGTGCGTGCCGGTAAAATCGTGGGTTTTCCGCGATCGAGTTGACAACGGCTTCGCGTACCAACGCACCCCAATTTATGGCTCTCACAGTTCACAAATACGGCGGCACCTCGATGGGCTCACCCGAGCGCATCCGCAACGTCGCCAAACGCGTTGCCAAGTGGGCGCGCGCCGGCCACCAGATGGTCGTGGTGCCTTCGGCAATGAGCGGCGAAACCAACCGCCTGCTCGGCCTGGCCAAGGAAGTTTCCCCCAACGGCAGCTCGCCTGAGTTGCTGCGCGAGCTCGACATGATTGCCTCCACCGGCGAGCAGGTGTCGGTGGGCCTGCTGGCCATTGCGTTGCAGGCTGAGGGCGTTCAGGCCGTGAGCTACGCTGGCTGGCAGGTGCCCATCAAGACCGATTCGGCCTTCACCAAGGCACGCATCCAGAGCATCGACGATCAGCGCGTGCGGGCCGATCTGGCCGCCGGCAAGGTGGTGGTCATCACCGGGTTCCAGGGCGTCGACGAACACAACAACATCACCACGCTCGGCCGTGGCGGCTCGGACACCTCAGCGGTGGCCGTCGCGGCTGCGCTCAAGGCCGACGAGTGCCTGATCTACACCGACGTCGATGGCGTCTACACCACCGACCCGCGCATCGTTCCCGAGGCGCGCCGGCTGAGCTCCATCAGCTTCGAGGAAATGCTCGAGATGGCCAGCCTGGGCTCCAAGGTCTTGCAGATCCGCTCGGTCGAGTTCGCCGGCAAATACCGCGTGCCCATGCGCGTGCTTTCGAGCTTCACGCCGTGGGACATCGACATCGCAGAAGAAGCCCAATCGGGCACGCTGATCACTTTTGAAGAGGACGTAAAAATGGAACAAGCTGTCGTTTCGGGCATCGCCTTCAACCGTGACGAAGCCAAGATCAGCCTGATCGGCGTGCCCGACCGCCCTGGCATCGCATTCCAGATCCTGGGCCCGGTGGCCGAGGCCAACATCGACGTCGACGTGATCATCCAGAACATGTCGCACGACGGCAAAACCGACTTCTCGTTCACCGTTCACCGCAACGAATACGCCCGCACGATCGACCTGCTGCAAAACGTGGTGTTGCCCAGCGTGGGCGGTGCCCAGGTGTCGGGCGACCCCAAGATCTGCAAGGTCAGCATCGTGGGCATCGGCATGCGCTCGCACGTGGGCGTGGCCAGCAAGATGTTCGGCACGCTCAGCGCCGAAGGCATCAACATCCAGATGATCACCACCAGCGAGATCAAGACCAGCGTGGTGATCGACGAGAAGTACATGGA
>CANGBT010000084.1 GCA_947452135.1 Burkholderiales bacterium
AGCAACATCGAGTTCATCCGCCGCATCAACGGGCTGGACGACATCCAGGCCGTCTACGACACGGTGTTCGAGGCCAGCTACCTGGTGCTCGGGCTGGGTGACGTGTACCTGGGCGCACCGGTGGCCACGCCACTCGACCCGCGCCACCGGCTGGTCACCACCAAGTACAACCCGGCGCGCACCTGGACGCCGGAGAACGCGGTGGGCATCGGCGGCGCGTACCTGTGCGTGTACGGCATGGAAGGCCCCGGCGGCTACCAGTTCGTCGGGCGCACCGTGCAGATGTGGAACCGCTGGCGCGATGCCCGCCAGGGCGCGCGCGACTTCGAACCCGGCAAGCCGTGGCTGCTGCGCTTTTTTGACCAACTGCGCTTCTACCCGGTGGGTGCGGACGAGCTGCTCACGATGCGCGACGACTTCGTCGCCGGGCGCACCAACCTGCGCATCGAGGAAGGCACCTTCAAGCTCGCCGACTACCAGCGCTACCTGCGCGACAACGAGCCGTCGATCACCGCGTTCAAGACGCGCCAGCAAGCGGCGTTCGAAGACGAACGCGAGCGCTGGCGCGTGGCCGGCGTGGCCGAGACGGTCGATGAGCGTGTCGATGCCGACGCCGAGGCGCGCGCCGCCGCGGCCAGCGCCTTCGATGGCGAGGTGGTCACCTCCGAGGTCTCGGGCGGCGTGTGGTCGGTGCTCGCGACCAAGGGCAGCACGGTGCGCGCTGGCGACACGCTGCTGGTGGTCGAGTCGATGAAGATGGAAATCACCGTGCTCGCACCGCGCGACGGCGTCGTCCACGAGGTGCTGTGCGCCGAGGGTCAGCCGGTCACCGCCGGCCAGCCGCTGGTCCTGTTGAGCGAGTGCGCTCCCAACCCTGCAACCGAGTGAGGCCCTGATGCGACTCGACCTGTCTTTCGGCGCGCTGCGTGCGCGCTACCTCGATGGCACGCTCACACCCGTGCAGCTCGTCACCCAGCTGCATGCGCGCATCGAGGCCGAAGAAGCCGCGCTGCCGCGTCACGTGTGGATCCACCGCCTGAGCCTGGCCGAGCTGACCGCCCATGCGCGTGCGCTCGAAGGGCGTGATGCGGCGACGCTGCCGCTGTACGGCATTCCGTTCGCCATCAAGGACAACATCGATCTGGCCGGCGTGCCCACCACCGCCGCCTGCCCCGACTACGCCTACACGCCCGAGCGCAGCGCCACCGTGGTGCAAAGGCTGATCGACGCCGGTGCCATTCCGGTGGGCAAGACCAACCTTGACCAGTTCGCCACCGGCCTGGTCGGCGTGCGCTCGCCCTATGGCGCGTGCCGCAACGCGATCGATCCCGAGTTCGTGTCGGGCGGCTCGTCGTCGGGCTCGGCCGTGGCGGTGGCCTTGGGTCTGGCGAGCTTTTCGCTGGGCACCGACACCGCAGGGTCGGGGCGCGTGCCGGCGATGTTCAACAACCTGATCGGCCTCAAGCCCAGCCTGGGGCGCTTGCCCAGCACCGGCGTGGTGCCGGCGTGCCGCACGCTCGACACCGTGTCGGTGTTCGCGCTCACCGCGGCCGATGCCGCCGTGGTGCTGGCCGCCGCGCAAGGCCCCGATCCGCAAGACGCCTACTCGCGCAGCCTTCCGCCGCACGGACGCAACTTCGGCGCGGGCACGTTTCGCTTTGGCTTGCCGCGCGGGCACGATCTGGAGTTCTACGGCAACGCGCAGGGCCTGGCGCACTTCTCTCAGGCGGTGGGTCTGCTGATCGCGCTGGGTGGTGTGCCGGTCGAGATCGACCTGACGCCGTTTCGCAGCGTGGCCACGCTGCTCTACGAAGGTCCGTGGGTGGCCGAGCGCTATGCGGCGATTCGCGGGTTCATCGAGACCCAGCCCGAGTCGCTGCACCCGGTCACCCGCGCCATCACCGAGGCGGGCGGGCGCATCAGCGCGGCCGATGCCTTTGCCGCGCTGTACCGGTTGAAGGCGCTCGAGCAGACGGCGCGCGCCGCCTGGGGTGACATCGATTGCCTGGTGGTGCCCACCGCGCCGACCATCCACACGATCGCCGCGGTCGAGGCCGACCCGATCGCGCTCAATTCGCAGCTCGGCCACTACACCAACTTCGTCAACCTGCTCGATCTGTCGGCCGTGGCGGTGCCCGTGGGCTTTGCGACCGACGGACCCGCGCGCGGCTTGCCGCATGGCGTCACGCTGATCGGGCGCTGCGGCCAGGACCTGCCGCTGCTCACGCTGGCCGCGCGGCTGCACGCGGGCAGCGTGTCCACCGTCGGTGCCACGCCGCATGCGCCGCATCTGGCGGCGGTATGGCCCGACGCCACGCCGTTTCCTTCGGGGCAGGTTCAGGTGGCCGTGTGCGGCGCCCACCTGAGCGGCTTGCCGCTGAACTGGCAGCTCACGCAGCGCGGCGGTGCGCTGGTGCGCACCGTACGCAGTGCACCGCTCTACAAGTTCTACGCATTGCCGGGCGGGCCGCCGTTTCGTCCGGGCATGGTGCGCGTGACTGAGGGCGGCGGCGCCATCGAGCTCGAGGTCTGGGAGCTGCCGGCGCGCGAGTTCGGCTCGTTCGTCGCCGGCATCCCCGCGCCGCTGGGCATTGGCACCGTGCTGCTCGAAGACGGCACGAGCGTGCAAGGCTTCGTGTGCGAGAGCCACGCCGTGGCCGACGCCCGGGACATCACCGCGCTGGGCGGCTGGCGCGCTCATCTGGCCACGCCGGGCTGACGCTGCTGCAAGTTGGTGCGCAGCGGGGCTCGGGCCGTTGGCACGTGGCTTGCTGTGTACTGGATGCAGGTGGAGCGGTTTCGTGTGTTTGTCGCATGCGCATCTCCTCTCACTCAGGGTCACTAGGGTTCCGACTGGCAGCGATGCCGGTGCTGGTCCGAGAGTGATCCGGCTCAGGCGGTCAGCGCGCAAGCGGTGGCCCTCAGGGTTCCACGGAGGGACAAAAGCCCGGGAGATGGACGCGTTCGACACGTCTTCTCCTGCGCCCGTTTCTCATTCACCTGGAGCCCTCGCCATGACATCTGCCTTCGTTCGCGCGTCCAAGTCCCCCCTTTCGTCACAGCCACTGTTGACCCGTCTCGGTGCTTCCCTGAAGAAGCCACTGACTGGCATCGCGCTGGGCGTGTTCGCCCTCACCAGCCAGGCCGCTGGCGTCACGTCGATGAAGATCGGCTCGCTGGCGTGGATCGGCTACGGCCCGTTCTACGTGGCTGAAAAGCTCGACCTGTTCAAGAAATACAACCTCAAGGTCACGCTGCAGATGTTCACCGACCCGGCGCTGATTCCGCCGGCGATGGCCAGCGGCGCCGTCGAGGGCGGCATGCTGACGTACGACCAGGTGGTCGGTCAGGTGGCAGCCGGGCGCATGCAAAAGGTCGTGATGCCGATCGACTACTCGAACGGCGGCGACGCCATCGTGGCCGACAAGAGCATCACCAAGGTCGCTGACTTCAAGGGCAAGAAGGTGGGCTTCAACCCGCTGTCGCCCTCGGACTTCCTGCTGTCGTACGCGCTCAAGGTCAATGGCCTGACCGACAAGGACGTCACCCCGATCAACATGACACCCGAAGCCGTGCCGGCTGCGATGGCCTCAGGCCAGATGCCCATCGGCGTGACCTATGAGCCGAGCCTGTCGCAGATCGTGGGTCAGGGCGGCGGCAAGAAGTTCAAGGTGGTGTTCTCCTCGAAGGACGCACCCGGCCTGATCGCCGACGTGCTGGTGTTTGACGAGAAGGTCATCAAGGCCAAGCCCACCGAGATCGCCGGGATCATCCAGGCCTACCTCGACGGCATGGCCTACATGAAGGCCAAGCCTGAGGAGTCGGCCAAGATCATCGGCAAGGTGCTCGGCGTGTCGGCCAAGGAAGTCAAGGAGCAGATGACCGGCGTCTACAACATCCCGCTGGAAGAAATGCCCAAGGCGTTCGTGAAGGCGCCTGAGACCACCTCGTACTACGCCAGCGGCGAAATCATTGGTCAGCTGCTCAAGGCCAAGGGCCAGATCACCACGATCCCCGCGACCGAGTCCACCATGGACGCTCAGTTCGTCACGGCGCTGACGAAGAAGTGAGCCGGTGATGTTTCGCACCCCTGACGGCGCCGCGCCGAACATCGCGGCACTGGCCTTCACCCTGCTGGGTTACGGGTTCGGCGTGGTCGCGCTGACCTCGCCGTCATGGGTGCTTAACGCCATTGGCGTGGTGTTGGTGACGCTGACGCTCATCTGGTCGGCGTACTACATCCACGAGTTCGCACACCTGGCCATCTTTCGCAGTGCCCCGGCCAATGAGCGCTGGGGCACCCTGATGACCTGGATCAACGGCAGCTGCTACGCGCGGTTTGCCGATCTGAGGCGCAAGCACATGCGCCACCACGTCGAGCGTGCCGACGTGATCACTTTCGATTCACGCGGTTTCCTGCTGGCCGCCCCCGCGTGGTTCCGCGGCAGCGTGCTGGCGCTGGAGTGGGCCTACTTCCCGGCAGTCGAGTTCCTGATGCGCGGCTTCGTGATCGCCAAGCCGTTCAAGAGCGGCGACGTCGCGTCGTCGTGGCGCATCGTGGGCATCGCGGTGTTGCGCGTGTCGGCCTTCGCCGCGCTGGGCTGGTATTCGCCCAAGGCGCTGGCGCTGTACTTCGCTGCGTACCTGGTGTTCGTCACCGTCCTGCGCTTTGCCGATTGCTTCCAGCACACCTACGACTCGTATCCGATCCTGGGCGACGCGCCGATCCCCAACGACAAGGTGCGCGACCGCGCCTACGAGCAGGACAACACCTACAGCAACGTGTTCGGGCTGGACAACTTCTGGCTCAACCTGATGTGGATGAACTTCGGTTATCACAACGCCCACCACGAGCGCCCCACGGTGGCGTGGCACCGGCTGCCGTCGTACCACCGCGAGCTCTACGGCAACGACTACCGCCAGGTGGTGCCGGTGAGCCAGCTGCTCAAGGCCTTTCACCGCCACCGCCTCACCCGCGTGCTATCGGGCGACTATGGCCAGGTGCTGGACCCCAGCGTGCCCGGGCGCGCCGATGGATTCGTCGGCGCGGTGGGCGTGTCTTTTCTGACGGCGGTGTGACGTGGTCGCGGCTGCCGGCTCGCCACGCGCGTCCAGCCATGGCCTGAGCGGCCTGGTGGTGGTGCTCACCGGCGCGGCCGGCGGCATCGGCCGCTCGCTGGCCGAGGCCTTCATCGCACAGGGTGTGCGGCTGGTGGTCACCGACCGTGACTCCGTCGCCCTGCATCGCCTGGCCGAGGCCTGGGCCGGGACAGGCGACGTGACCGCGCTGCCGTGCCACCTGGGCCGCGACGACGACGTTCAGGCGCTGGTCGACAGCATCCAGCGCAGCCATGGCCGCGTCGACGTGCTGGTCAACAACGCCGGCGTCGAATACCCCACACCACTGGCCGACGCCACGCCCACGGGGGCCGCGCGCTGGTCGTCGCTGCTCGACAACAACGTGGGCACCATGGTGCGGCTCACGCGCGCGCTGCTGCCGCTGATGCCGTGTGGTGCCAGCGTGATCAACCAGTCTTCCATCTGGGGCCTGACCGGCGTGGCCGACTTCTCGGCCTACGTGGCCAGCAAGCACGCGGTGATCGGCCTGACCCGCTCGCTGGCCTGGGAGCTCGCCCCGCAGGGCATCCGCGTCAACGCGGTGTGCCCGGGCTGGATTCGCACCGACGCCGCGCTGCGTTCGCTGACCAGCATGGCGCTGGCCCAGGGCCGCAGCGAGGCCGAGGTCGAGCGCGACATCCTGTCGCGGCAGGCCAACCCGACCATGCTCGAAGCCAGCGACATCGCCGGCGTGTTCTTGTTCCTGGCCAGCCACGACGCTCGCTCACTGACCGGCCAGGCGATCAGCGCGAGCCACGGCGAGGTGATGAACTGATGGCGGCTCCAGAACTTGCTCCGGGCGCGATGACGCTGTCGCTCGCCGGCCGCGTGGTGTTGATCACCGGCGCGGCCAGCGGCATCGGCCGTGCCACCGCGCTGGCGTGTGGCCAGGCGGGTGCCGCCGTGGCCGTGAACCACATGGGTCGCGCGGCCGAAGCCGCCGAAGTGGTCTCGCTGCTGCAGTCGCGAGGCGCGCGCGCTCAGGCCTTCGAGGCCGACGTCACCCGCGCGGCCGAGGTCACCCGCATGGTCACCGACGTCGAGCGCGAGCTCGGGCCGATCGGCGCGTTGCTCAACAACGCCGGGATCATCGACGACCGGCCGTTTCTCGAGACCACCGAAGAACACTGGGACCGCATGCTCAACGCCGACCTGAAGTCGGTGTTCCTGGTGTGCCGCGCGGTGCTGCCCGGCATGGTGCAGCGCGGCGAGGGCGTGATCGTCAACATCGCCTCCGATCTGGGCGTGCTGGGTCGCGAGCAGTTCGCGCCGTACTGCGCCGCCAAGGCGGGCGTGATCGGCCTGACGCGTTCGCTGGCGCGCGAGTTCGCCCCGCGCATCCGCGTCAACGCCGTCGCGCCGGGGCCGGTGGCCACGGCGATGCTGTCGACCGAACACATGAGCGCCGAGTGGATCGAAAAAGAGCTCGACATCCCGCAGCACCGCTTCGCCGCGCCCGACGAGATCGCTGCGACGGTGCTGTTCCTGATGTCCGACCTGTCGCGCTTTTATTGCGGCCAGGTGCTGGGCCCCAATGGCGGCTCGGTGATGCCGTGAGCGGCGCTGGCACATGAACCCGACCCGACCGGCCGGCGTGGCGGCTTGGCTGGGCGCGCCTTGGCTGCCGGTGGCGGTGCTGCTGTTCTCGTCGTCGATGTGGGGCCTGTCGTGGCTGCCACTCAAGGCGTTTGCCGAACACGGTCTGTCGGGCCCGCTGCTGGCGATGCTGACCTATGGCCTGATCGGTCTGGTCGGGCTGCCATGGCTGTGGCGCGAACGCGCGCTGTGGCTGCGCGACAAGCGGCTGCTGCTCGCGCTGGTCGTTTTCGGTGGCTGGGGCAACGCGGCCTTCGTGAGCGCGCTGGTGCTGGGCGACGTGGTGCGCGTGATGCTGCTGTTCTATCTGGCGCCGGTGTGGTCGGTGCTGGGCGGTCGATTCTTTCTGGGCGAGTCGGTCTCGATGCGCCGCGCGGGCGCGGTGGCGCTGGCCCTGACCGGCGCCTTTTTGGTGGTTGGCGGCTTTTCGGTGTTTGACGCCCCGCTGTCCGCTGCCGATTTGTTGGCGCTCACTTCGGGCATGGGCTTTGCCGGCAACAACATCGTGTCGCGGGCGGCTCAGGGCATGCCCACGGCGACCAAGACGGTGGCGCTGTGTCTGGGCTGCGCGCTGGCGGCGCTGCTGATGATGGCCGTGGGCACGGGCGCTGCGGTGCCGGCCATGCCGTCGGCCGTTGTCATCGCCGGGCTGCTGGCGTATTCGCTGTTCGGCCTGGCGTTGGTCATCGTGACCTGGCAATGGAGCGTGACCCACCTCGAAGCCGGCCGCTCGGGCGTGCTGGCCATTGCCGAGCTGCTGGTGGCGATGCTCACCGCCACGCTGATCGGCGACGAAACCATGCTGCCGCGCGAATGGCTGGGCGCCGCCCTGATCGTGGCCGCCGCCGTGCTTGAAGCCACCGACACCACCGAATCCGTTTGCCTCCCCAACGTCATCACACCCAAGGAAATCACATGAGCACCGTCTGGATGAATCAGCTGTCGTGGGTCGATTACGAAGCGCGCCTCAAGCGCGACCAGCCGGCCATCTTGCTGCCGGTGGGTGCGCTCGAGCAGCACGGCCCGCACCTGCCGCTGGGCACCGACGGCATGCTCAGCTCCGCGGTGGCGGCTGATGCCGCTGCGCGCATCGGCGCGCTGGTGGCCCCGGGCCTGTCGTACGGCTACAAATCGCAGCCCAAGTGCGGCGGCGGCCAACATTTCTGCGGCACCACCAGCGTCGACGCGGCCACCATGATCGGCTCGGTGCGCGACGCGGTGCGCGAGTTCGCCCGCCATGGCGCGACCAAGCTGGTCATCGTCAACGGCCACTACGAGAACCAGTGGTTCATCACCGAAGGCATCGACCTCGGGCTGCGCGATGTGGGCGGCTCGGCCGCGCTGCAGGTCATGCGGCTCGAGTACTGGGATTTCCTGTCCGAGACCACGCTGGCCACGGTGTTCCCCGATGGCTTTCCGGGCTTTGCGCTCGAGCACGCTGCGGTCATCGAGACTTCGCTGATGCTGCATTACCACCCCAGCCTGGTGCGCCTCGATCTGATCCCTGAAGAGCCGCCGGTCGACTTCCCGCCGTACGACGTCTACCCGACGCGCAAGCACTGGGTGCCGCTGTCGGGCGTGCTGTCGTCGGCGCGCGGCTCGAGCGCCGACAAGGGCGAGGCGATGGCCAACGAGCTGTCGGTGCGCATTGCGGCGGCGATCACGCATGAGTTCGGCTGACACCCCCTTGCCGCCGATCACCGCCGCGCGCACCGCGCTGCTGGTGATCGACATGCAGCGCGACTTTCTCGACGCGCGCGGCTACGCGGCGCAAGCCGGTGTCGACGTCACCCGGCTGCGCGGCACGCTCGCGCCAGTGCTGTCGCTCATCGACGCCGCACGTGCTGCGGGCCTGCGCATCGTCTACACGCGTGAGGGCCACCGCCCCGATCTGAGCGACTGTCCGCCGGCCAAGCTGGCGCGCAGCCGCGCGGCCGGCGCCGAGATCGGCTCGCTCGGGCCGCTGGGGCGGCTGCTGGTGCGCGGCGAGCACGGCCACGATCTGGTCGACGAACTGCAACCGCGCGCGGGCGAGCCGGTGCTCGACAAGCCGGGCTACAGCGCGTTTCACCAGACCGAGCTCGACCAGATCCTGCGCGGCTGGGGCGTCGATACCGTGATCCTGTGCGGCGTGACCACCGAGGTCTGCGTGCACACCACGCTGCGCGCGGCCATCGACCACGGCCTGAATGCCATCACGGTGGCCGATGCCTGTGCGGCTTCCGAGCCGCAGCTGCAGGCACCTGCGTTGGCGATGATCGGCGTCGAAGGCGGCATTTTCGGTTCTGTTGCCGAAAGTAAAGCGCTGGTTTCGCTGATGGGCCGGGCGTGAACAAGGAAACCCCATGACGCAGGTACGCAAACTGTGGCCGCTGCTCACGGCCACCCACCGCTACGACAAGTCCATCTCGACCTACCAGCGCGGCCAGGGCCAGATGATCGACGCGCCCATCCTGGCCTACCTGATCGAGACCGCCAACGGCCGCATCCTCTACGACGTGGGCTGCGACCACGCCAAGATTGCCGATGCGGCGATCCGCGCCCGGTACTACGAGACCCCGAGCTTCGACTTTCCCGCGCCGACCATGACCGACGGGCAGCGCATCCCGCGCCATCTGGCGCGTCTGGGGCTCACGCCGGCCGATGTCGACGTGATCTTCATCGGCCACCTGCACTTCGACCACGCCGGCGGCCTGCGCGATTTGCGGCGCTGCGGCTGCGGCGCCGAAATCCACGTGCAGTCCGACGAGATGGCCGCTGCGCGCAGCGGTGCCGACATCGCGGTGTTCGGCGATGACCTGATCGACGACGCCGGCGCGCCGCTGCAGTTCCGGCTGCAAACCGGCGAATACACCGTGGTGCCCGGCGTGCAGGCGGTGGCCACGCCCGGCCACACCGTGGCCCACATGTCGATGTGGATCGAAATGCCCAAGGGCCCGCCGATCCTGCTCGCCGGTGATGCCGCCGACCTGCAAGAAAACATCGACGACGAGGTCGCTCCCGGCACGCTGTGGCAGGGCCGCGAGGCGCAAGCCATCGAGAGCATCCGCAAGCTCAAGGCGCTGGCCGCCGACACCGGTGCGTGGCTGTGGCCGAACCACGACTTCGAGTTCTACCGCTCGCTGCCGCCGTTTCCGCAGGCGCTCGAATGACTGCCGCCGCCGATTTCGCCGACGTCCCCGAGCGTTACCGCGGCGTGTGGCGGCGCAACCAGCTCGACATTCCCGGCCTGCGCGACACCACCACCTGGGCGCGCTGGCTGCAAACTGCGCGCTGGCATGCCGATCTGCGCGTGCCCGAAGCGACGCGCACCGCCGAGGTGCTCAGCTCCGCCACGCCGCACCCCGCGCTGGCGCTGCACACCGGCTTTTTCGGCCGCACCGAGGTGTTCTGGCCGCCGCCGTCCGGCGAGCGCTGCACCTGGCACCGCCACCTCGACGTGCAGCCCGACCGCGGCCGGCCCGACACCGGCTGGATGGCGTTCGAGCGGGACGAGGGCATCGTCATCGAGACCGGCATGAACGGCGACTTTCGCGAGGAGTGGGAGCGCATTCCCAACTCCACCGGCCGCTCCATGGTGCTGGCCGAGCTGGCACCGGCGGTGGCGGGTGCGGCCAGCGAGGTCGCACCGTGCGGCACGCGCTGGCTGCTCAGCGGCGAAGTCCTGATGCGCGTGCGACCGCGCCAAAGTGGCTGGCTGGCTGCCGACGGCACCCCGCGGCTGTGGCCCGAAGGCACCGCGCCTGGCGACACGCTGGCCGAGGTGGTGTCGCGCCATCCGCAAGAGACGGTGGCGCTGCTGGATTTCGAGATCTCGTACGGCTCGCTGCGCGACGGGCATTGGCGGATCGAACACTCGACCCGCCCGGCGCTCGAGGGCCGCACCGAGGCCTTTGCCGCACACCGGCTCGACGAGCAGCGCGCCGAACTCGCCGGCGGCTACCGAACGGCGTGGCGGGTGCTCGAGTGGGACGGCGACGAGATGCTGCGCTGAGCGGCGGGCGAAGCCGATGCCGGTGACGCCGGCCGAAAATCCGCGCTGCCGCCTGTTCTGCTGCCAAACTCGTCGGATGCGTTGCTCACCGTACACCGATCGTTCCCGGCGCCGCCTGGCGCATGTGCTCCTGGCCGGTTTCGCTGTCGCCTGGATGGGCCTCGCAGCGCCTGCGCGGGCGCAGGTTCCCGACACCACAACCACCGAGCTCACGCTGTACGGGCTGCGGCTGAAGGACGCCCCGGTCGAGGCCTTCGTTGCGGCCGCAAGCGCCGCCGGCGCCCAGGTGCTCAGTCGTCAGGCCGACGGCACGGTGTTTTTCGACGTGCGCAACGCCGGCGTACCGGCGCTGCAGCGCCTCACACTGATCACCGACAAGGACACGCTGGCCAGCGCGCAGTTCGTCATCAAGCCCTACGGCCAGGACAACGAGGCGCTGCGCCAGTTACTGGTGAAAAAGTACGGATTGCCCTTCACCGCCGAGGGCGCTCGCCGCCCGTTCCCGAACTTTGCCGGCCGCTTTGCGCCACGCGGCACCTTCGACTGGGACTTTGCCGGCGGCATGAAGCTCATCTACCGCCAGCCGGTGCTGGGCGACAGCACGTTGTCGTACACCGATGTCGAGCGCACCCGGCGCCGCGCTGCGGCCGTACCTCTGCCTGCGCGGGCCGGCTCGGCGCCCGAAGTCCCGGACAACCGGTTCTGATCCAAAGGTCTGGCCGCGTAGAGTCAACGGCATGACGAACGCAACCGAGCTGTTCCTCGACGGCCTCACCGGCCTGTACAACCGCGCCTACTTTCTGGACCGTTTGAGCGAGGCCGCTGAAGCGGCCCAGGAAAAGAAACTGGCGCTGTCGCTGCTGCTGATCGACCTGGACAACCTGTTTCTCATCAATCACGAAAGAGGCCGCCCG
>CANGBT010000085.1 GCA_947452135.1 Burkholderiales bacterium
CCAGTAGTACAGCCACATCGCGTGCGTGCCGGTCGGGAAGGTCTGCGCGAAGGTGTACTCGCGCTTGTCGGCGGCCATCACCTTGGCCAGGCTGGGGCCGTCGACCGCACCCTTGTCGGCCAGCGCCTTCGACAGCGTGATGGCCTGGCCGTTGTTGTTGAGCGTCATCAGCACGGCCATGTCCTTCTTGGGACCGCCCACGCCGAGGTGCACGCCGTAGATCAGGCCGTACAGCACGTGCGCCATGTCGAGCTCGCCGTTGACGAGCTTGTCGCGCACGCCGGCCCAGCTGGCTTCCTTGGTCGGGATGATCTTCACGCCGTACTTCTTGTCGAAGCCCAGCACGCTGGCCATCACCACGCTGGCGCAATCGGTCAGCGGAATGAAGCCGATGCGCACTTCTTCCTTTTCCGGCTTGTCGCTGCCCTGGGCGTAGACCGCCGCGCGCAGGGCGGGGTCGATGACCAGGCCGGCGGTGGCGACGGCAGCGCTTTGGATCACACGGCGACGGGACATGGTGGGGGCCTCGACAGGTGGGGTGGTGGACGGTGGCGTGGTGCTGGTCATGGGAGCCTTTCGGAAATGAAAAAAGCCCGCGACACGACACTGCGTGTGGCGAGCTCCGTCGCTCTGAACTGTTTTGGTGCCGCGACGCCATTGCCGCCACACCTGAGCGAGATGTACGCAATCACCGTGCCAAGGGTGTTCCCTAGGCGAAGGCCTCAGATGCCACGGTGGGCCGCGCACGAATGCGCGCATCGGCGCACCAAAACCGGCTGCGGCGGCGGCTCAGCCGAGCAGCGACTCGACGTCGATCACGCGCTCGGCGGCGTCGCGCAGCTTCAGGCTCTTTTTCATCGCCAGGTCCTGCAAGAAGCGGTGGGCCTCGGGCTCGGTGAGGTTTTTCTTGGTCATCAGTACGCGCTTGGCGCGGTCGATGGTCTTGCGGTCGGCCAGTTCGCTGCGTGCGGCGTCGAGTTCGCAGCGCAAGGCCTGCTCGCCGGCGAAGCGCTCGACCGCCACGTCGATGACGGCTTGCACCCGCTCGGGTTTCAGCCCACGCACCACATAGGCCGACACGCCCGCGCCGATGGCGCTGCGCATGGTGGGGCGGTCGGGGTCGTCGGTGAACATGACGATGGGGCGACGCGCATCACGCGTGGCCATCACGATGTGCTCGAGCACGTCGCGCACCGCGCTGTCGCTGCGCACCACCACCACGTCGGGCTTGAGCCGGGCCATGGCCTCGGGCAGCGACGCATCACCCGCACGCACCCCGAGCACCAGGTGGCCCACATCGGCCAGGGCTCCGGAAATCGCGATGGCGTCGTCGGACGTCTCGGCGTCGGGGTCGGTGACGATCAGCACCGACAAAGTGCCACTCGTGACAGTCATGTCCCAAACGTTAGCAAGACATGAGCCACGCGAGTGGCGCTGGCGCCTGCCGCCTTCGAATTGATCCACCTCAAGCCGCAGCCGGCGCCGCGCCTTGAAATGCGCTCCGGGTACCTCACCTTCGAGGTAACCGGAGGAACTCCACGATGCGTCTCGACAAATTCACCACCACCTTCCAGTCGGCGCTGTCCGACGCCCAGAGCATGGCCAACGGCCGCGACAACCCCTATGTCGAGCCGGTGCACTTGCTGCTGGCGATGCTCATGCAAGCGGACGGCCCGAAGGCGCTGCTGTCGCGCGCCGGAGTCAACACCGCCAAGTTGCAAAGTGCGCTCGAGGCCGAGCTGTCCAAGCTGCCTCAGGTGCAAGGCGGCGAGCAGGTGCAAACCAGCCGCGATCTGGGCGCGTTGCTGCAGGCCTGCGAGAAGGAATCGCTCAAGCGCGGTGACCAGTTCATCGCCAGCGAGATGTTCTTGCTGGCGCTGGCCGACAGCAAGTCGCCGCTCGGTCCGCTGGTCAAGGAGCACGGCCTCACGCGCAAGGCGCTCGAGACCGCGATCGACGCGGTGCGCGGCGGTCAGAAGATGGACAGCGCCGAAGGCGAGGGCCAGCGCGAGGCGCTCAAGAAGTACACGCTCGATCTGACCGAGCGCGCCCGTCAGGGCAAGCTCGACCCGGTGATCGGCCGCGACGACGAGATCCGCCGTGCCATTCAGGTGCTGCAGCGTCGCACCAAGAACAACCCCGTGCTCATCGGCGAGCCGGGCGTGGGCAAGACGGCCATCGTCGAAGGCCTCGCGCAGCGCATCGTTGCCGGCGAGGTGCCCGATTCGCTCAAGAACAAGCGCGTGCTGGTGCTCGACATGGCGCTGCTGCTGGCCGGCGCGAAGTTCCGCGGCGAGTTCGAGGAACGGCTCAAGTCGGTGCTGAAAGAAGTGGCGCAAGACGAAGGCCAGACCATCGTCTTCATCGACGAGATCCACACCATGGTGGGCGCGGGCAAGGCCGAAGGCGCCATCGACGCGGGCAACATGCTCAAGCCGGCACTGGCGCGCGGCGAGCTGCACTGCATCGGCGCGACCACGCTCAACGAGTACCGCAAGTACGTCGAGAAGGACGCCGCGCTCGAGCGCCGCTTCCAGAAGATCCTGGTGGGCGAGCCCACCGTCGAGGCCACCATCGCCATCTTGCGCGGGCTGCAGGAAAAGTACGAAGTGCACCACGGCGTGGAGATCACCGACCCGGCCATCGTGGCCGCGGCCGAACTCAGCCACCGCTACATCACCGACCGCTTTTTGCCCGACAAGGCGATCGACCTGATCGACGAGGCGGCCGCCAAGGTCAAGATCGAGATCGACTCCAAGCCCGAGGCCATGGACAAGCTCGACCGCCGGCTGATCCAGCTGCAAATCGAGCGTGAAGCCGTGCGCCGCGAGAAGGACGAGGCCTCGCAACGGCGCTTCGATTTGATCGAAGAAGAAATCGTCAAGCTGCAGCGCGAGGCCGCTGACCTCGACGAGATCTGGAAGTCGGAGAAGGCCGCTGCGCAAGGCTCGGCCCACGTCAAGGAAGAGATCGACCGCATCCGCTTCCAGATCGAGGACTGGAAGCGCAAGGGTGACTTCAACAAGGTCGCCGAGTTGCAGTACGGGCGCTTGCCCGAGCTGGAAAAACAGCTCGCCGAGGCGCAGTCCAAAGAGCAGGGCAAGGCCAAGGCCGGCAAGGCCAGCGGCAAACCGCAGTTGCTGCGCACGATGGTGGGCGTGGAAGAAATCGCCGAGGTCGTGGCGCGTGCCACCGGCATCCCGGTGTCCAAGCTCATGCAAGGCGAGCGCGAGAAATTGCTGCAAATGGAGGGCCGGCTGCACGAGCGCGTGATCGGCCAGGACGAGGCCATCACCGCGGTGGCCAACTCGATCCGCCGCGCCCGCTCGGGCCTGAGTGATCCGAACCGCCCGACCGGCTCGTTCCTGTTCCTCGGCCCCACCGGCGTGGGCAAGACCGAGCTGTGCAAGGCGCTCGCCGGCTTTCTGTTCGACAGCGAGGACCACCTGATTCGCATCGACATGAGCGAGTACATGGAAAAGCATTCGGTCAGCCGCCTGATCGGCGCGCCGCCGGGCTACGTGGGCTACGACGAGGGCGGCTTCCTGACCGAAGCGGTGCGCCGCAAGCCCTACAGCGTGCTGCTGCTCGACGAGGTCGAAAAGGCCCACCCCGATGTGTTCAACGTGCTGCTGCAAGTGCTCGACGACGGTCGCCTGACCGACGGCCAGGGCCGCACGGTGGACTTCAAGAACACCGTCATCGTGATGACCAGCAACCTCGGCTCGCACCAGATCATGCAAATGGCCGGGCAAGACAGCGAGCTGATCCGCGAGGCGGTGTGGGTCGATGTGAAGCAGCACTTCCGCCCCGAGTTCCTCAACCGCATCGACGAGGTCGTGGTGTTCCACGCGCTCGACCACCGTCACATCGAGTCCATCGCCAAGATCCAGCTCAAGACGCTGGAAGCTCGACTCGAGAAGATGGACATGAAGCTCGAGGTGTCCGAGCTGGCGCTGGCCGAGCTGGCCAAGGCCGGCTTCGATCCGGTGTTTGGTGCGCGTCCGCTCAAGCGCGCCATCCAGCAGCGCATCGAAAACCCGGCGGCCAAGCTCATCCTGGAGGGCAAGTTCGGCCCGAAGGACGTGATCCCGGTGGACATCCGCGACGGCGAATTCGTCTTCGATCGCGTCGTTCACTGAGCGCTGTGCAGCGGGGGGCGGTCGATAGAATCGGCCGATGAAAAACACCCCCCGAGCCGACGCCGAGCGCGTTGTCGCCGTGCGCCATGGCCTCGTCTGATCAGCCCGTGGTGCCGGCCCCCGTGGTCATCATCGGCGCCGGGCTCGCGGGCCTGACCGTGGCGCTGCACCTGGCTGCCGATCACCGGGTGATCCTGCTGGCCAAGCGATCGCTGACCGAGGCGGCCACCGCCTGGGCTCAGGGCGGCATCGTCGGTGTGCTCGGCAGCGACGACAGCGTCGATCTGCACGTCAATGACACGCAAGATGCCGGCGCCGGGCTCGTCGACGAACAAGCCGCGCGCTTCATCGCCGAGCAAAGTGCCGAGGCCATCGGCTGGCTGGTGGACCGTGGCGTGCCGTTCTCGTCCGACCCGGACGGCCCGCTCGGGCTGCACCTCACGCGCGAAGGCGGCCACGCGGTGCGCCGCATCGCGCACGCGGCTGACGCCACCGGCAAGGCGATCCACGACGCGCTGCTCAGCGAGGTCAAGCGCCACCCCAACATCGAGGTGCGCGAGCGCTGGATGGCGGTTGACCTCATCACCTCGCGCCACCTGAATCGCGATGAGCCCAACCGCTGCTACGGCGTGTACGCACTCGACATCGACAGCCAGCGCGTGGAGACGCTGGCCTCCCACGCGGTGGTGCTGGCCACCGGCGGCGTGGGCAAGGTGTATCGCTACACCAGCAACCCCGACACCGCCACCGGTGACGGCATCGCGATGGCCTGGCGTGCGGGCAGCCGCATCGCCAACATGGAATTCATCCAGTTCCACCCGACCTGCCTGTATCACCCGCAAGAGCGCAGCCTGCTCATCACCGAAGCGCTGCGTGGCGAAGGCGCGCACCTGCGGCTGCCGGGCATCGGCGCCGGTTTTGGCGAGCGCTTCATGGCCGCACACGACGAGCGGCTCGAGCTCGCACCGCGCGACATCGTGGCGCGCGCCATCGACTTCGAGATGAAAAAGCACGGTCTCGACCACGTGTGGCTCGACGCCACGCACCTGGGCGAAGACTTCCTCAAGGAACACTTTCCGACCATCCATGCGCGCTGCCTGGCGCTGGGCATCGACATCGCGCACCAGCCCATTCCGGTGGTGCCGGCGGCTCACTACACCTGCGGCGGCGTGGTCACCGACCTGCAAGGCCGCAGCGATGTGCCGGGTTTGTATGCGGTGGGCGAGACCAGCTACACCGGCTTGCACGGTGCCAACCGGCTGGCCAGCAATTCGCTGCTCGAGTGCGTGGTGCTCGGGCGCACCTGCGCGCAGCACATCCACGGCTTGGCGGCGGGCAGCGTGACGCAGCCGCCGGCGTGGGACGAGAGCCAGGTTGAAAACGCTGACGAGCAGGTGGTGATTGCCCACAACTGGGACGAGCTGCGGCTGCTGATGTGGAACTACGTGGGCATCGTGCGCACGACCAAGCGGCTCGAGCGCGCGCTGCACCGCATCAAGCTGCTGCGCAGCGAGATCGACGACTACTACGCCAACTTCCGCGTCAACCGCGACTTGCTCGAGTTGCGCAACCTGGTTGACTGCGCCGAGCTGATCGTGCGCTCGGCGTCGATGCGGCACGAAAGCCGCGGGCTGCACTACAGCCGCGACTACCCGTTCACGCTGCCGGTGAGTTTTCCGACGGTGCTGATGCGCACCTTGCGCAGCGGCAAGAAGCCCAAGACCAACGGTCTGAGCGCCTGACGCCGCGCTGGCGCCGCTGTCAGCGACGCGCGCGCATGGCCACCTTGGCCTGCACGAACTCGAAGGCGAAGGTCACCGCTTCGATGATGGCCGCTTCGTTCTGGGCTTGCTCGCGCTCGGTCAGGTAGAACGCGTAATCGACGTCGTGGCGGATGTAGCGCGGAGGCAGCCGGTTGAGCGCCACGCAGGCCACGTCGGCCAGAAATTCCTCTTCTTTGACGTGCTTGTAGTCGGCGGCCGCGGCGATCACCGCATCGAGCACCGCGCGCTCCTGATGGTTGTGAATGGTCTCGAACATGGTGTTCATGGGGGATGGCGCTCCAGGTCGGGGCTGACGCTGCAGTGTGAGCCCGCCGTGTGCGTTTCAGGCGCTGAACAGCACCCGAAGTCCGGCCCAGATGCCACACAGCAGGCCGCCTGGGCTGGGTCGTCGCGGCTCGCTGACTCGTTGTCATCGACCGCGGCTCATCGAGCTCAGGTGATCAGCATCAGATCGACCAGTTCTCCCCAGCTGAGCGCACGGCCCCCGCTGAGACGACCGATCGCCAGCCATTCCTGATCATTCAGCGGCGACTGTCCCAGACTCACGAGCAGGCGGTCCAGATCATCGCGGCTGATTTCCCGCAAGGGGTCGGACGAGATCGGTTGCAGGTAGGTCAGCAAACGGTCCCGATCCCGCAGCAGCCGGCGGCAACGCAGCATCACCTCGGAAAATTCATCCGGCCCGATCTGACCATCGGCGTGCGGGTTCGCCGATAGCAACAGCCGCTCGGTCGCTTCCAGCACATCGAGCCGTCGCTCCGCGGTTGCCACCGCGTCCGACCACTCGGTGCTTTTCGTATCGGGTTGTTGGAATTCGCGCAGACCACTGGCGAGGTCAACCAGTGACAAACGCCCATCACCATCGCGGTCCAGTCGGGTAAACAGCGCATCGAGCTCACGCACCACCGTGACATCAGCGCGCTCCTTGAGCGCCAGCCGCCGCGCAGCACCAGGCTCCAGACTGGCCTGCAGGTTCATGCGGAAATCCTCCAGCAGGACCACGGCCACCCGATACCGGCGCCTGTGCTCCTCAGGGCTGTGGATGGCATGCATGGCCACCGGCACCAGCAGCGGCAACCTGCGCCGCACGAGAAAAATAACCCCCGCGGTCAGGATGCAAAACGACAAGGTGAGCGCCGGCAAGCCCAGCGGCGACAGTGCGGCGGCCAGCGGCATGGCCAACAGCGTTGAGGCAAACGCAGCGACCAAGCCGATCACCATGCTTCGACGGCTGCTGGCGAAGAAAACGCCGCCCAGCGCCAGCGCACACAAAACGGCGTTGTAGCTGCACAGCCCCGCAGCGAGGTGACTGCCCGAAGCCCCCACCAGAGCACCTGCCACCAGCCCGGCCAGAGCACCGAGCACGCCAATCGCTGCCCCGAGTGGGCTGGCCACCAGGACACCCGCGAGCACCAGCGCACCGCCCAGAACCTGCCCGACGAAAAAAATCTGCCCGAAACCCACGGGCACCGCACCTTCGAGCAGGGCTGTCAGACCGACGGTTGAACTCTGCCCGGTATCGGTCGCAGCGGGCGCCAAGGCTAACCCGGGCAGCTCCAGCGCTGCGACCAGCGCGAAGCAGGCCAAAGTGCTGAAGCAAAACGGAAACGTCAGCGACGGGATCCCACGCTTGACCAGCCATCCGCCCATCCGATGCAGCAGCGCACTCGATGCGGCCGCAAACAAGACCGTGGTTGCGCCCCATGCCAGCGCCGATCGAGGCGAGTCGATCTGACCGAACGTGGCCGCCGCTGCACCGACCAGCGCACCGTTGTACCCATAGATGCCCGCCTCAACGCTCGGTTGATCGTCGATCGTCCAGCGCGCCCACGCAGTACCCGCCACCACGCCGATCAGGGTAAAGAGTGCCAGCAGCCACGACTGCAGCGCCATGCCGGCCAGGACCAGCGCCCCGCACAGCGGATGATTCATGAACACCACCTGCCCAACGCCGCGCAAGTACAACTCGGCCGCCCTGATCAGCGCATGTCGACTTCTCTGAGGCCGCGCGGCCATGGCGGCCGGGGCATTCAGAAACTCGCCTAGCACATCGACCAAAGCGATACCGCCGTCCTGGTCGAGCTTGGTCGGTGCAGTCATGTCATTCGCGGTGCTGCTGCACGGTCACTGCCGTTGACAGACGCGACTGCAATGCGTCGAGCGTTTCCTCATAGACCATCATCGACACCTGCCCCGTGGAGTTGCGCAGGTCGAGCTCCGGATTGATCTCGCAGATCTCCCAACACACCACGCGCGGGTCGGCCACCAACCGACGGTTCAAGCGCGAAGCCTCGTCAGCGGTGATTCCTCCCGGCACAGGCGTGCCCGTGCCCATGCAGATCGCGGCGTCCATGCTGTCCACATCGAAGGAGATGTAGAGCATGTCGACATCGGCCAGATGATCGAGACACGCCTGGGCCACGGCTTCGGGCCCCATGCTGCGCACATCCTCGGTCGAGAAAACCGGTATCCCGAAATGCGCGATGGTGGCGTCCTCGGCCGGTTCGGTGTCACGCACGCTCACGTAGACCACATCGCGCAGGTCGATGTTGGCCGAGCCTGGGCGGCCCAGCGCCTTGCAGGCCTCCCAATGGCCAAAACTGATCTCGTCGAGGGTGTTGATCGCGTTGGCGTGGTTGTCATGGTGGCTGGCCAGCGCCAGTGGCATGCCATGCATGTTGCCCGAGGGCGTTGTGTAGGGTGAATGCACATCGGCGTGCGCATCGATCCAGACAACCCCCAGGCGCTTGTCGGGATAGGCATCGCAGATGCCGGCGATCGTGCCCGCCGCCGTGGAGTGATCGCCCCCCAGAACCACCGGAAAAGCGCCCTCCTTGAGGGTGTCGGACACCAGCGCGCACGACTCTTCCAGCAGGCGGCGAATGGACTCGATGTTGCGCGCATGAGGCGTGGGGCTGTCGCGCCCGTGCTGTCGTCCCAGCGTGTCCAGACCCCGTGAGGCGATCTGGCGTCGTGCGGCACTCTGACGCAGCATCTCGACGCCACCGTTGGCGCCGGCTTTCCCCGCGCCCAGGTCAGAGTCCACTTCGACCAGCGCGATCCGCGAATTTCGTGCAGCCAGCCGGTAGCGCGAGATCATCTTCTTGAAGCGGCGAATGCCCGCGATCGTCAGCTGCAACGAGGTATTCGCCTGCTGCATCGCCATGAATTCCTCAAAGCCGATTTCGCCGTCGCCATCCGTGTCGTGCTGGAAGATCAGGACCTCCAGGGCAATTTCATTGCAGGCCGGGTCAAGACAGCGCGCGAGCTGGAGCATCTCCTCGCTCGACAACGTGCCATCCCCATTGCTGTCGGCCAGATCGAAGACCGCGCGGTATTCGCCCGACAGATCGAAGTCTTCCCGGGTGCGCAGCCAATCAATGAACGCATCGCGTTCAACTGAACCCGTCGCACGGGCCGCGGCCAGCAAACGTTGACGATCGGCCTCGCTCAACCCGACCTCAAGCACCGACAGCACATCCTCGATCTCGGCACCTCGCAGCTCACCGTTCGAATCGGAGTCGAACAATCGGAACAGCGCCGAGAATTCCTCGTGCTGTTGAGGCGTCAATGTCGATGTGTCTTGCATAGGGGTCCAGGCTGAGCCACTCAGCCGCTCCGAAAACTGAAGTCTCAGAGCAGCAAGACGAATCCCGGCTGACGCAACTGACGAGCCGATTCAACCGGGAGCTTGGGGCCTGTCCATGCACGATGCATGCCGCCAACGAAGCAGCCTATTCGCACTCAGATGGCGCGAGCCGGCGCTCATGAGGCGACTCAGAACGCTGACAGCACCCGCATCGAGTAGTCGGTCGCGCGCACGTCCTTGGTCAGCCGGCCGATCGAGATGCGGTCAACACCCGTGGCGGCGATGTCGCGCACCTGGTCGAGCGCCACGCCGCCCGACACCTCGAGCAGCGCACGCTGTGCCGTGAGCGCCACCGCCTCGCGCATGCGCGGCAGATCGAAGTTGTCGAGCAGCACGCTGGTGGCACCTGCGTCGAGCGCCTCGGTCAGTTGCTCGAGCGACTCGACCTCGATCTGGATGTCCACGCCCGATTGCAGTGCCTGCGCGTTGCGCAGCGCAGCGGCCACGCCACCGGCGGCGGCGATGTGGTTTTCCTTGATCAGGATGCCGTGCCACAGCGCGAGGCGCTGGTTGCTGCCGCCGCCGGTACGCACCGCGTACTTTTGCGCCTGACGCAAGCCGGGCAGCGTCTTGCGGGTGTCGAGGATCACGCAGCCGCGCGGGTTGGGGCTGGCGCCGGCGATGGCGTCGACGTGGCGCCGCGTGAGCGTGGCCGTGGCCGACAGCAGTTGCAAGAAGTTCAGGGCAGGGCGCTCGGCCGACAGCAGCGCGCGCGCGTCGGCCTCGATGTGGCAAACCAGCGTGTCGGCCGCCATGGGCGCACCTTCAGCGACATGCCAGTCGACGCGCGCGGTGGCGTCGAGCGCGGCCAGACAGGCGTCGAACCAGTCGCGCCCGCACAGCACGGCGTCTTCGCGCACCAGCACGCGGGCGTTCACGCGACGACCCGCCGGCACCAGTTGTGCGGTCCAGTCTCCGCGGCCGATGTCTTCCATCAGCGCGTCGCGCACGTTGCGCGCGCGCGCGGCTTCGAGGGTTTCGTTGGTGTCGAACATGGCGGTGGGTTCCGGGTTCAGGCCGCGCCGATCCTGGGCACCAGCGCGCCGGTGCGCGTGGCCGTGGGGTGGCTGGCCACGAAATCGAGCATGCGCTGGATGCAGCCCAGCGCCTGGCCGCGCACGGGTTCGGCCACCTCGATCTGGCCGCAGCCGGTTTCGAGGCAGTCGATCACGCCTTGCAATGCGTTCATGGCCATCCACGGGCAGTGCGCGCAGCTCTTGCACGTGGCGCTGTCGCCAGCGGTGGGCGCTTCGAGCAGCAACTTGGTGGGCGCGAGCTGGCGCATGCGGTGCATCAGCGCGTTGTCGGTGGCCACGATGAACGTGTGCGCGTCCATCGAGGTCACGGCGTTGAGCAACTGCGTGGTCGAGCCCACCACATCAGCCAGCTTGACCACCGCCTCGGGCGACTCGGGGTGCACGAGCACCACGGCCTCAGGGTGCTTTGCCTTGAGCAGCTCGAGCTCGACGCCCTTGAACTCGTCGTGCACGATGCACTCGCCGTTCCACATCAGCATGTCGGCGCCGGTCTGCTGCTCGATGTAGCGACCCAGATGGCGGTCAGGCGCCCACAGGATCTTCTTTCCCTGGTCTTTGAGGTGCTGCACGATGGACAGCGCGCACGAGCTGGTCACCATCCAGTCGGCGCGCGCCTTCACCGCCGCGCTGGTGTTGGCGTAGACCACCACTGTGCGGTCGGGGTGTGCGTCGCAGAACTGCGCAAACGCATCGGGTGGACAGCCCAGGTCGAGCGAGCAGGTGGCATCCAGATCGGGCATCAGCACGCGTTTTTCGGGGCTGAGGATCTTGGCGCTCTCGCCCATGAAGCGCACGCCGGCGACCACCAGCGTGCGCGCGGCGTGGTCGCGCCCGAAGCGCGCCATCTCGAGCGAGTCGGACACGCAGCCGCCGGTCTCGAGCGCCAGATCCTGCAAGTCGCCGTCGACGTAGTAGTGCG
>CANGBT010000086.1 GCA_947452135.1 Burkholderiales bacterium
CGCCGGCAGCGCACGCAGTTGCTCGCAGCGCCAGCGGATGACCGCCGCGGTGGCCGCCACCACGCCGGGAAACAAGCGCCGCTCGCCATGCGGCGGGAACGGCATCTCGAACGAGCGCTCCTCGGCCACGGTGGCCAGCGCGTCGAGCTTGAGCTGCAGCCAGGCCGGGTCGTTGGCGCGCAGGTCCATCGACAGCGTCTTGGCCAGCGCGCCCAGGCCGCGCGGCTGTTCGGCCCCGTTGACCCACACCTCGAAAGGCTGCGGCGCAGCGCCATCGCCCGCGGCGAACTCGCCGATGAACAGCGCGAAGTCGCCGAACGGGTGATGCACCATGAACGTCCAGGCCAGATTGCCCGTGGGCAGCTCGGGGCGGCCCGGCCAGCGCAGCGACGACAGCACCGGCGCGGGCAGTTGCTCAAGCGCCAGCCTTCGGTTGGCGTCGGCGATCTGCAGCGCGGCCGGTGCGACCTGCGCCGGCGTGCTCACGCTGAGCACCGCGCCGAGCACGCTGTTGGGCCGGTAGGTGGCCAGGCCCTTCAAGCCCGATTCCCACGCCTCGATGTAGAGGTGCTGGAAGTCGGCGTACGGGTAATCGGCCGGCACGTTGACGGTCTTGGAGATCGACGTGTCGATGCAGGGGGCCACCGCCGCGACCATCTCCTCGTGCGACTGCGCGCTCATCTCGAGGGCGGTGACGAACGCCGGCGTGAGCGCAGCGGTCTCGCCCTTCAGGTGGCGAAACAGCCGCCAGGCGTGGTCCTCGACCGCGTACTCGCGCAAGCTGCCGTCGGGCATGCGCTTCTTGCGCGTGTAGCTCCAGCTGAAGGCCGGCTCGATGCCGTTGCTCGCGTTGTCGGCAAACGCCAGGCTGATGGTGCCGGTGGGCGCGATCGACAGCAGGTGCGAGTTGCGCAGGCCGTGGCTGCGGATGCGCTCGCGCAGTGCGCCCGGCAGCCGCGAGGCGAAGGTGGTGCCGCCGAGAAACCGCTCGGCATCAAACAGCGGGAACGCACCGCGCTCGCGCGCCAGCTCGACCGAGGCCTCGTAGGCCGCGTCGCGCATGAGCTCGGACATGCGCGTGGCCATCGCGCGCGCCGGCGCGGTGTCGTAGCGCAGGTTGAGCATCACCAGCGCGTCGCCCAGCCCCGTGAAGCCCAGGCCCACACGGCGCTTCTGGCGCGCTTCTTCGCGCTGCTGGGGCAGCGGCCACACCGTCACGTCGAGCACGTTGTCGAGCATGCGCACGGCCACCTGCACCACCGCCACGAAGCCGCTCTCGTCGAAGCTCGCGGTGTCTTCGAACGGCTCGCGCACGAAGCGCGTCAGGTCGATCGAGCCCAGGCAGCAGCAGCCATACGGCGGCAGCGGTTGCTCGGCGCACGGGTTGGTCGCGGCGATGTGCTCGCAGTACGCCAGGTTGTTGTCGCGGTTGATGTGATCGAGGAACAGCACCCCGGGCTCGGCGTGGTCGTAGGTCGATCGCATGATCTGGTCCCACAGCTCGCGCGCGGGCCGCCGGCGGTACACCCACAGGCCGCCCTCAGCGGGTGTTTGCTGGTACGCACCGGCCTCCTTGTGCGCCGCACCGGGCTCGGCGCGGTGCACGAGTTCGATGTCGGCGTCGGCCTGCACGGCGCGCATGAATGCATCGGTCACGCCCACCGACAGGTTGAAGTTCTTGAGGTCGCCCGAGTCCTTGGCGCGGATGAACGCCTCGATGTCGGGGTGGTCGCAGCACAGCACGCCCATTTGCGCGCCGCGCCGCGCGCCGGCCGACTCGACCGTCTCGCACGAGCGGTCGAACACGCGCATGTAGCTCACCGGCCCCGAAGCGCTGCTCTGGGTGCTGCCGACCCACGCGCCGCTCGGGCGAATGCGCGAGAAGTCGTAGCCCACACCGCCGCCACGGCGCATCGTCTCGGCCGCCTCGGTGAGCGCGGTGTAGATGCCGGGGTGGCCGTCTTCGACTTGCGCGATCGAATCCCCCACCGGCTGCACAAAGCAGTTGATCAGCGTGGCGGCCAGCCCGCTGCCCGCGGCCGACTGGATGCGCCCGGCCGGCACGAAGCCCGCGGCCAGCGCGGCGGCGAAACGAGCCTCCCAGTGGGCGCGTCGGTCGGCGCTTTCGGCCTGCGCCAGCGCGTGCGCCACGCGGCGGTTCACGTCATCGGCGCAGCGCTCGTCGCCCTTGGCGTATTTCTCGAGCAGCACATCGGCGCTGATCTCCTGGGGCGGCAGGTTGTGCAAGGTCTGGGGCGTGGTGTCTTCGGCGTTGCGCATCGTGGGCATGCTCGAGTGGCTCAAGACGCACCGTAGGCGATGCGTGCCGGCCGGACCTTGCTGCCGATCAACTCCGCGGCACGCACTGCACCGATCGGGCGTCGGCCCGGCCGAAACGCCGCCACCCGCTGCCAATGCCAAACTCCCTCGCTCAAAGGAGCCCCCCGTGACCTATTGCGCCGGCTGGAAATACAAGAACTCGGTGTGCCTGCTGGCCGACGCAGGCGCCGTGAACTACGTGGCGAGCGCCGCTCACGTCGCGGTCGATGACGAGTCGTCTGACGACGTGGCCGGCGGCCATGTGGCAGCTTCGCCGTTGCGGCTGGTGGCGCTGTCGGGCGGCGTGGCGGTGGCCTATGCGGGCGATGTCGAGCTGGCCGCGCAGCTGATGGCGTTCTTGCAGCAGCATCAGGCCCACGCCGCCAGCCACCGCGAGCTGCTCACGCGGCTGACGACCGAGCTGGGCCCGTTCGGTGCCGCTCGCGAGGTGGCGCTGCTGCTCGCGGCCTCCACCCCCGAGGGCGACGCCGAGCTGCTGCGCTGGACGAGCGCCGACGGCCTTGATGCCAGCGCAGCCGACTTCCACCAGATCGGCACGCCCACCACGCACCACAGCGCGCTCACGCCTGAGCTGCGCGGCGCGTTGGCGGCCGGCGACCTGACCACCGAGCGGCTGCTGCCCATCCTGACGGCGGTGGTGCAAGCGCATGGCGAGCATGTGGTGGCCAAGGGCTTGCAAGTGGGCGATCTGATCTTCGGGCTGCGCACCGAGCGCGGCGTCATCGCCTGGCAAGACGACACCCACGTCGTGCTCTACGAGCCCGAATTCGCGTTCAGCACGCATGTGTCGGTGCGCGCGCGCGACCACGCCATCGCCGCGCATTCGGCCTTCAACAACGAGGTCAGCGTGTTCGCCCCGGCGGCCCTCGCGCCAACGCCTGAGGACACCCGGCGCATCGACGCGTGGCGCCGCGCCGTGCACGCCGCACGGGACCCGGACCGCTTTCGGTACTGGGTGTTCATCAGCGCCGGCGAGAAGGTGGTCACGCTCGTCATCCGCAACGAACTCGAGCGCGAGAGCCGCATGGTGCGCGTGGCTGGCATCAACCAGGGCAAGTTCGACCTGTCGCTCAGCCCCGAGCTGACCGGACTGCTGCTGCGCCCGCTGCACCACCGCGACCAGGGCCCCGTGCCGCTGCACCTGAGCGTGCGCGAAGACTGATCCGCCACGGCCCGTAGACTGCGCGCGCCGGGACGTTCTCCCGGCCACGTCATTGCCCTCGCGGCCAGGAGTTTTTCGATGCGAATCCAATGGAAATGGTTGGCGCTCAGCGCCGCGGCGTTCATCGCCTCATCGGCCGGCGCGCAAGAGCTGGTGGTGCGCATCGGCCACGTGGCGGCCACCAGCGGCAACTGGGCCTACTGGGGCCGCGACAACGAGATGGGCGCGCGCATGGCGATCGACGAGCTCAACGTGCAAGGGCTGCTGATTGGCGGCAAGAAGGCGCGCTTCGAGCTGCTGGCCGAAGACGACGCCGGCGACCCGAGGCAAGCCACTTCGGTGGCGCAAAAGCTGGTGGACTCAGGCGTCAACGGCGTGGTCGGGCACCTGAACTCGGGCACCTCGATTCCGGCCGCGCGCATCTACAGCGACGCCGGCATCCCGCAGATTGCCCCCGGCGCGACCAACCCCAAGTTCACCCGCCAGGGCTATGCCACCACCTTCCGCGTGGTGGCCGATGACGTGCAGTTGGGCAACGCGCTGGGCCGCTACGCCGCGGTGACGCTGCAAGGCCGCGCCATCGCCGTCATCGACGACCGCACGGCCTACGGCCAGGGTCTGGCTCAGGAGTTTGAAAAAGGTGCCGTGGCGGCCGGCGGCAAGGTGATCGCGCGCCAGTACACCACCGACAAGGCAACCGACTTCAGCGCGATCCTCACCGCTGTGAAGGCCGGCAAGCCCGACATCGTCTTCTTTGCCGGCGGCGACGCGCAGGCCGGTCCGATGCTGCGGCAGATGAAGCAACTCGGCATCAACACGAAGTTCCTGGGCGGCGACGGCGTGTGCACCACCGACCTGCCCAAGCTCGCTGGCGGCGCGATCGCTGACAACCAGGTGGTGTGCGCCATGGCCGGTGGCGTCGAGGGCGCGCAGAAAAAACGCTTCGACGACTTCCGTGCGGCCTTCAAGGCGAAGTTCGGCGTCGAGGTGCTGGCCTACGGGCCCAACGCCTACGACTCGGTCAAGCTGATGGCTGCGGCCATGGCCAAGGCCGGCTCGGCCGACCCCGCCAAGTACCTGAGCACGCTGGCCCGCACCGAGAGCTACCCCGGCGTGACCGGCGTGATTTCGTTCGACAGCAAGGGCGACCTCAAGAACGGCGCGCTCACGCTGTTCACCTTCAAGGGCGGCAACCGCGAAGAGCTGGCCATCGTGCGCTGAGCGACGCCGAAGCGCAGCCGTTGCCGGGCTACAGCCGCACGCTGGCCTGGCCGATGCGCTCGAAGGCCACCTCGACCTCGTCGCCGGGCTGGGCATGCAGCAAGCCGCACCAGGTGCCCGTGGTGACCACGCTGCCGGCCGGCACCACCGCGCCGTGGCGGGTGGCGTGGCGCAGCCAGGCGCTCAGCACGAACGCCGGGTCGCCCACCGGGTGCGTGCCGCGAAACCCCAGCGTGGGCAGCGTGCCCACGCGCACGCGGCAGACCTGATCCGACCAGTCGCGCTGCGCATCAAAGGCCACCCAGTGGCCCAGCACCAGCGCGCCGTGCGAAAGAACATCGGCCAGCTTGGCCAGCCGGTTGGCCTGCAGCCGCTCGGCCCAGCGCGAATCGACGATCTCGATCGACACGCACATCGCATCGACCAGACTGCGCGCGCCCTCAAGGTCGAGCGTGGCCGCGCGCTGCGCATCGACCGGCTCGCCCAGGCGCAGCGCGACTTCGGCTTCGACGCCGCGCAGCGTGAAGGGCCAGGCTGTGGCATCTGCCGGGCTGGTCCACACGCCGGCCGGTGGCAGCGCGGCATGAAACGCCACCGCCTCACGCGAGGGGCCGCCTGACTTCCAGTACCGCGGTGCGCCGTCGCCAAACCAGCCCAGCTCGCGCGCCAGTTGCTCTTGCGCGGCGTAGCCGGCAGCGGCGTCCGGCAACTCAGGAGCGCTTTGCGCGGGCTGACCCTCGCGGGCTTGCCGCAGGCGCGAGACGACGAGTTCGATGTCAGTCATGGTGTGAGCGTGCGCCCCGGTGGATGCCACCGGTCATGGCCCACATCGCGGGCTACTTGATGTCGCCACGGTAGGAGGTCACCGAAGCGCTGTTGCCCTTGGCGACACCCGTGGTACCCACGGAGACGACCAGAAACTTCTTGTTGTTGGTCTCGAGGTAGACGGTGTCGGTGCCGCCCGTCGGGCCGACCGACTGCAGCACGAACAGCGCCGGGTCCTGATGCAGCTTCTTGAGCTTGCGGTCGGAGCCGTCGGGCCAGACCATGGTCGCCCGCTTGCCCGTCAGCCCGGTGATGGTGAGGTGCGCGCCCACCAGCTTGGGGCTGTCGGGCGATTCGGTGAACACGCCGTTGACCGTGTTTTGCTCTTGCGCCATCGCGCCCACAGCGGCGATGGCCAGCAGGCAACCCAATGCAATCCTTTTCATGTGCTTGCTCCGAATGTGGGCGCCCTGAGGGCGACTTACTCAACCTTGTCCTTGGCCTTGGCGGCCTGCTTCGTTTGCCACTGCATGTTTTGCGGCTCATCGGCCCCGCCGCGCTTGAGCGCGACCTTGTGGTCGATCACGTAGCCGGGGCACGCGCCGGAGGACTTGCCGGTGGCCGGGCACGGGTGCGACTTCTTGAAGGCCGCCCTTTGCTCGGCCGAGCGGGCGAGCTTGCCGTGGGCGTCGCGCTTCGCACCGGGCACGGCCTTCTTGCCATCGTGCTTGCCGCTGTGGGTGGGCGCGTGCTTCTTGGCCGCTTGCGCGCTGTGCTGGGCATCTGCCGGTGCGACCGCCTTGTCGCCCTGATGGGCCTTGTCAGCCTTGGCTTTGGCCTTGACCTTCTTCTTGACTGCCTTGTGGGTGGTGCCGTCGTGCGCCGCCTTGTGCGACGGCTCCACGCTGTAGTGGGTGGGCTGCGCGGCGGTCTGGGCCAACGCAGGCTGGGCCGTCAGCACGGCCAGCGCCACAGCCACGGCCGAGCACGATGTGAACATTCGGGCGGAAAGGGTCATGGGAACACTCGTCGTTTCGAAGCCCGAGATTGTCCACGCCCGGCCGGGCCCCGAGGGTGCGCTCAGGACGCCAGCACCTCATTGAGCGCACGCAGCGCGTTGAGCGTGCGCGGGTAGCCCACGTACGGCAGCAGCTGCGTGATCACATCAACCAGCCGCGCGCGGTCGTTGCCCACGCGCAGGTTGGCTGCCACGTGCAGCTTGACCTGCGGCTCGCAGCCGCCCAGCGCCACCAGCATGCTCAAGCTGAGCAGCTCGCGCACTTGCACATCGAGCCCGCCGCGCGTGAAGTGGTCGCCAAACGCATGGGCCGCCACGTAGCGCTGGATGTGCAGCTGATCGGCCGGCGCCGTGGCAAAGAAGTTGTCGACCGTCTCGCGGCCAAAGATCTGCTGCTCGAGCGCGAGACCCTTGTCGGCGCGGTCGGCCGGCGTGGTCGTTGACTGCGCGGGCAATGGCAGCGCCACGCCGCGTTCGGTGAGCACCTCGTTGGTGGCGTGGATGAAGTCGAGCGCGCGCGGCAGTCCCACATAAAGCACCGCCTGATGCGCGACCTCTTTGGCCTGAACGGGCGTGACCCCGGCATCCAGTGCCGCACCCAGCAGCGCGCGGTATTCGCGCAGCGCCGGCAAGGCGATCAACGCCGCGAGCTGCACCATCAGGCGCACGGACGTGTCCAGATCGCCGTGCGCCAGCACCTCACCCAGCGCGAACTGCCCGAACGTGTCGGCCAGCTCCGGATCGGTCACCGCCAGCGCGGCCAGCCGTGCGGGCAAATACTCATCGCGGCGCGTGCGCGCCAGGTCGTCGGGGGCCATCGGGGTTCTCCTTGGGGCGGGGGGTGGCCCGGGGAGGGGATTGTCGGTGGGGGTTTCTGTGAGCCAAAAGCTTGAGCATTCACGTCGAATCCTCAGCGCAGTTCCGCCTTTTGATGTGTAAAGATCGTCTTTACAATCAGACCAATGATCGAATCGTTCAAGCACAAGGGTCTGCAGGAGCTTTTTGAAAAGGGCTCCAGCGCGAAGGTGCAAAAAGCGTTGGCGCAACGGGCGCTTCGCCGGCTGGACGCGATCGACACCGCGAAGACGCCCGAGGCCTTGAACGTGCCGGGCTTTGATTTCCATGGTTTGCAGGGAAAACCAAAGCGCTACAGCGTGCATATCAATGGCCCTTGGTGCATCACTTTCGAGTGGCACGGTGAAAACGCGGTGCAGCTTGATCTCGAGAACTACCACTAGGAGCCACAAATGCGTCAACGCATACCGACCCACCCCGGAGCCATCCTGCGCGAAGACGTGCTGCCCAGCCTGAAGGGCATGTCCGTGAGTGCGTTTGCACGCAGTCTGGGCGTGTCGCGACAGACGCTGCACGCGGTGCTGGCCGAGCGCAGCGGGGTCTCGGCCGAGATGGCCCTGCGGCTGGGAACGCTGCTGGGCAATGGCGCGCAACTGTGGCTGGACATGCAGACCCGGCACGACCTGTGGCAGGCCGAGGCCAGGCTGCACGATGAGCTCGGGCTGATGAAACCACTGACCTCATTGACTGCAGCTTGATCTGACGCGTCTTGCCCGCATGTCGTTGGTACGTTGAGACACGGCGCAAGGCATGCCGGAACTAGCATGTCGCTCACCTCACCAATCAAAGGCCACATGCGCTCCTGCCCCCGACTGACCACCCTCCTGCTGACTTGCGCCGGCCTGTTTCTGAGTGCTTGCCATGTGCCCGATGCCACGGCTCACAGCGTGTTGCAGATCTCGGCGGCGGGGGCGCTCACGCTGGACGGCACGGCGGTGTCACACGGGCAACTGAACAATGCGCTCACAGCGCGGCAAAGCGCAGCGTCGGGGCTGCTGGTCGAGGTGCGTGCGTCGCCCCAGGCCGACATCGCTCAAGTCAAGGCGGCGGTGGCGGCGGTGGAACTGGCCCATGCGCGCGTGGCCTTTGCCGCAGAGCATGGCCAGCAGTGACACGGTGAGCACTTGAAAAACAAAGGAGTTTGAAGACATGTCCGAAGGCGGAATTCACGTACACGGCCCGCACGACCATGCGCTGGAGCACGCAGCCACACACGGCGCGGGCGACTCGTTCTCAAGCCGCATCGCGGTTCTGACGGCGATATTGGCCACGCTCGGAGCCCTGATGTCGTATCAGGCCGGCGCGACCCAGGCCGAGGCCATGATGCGCAAGAACGAGGCTGCCATCAAAAAGACCGAGGCCGCCAACCAGTGGAGCTTCTATCAGGCCAAGAGCCAGAAGCAGAGCCTCTCGGAGCTGGGCGCAGCACTGGCCACCAACGCAGACCAGGTGGCCGGCTTCGCCGATCAGAGCAAGCGCTATCAATCCGAAAAGGCCGACATCAAGCTGCAGGCCGAGGCCTTCGAGACCCAATCGAAACAGGCCGACGAGGCTTCGGAAGTGGCCATGCACCACCACCACCGCTGGGCGCAGGGCACGATGCTGATTCAGGTCTCGATCGCGTTGTCAGCCATTGCATTGCTCACGCGCAAGAGCTGGCTGCAGTGGGGCGTCTATGGTGTGGGTACCGTGGCGCTGGGTATCGGCGTGGCAGCGTGGTTGGGGCTTTGATCAGCCCCGCTGGCGCAGGCCCTCACGATATTTCAGCCTGAGGTAAACGGAACCGCTGCGGCTGGCGTTGTGATTGCAAGCCCGGTGAATACCGAGACCGCTCAACAAGCTCGGAGCCAATACGAGCGCTGACTGAAATGGAACACCGACATGAACAAGAACCTGCTGATCGCCGCCGTCCTGACCACCTTCGCTGCTGTTTCGTTTGCCGAGGCACCTGCCGCCGTCAAGCCGGCTGAGACCATGGCCGCTCCTGCAGCAGCCACCGCACCGGCCCCGGCCGCTTCGAAGCCCATGCACAAGAAGCACGCCGCCAAGAAGCATGTGGCCAAGGAAGCTGCTCCTGCAGCATCTGCTGCGCCTGCCGCCAAGTAAGCTGACGCTGCTCTGACACGGGGACCCTGAGGCAACTCAGGGTCCCTTTTTCATTTGAGCGGCCGCTTTCGCACGAGGAACTCACCCTTTTGCGGAAGGATGCGTCCTAAGCGCAGCTTCATCCGACAAAAAAACAATGGCTGTCGAAGCCCCCGCCATCCATCGACAGGCCAACCGACATGACCCCCAACAATGACGCGCCCACGTGGCGCAACAAGGTTCCCGACATCACCCTGGGCTTCTGGATCGTCAAGATCATGTCGACGACGGTGGGCGAAACGCTCGCCGACTATCTGGACATGGACCTGGGTCTGGGCTCGCTGATCACGGGCGTTTCCATGGGCGGATTGCTGGTGCTGGCGCTGACGGCGCAGATGCGATCGCAGCGTTTCACGCCGTGGGTGTACTGGCTGACCGTGGTGCTGGTCAGCGTGGTGGGCACGCAGATCACCGACGCGCTGACCGACGGGTTGGACGTGAGCCTGTACGTCAGCACCGCTGCCTTTTCAGCCGCGCTGGCCGCCGTCTTCGCGCTTTGGTACCGGCAAGAGGGAACGCTGTCGATCCAGGCGATCAACACGCCCCGGCGGGAGGCGTTCTACTGGGTCGCCATCCTGTGCACCTTTGCGCTGGGCACTGCGGCGGGCGACCTCGCCACCGAAGCGCTGGGCCTGGGATTTCAGTGGGGTGCGGTCGCCTTTGGCGTGCTGATCGCGCTGATTGCACTGGCCGCGCACCGCGGCGCCAATGCGGTGCTGGCCTTTTGGGCCGCCTACATCCTGACGCGCCCGCTTGGGGCTGCGCTGGGTGACTGGCTCGCCCAAGCCAGAGCCGACGGCGGCCTGGGCGTGGGCGCCATGGGCACGAGCATCGTCTTTCTGACGTGCATCGCCGCGTTGGTGCTCAAGGAGCAACGGCGCGAGCGCTCGGCTGCATGAAGGAGTGCGGTCGCCGTCCCACGGATGGGCGCGTGTTCACATGGAGTGGGTGGCGAACCACTGGGCCAGTTCACCGATCAGCCGGGCAATCTCCGACTTCTGCTCGGCAGTGAACGTTTTTGCCTTGAGGTCCCACGCACTTTCGCCGCCGGCATCCGAAAAACCCTCGGTGCTCATGAAGCATTCCAGGGCGTAGATCCACGCACGCGCGGTCTGGTCGAGCTTCGATCGGTTCATGCGGTGCAGCCCGAGGCGGCACTCTTGAAACGCGGTGACCACGGCCACGTGATCTCCCTGTGCATATGGCGGCACCAACGCCTGACGAGCGGTAGAGAACTTCTCAGCTGGGTACTCGTAACTCATCGACAACTCCGTTTGGGTAACTGGCGATTTTCGCTTATGGGGGCGGCCGTGGACCGACGTCCTAAGCGGGGCTTCATCGTGCAAAAACACAATGGACTTGGCTCATCCCGCGCGCACGGAGCCTTGCCATTCGGCAACCCCTTGCAACTTTCAGCTGCCGATCTGATCTGATCGTCACCGCCCCATGCATCACCTCCGGAGACACCCCATGCAGATCCATTCCATTGCGAAAAAGCGCTCTGCCCTGACCGTGGCCGTGAGCACGCTGCTCATGCTCACGGCTGCGGGCTACTGGCAACACAGCCATGCTCAGGAAGGCAGCGCCAGCGTGCCATCCGCGGCGAGCCGGCCGGTGCTGTCGGGTGGCGCCGGGTTGCCCGATATCGCGAGCATCGCCGCGACGCTCACCCCCACCGTGGTGAACATCAGCGTGAGCGGCACCCACAAGGTTTCGACCGGTGCCGACGGCGCAGCGGATGACCCGTCGGGATCACCCGAGAGCGAAGAAATGCGCGATTTCCTGCACCGCTTTCAGCAGCGCTTTGGCGGCTTGCCGCCCGAGCTGCACATGCCCGTGCGCGGCGAGGGCTCGGGCGTCATCGTGCGCGCCGACGGCGTGATCCTCACCAACGCCCACGTGGTCAACGATGCCGATGAGGTGGTGGTCAAGCTCAACGACCGGCGCGAGTTCCGCGCCAAGGTGCTGGGCAGCGACAAGCTCACCGACATCGC
>CANGBT010000087.1 GCA_947452135.1 Burkholderiales bacterium
CGCGCGCAATCCGTCGGTGAGCATCTCGGCGTGCTGCCCCAGGTGCACCCCGTGCTGCAGGATCGGGCGCAGCGGGTGCGGGCTGAGCAGTTGCGGGCGCAGCTGCTTGTGGCAGCACGGCGAGCACAGGATCACGGCCGCGCCGCCGCGCAGGCCGTGGTGGATGGCGTGATCGGTCGCGGTGTCGCACGCGTGCAGCGCGATCATCACGTCAATCGGCTCGGCGCAGCGAGTGCTCACATCGCCCTCGTCGAAGCGCAGGCCTTGCAGCCCCAGCTTTTGCGCCACCGCATTGCCCAGGCGCACCATGTCGCCACGCAGTTCGACGCCGGTGACCTGCGCCAGGGTGCCCGGTTGATGGCGCAGGTGGTCGTGCACCGCGAAGGTCAGGTAGCCCTTGCCCGAGCCGAAGTCGACCACGCGGATCGCGCGCGGCGGCGCGGGCGGTGCGTCGGCTGCCGGCAGCAGCCCTGAGGCGCGCAAGGCGCCGGCGAACACCTCGACGAACTTGTTGATCTGCTTCCACTTGCGCGACATCGCCGGCACCACGTCGTGCTGCGCGGTGGTCACGCCCAGCGCGGTGAGAAACGGCTGGCGCACATCGACCCAGCGCTGTTTTTCGCGGTCGTGCGCGGTGGCGCCGGGAGCCTCGCGCCCATCGGTGGACCCATCGGCCACACCGGCCGGCCGCGCGATCGGCGTGCTGCGCAGCGTGCACACGCCGCGCTGGCTGATCGTGAGCTCGACGGTCTCGTCGGCCGTGTGCAGGTGCGCGTTGCGAAACACCGGGCCCAGCAACTCGCGCACCGTGTGCAAGCCGGCGTCCAGCGGCAGGTTCTTGGTGACATCGCGCGTGGTGTGCCGGTACACGAACGACAGGCACGGCTCGCCCTTGAGCGACACGGCGCGCACCGTCACGCGCTGCAGATCCGGCTGTGGGCCGTGGTGCTTGGCCAGCAGCAACTTCACGAAGCGGCCCTCGGCCAGGCTGGCCGAGCAGCGCTCGATGAAGCGATCAAGGGGCAACGCAGCCACCGGCGGGGCGCTCGCGCCGTGCGGCGCCTCGGCGGCCAAGGGGTCTTTCATGCGGATCTCCGGCGCGTGTGACCCGAATGGGCCGCCGGATGCTACCGGCTCGCACGGCACCCTGCCGTGACGCACATCAGGCGCGGTGAGCGGTTCATCCCCCGTTCACACACCGTTACCGAGTGATGCCTGAGGTTGTCACGCCGTTGGCCGGCGGCTCCTACGCTGCATCTCCAGACGAAACCCCACAGGACACCGCCGTGCAAACCCTCCAAACCGCCACCCGCCCCAGCCGCGCCGTTCCCCACCCAGCCGGTCAGCGCATCGCCGGAATGCTGGCGCGGCTCGAAGCCGAAGTGCCCCTGACGCGTCGCGTGATGCACACCGGTGACGCGGTCTACCGCGCCGGCGAGCGCTTCGAAGCGCTCCACGTGGTGCATGCCGGCATGTTCAAGACGGTCAACGTCGCTCCCGACGGCCGCGAGCAGGTGGTCGGTCTGCACTTCAAGGGCGACTGGCTGGGCTTTGACGGCATTGCCGACGGCCACCACGGCTGCGAAGCCATCGCCATGGACACGGGCGAGGTCTGGATGATTCGCTACGACGACTTGCTGGCCGCTTGCAGCCGCACACCCGCGTTGATGGCCGACGTGCACACCGCCATGAGCCGCGAGCTGGCGCGCGACCGCGACTCGATGCTGGCCATGTGCACGCTGCCGGCCGATGCCCGGGTGGCCGACTTCCTGCGCCACTGGGCCGACACGCTCGAGCAGCGCGGCCTGCGCACCGACAGCTTCACGCTGCGCATGACGCGCGCCGAGATCGGCAACTTCCTGGGCATGACGCTCGAGACGGTGAGCCGCTCGCTGTCGCGTCTGGCGCGCGACAAGGTGATCGGCTTTGCCGAAAAGGGCCGCCGCGAGCTCGAGATTCCCGATGTGGCCGCGTTGAGCGCCTTCATCGACCGCAGCGTGGCTGCCGCCACCCTGCACTGAACCCCACGCCGGCTGCGGCGCTCAGGCCAGCGGCTCGGGCGGGTGGGCCGTGACGGCGCGCACGATGGCGCGCGCGAGTTCATCGCGCTCGAAGGGCTTGCGCAGCAGCTCCCAGGGCGCGCCGCTGCCCACGGGCGCTTGCAGCATCTCCGCCGAATAGCCCGACATCAGCAGCACCGCTGCCTGCGGGCGCTTGCTGCGCACCTGGCGGGCCAGTTCGCTGCCGCGCATGCCCACGCCCAGGGCGATGTCGGTCAGCAGCAAGTCGCAACGCTGGCCGGTGGCCAGCCCTGCCAGCGCCGCTTCGGCATGGGCGAACTCGGCCACGCGGCAACCCAGCGACTGCAGGAAACGCAGCATCACCTGCCGCACCTCGGGATCGTCCTCGACGAGCACCACCGCCAGCCCGGCCGGAATGCCTTCGGTGGCGGCCTGCGCGGCCAGCTCCTCCGGCTCGGCCACCCCCTTGAGCCGCGGCAGGTACAGCACCACCGACGTGCCCGCGCCCACCGCGGTCTTCAGCTGGATCGACCCGTGCGACTGCCGCACGAAGCCGTAGACCGTGCTCATGCCCAGCCCGGTGCCGCGGCCGAGTTCCTTGGTGGTGAAAAACGGCTCGAACACCCGCTCGCGCACCGCGTCGGTCATGCCGTGGCCGGTGTCGGTGATCGTGATGCGAACGAACGCGTCATGGCGTGCCGGCTCGCCGGGCGCGCTCAGCGCATCGGCCGGCAGCCCGAGGCACGGCGCACAGTCGAAGGTCAGCGTTCCGCCCTCGGGCATCGCGTCGCGCGCGTTGATCGCGATGTTGAGCAGCGCCGACTCGAGCTGCCCCGAATCGGCCGCGCAGCGCAAGCCGCCGGGCATGTCGTTGACCACGATGCGGATGCGCTGGTCCAGCGTGCGGCGCAGCATGTCGGCCAGCGAGTCGATCAGCGCGCCCACATCGACCTCGGTCGGGCTGAGCTGCTGCCGGCGCGAAAACGCCAGCAGCTTGCCGGTGAGTTCGGCCCCGCGCCGGCTCGCCCGCAAGGCGGCGGCCACCAGAGGCTGCACCGCGTCGTCGCCCACCAGCGAGGGATGGTCCTCGAGCTCTTGCAGGTTGCCCTGGATGATGGTCAGCAGGTTGTTGAAGTCGTGCGCGATGCCGCCGGTCAGCTGGCCCACGCTTTCCATGCGCTGCGCGTGGGCGAGCGCTTCTTCGCTTTGCGAGCGCTGCAAGCTCGCGGCCAGCAGGTTCGACAGCGACTCCAGAAAGTGGCGCTCGTCGGCGCCGAAGCGCCCGGGCTGGCGCGAGCGCACGGTCAGCACGCCGATGATCTGGCCGCGATCGACCAGCGGCACGCCCATGGCGCTGACCAGCCCGCAGTCCAGATAGCTCGCCGGCACGCTGAAGCGCTGCTCGGTGCGGAAGTCCGCCACGGTCACCGACTGGCCGTGCGACAGCACGAAGCCCGGCGGCGTGTCGGGCCGGTTGGGCAAGCGGCTGCCGATGCCTTCGCCGGCCACCAGGCCCACGCCACCGGCCACATGGAACTCGAGCCGGCTGGCTTCGAGCAAAAAGACCACGCAGGCATCGGCCTGCAAGGCGTCTGCGGCGACCGCAGGCACTTGCTGCAGCAGCTGCTGCGGGTCACGGGTGTCCACGGCCAGGCGGCCCATCTGCGCCACGAACTCGCTGTAGCGGGCGCGCTGCAGCGCCTGGCGCACCCGCGGGTAGGCCTCGATGCCGCGCACCGACGCCACCACGTAAGGCTGGCCACCCACCTGCAGCGGGCTGAGCGCGATCTCGACCATCACCTCGGTGCCGTCGCGGCGACGTGCGACCAGCTCCATCTGGGTGCCCATCGGGCGCGCGCGCGGGTTGTGGCTGTAGGCCTCGCGGTAGCCGGCGTGGCGCGAACGGATGGCATCGGGCACCAGCGCCTCGACCGACAGGCCGGCCATCTCGCCCGGGCCATAGCCGAGCAGCCGTTCGGCCACCGGGTTGGCCAGCACGATGTGGCCGCCGGGATCGCTCAGCAGCAGCGCGTCAGGGTAGGCCGCGAACAGGCCCTGGTACACCGAGCCCTCATCGGGCACCGCAGGCGCAGGCGTGCCGGGCGTCACTGAATGTCGACTCGCGGAACCAGGACGTAGCCCGCGCCGCGCACCGACTTGATGATCTGCGGATCGTCCGCGTCGTCATCGAGCTTGCGGCGCAGCCGGCCGATCTGCACGTCAATCGTGCGGTCAAACGGCGCGGCGTCGCGCCCACGGGTCTGCTCGAGCAGGAAGTCGCGCGACAGCACCCGCCCGGCGTGGCGCGCCAGCACGCACAGCAAGTCGAACTCGCCGGCCGTCAGCGACACCGGCTGGCCCGTGCGATCGAGCAGCCGGCGCGAGGCGATGTCGAGCTCCCAGCCGTCGAAGCACAGCCGCTCGCGCAACGCCGGCGGGGCCTCGACGACCTCGGCCACGGGGGCCAGCCGGCGCAGCACTGCCTTGATGCGCGCGAGCAGCTCGCGCAGATCGAACGGCTTGGTCACGTAGTCGTCGGCACCGATCTCCAGCCCCACGACCTTGTCGATGGAGTCACCTCGGCCGGTGACGATGATCAGCCCGCAATGCCAGTGTTCGCGCAGCGTGCGGGCGATCGCGAAGCCGTCTTCGCCGGGCAGTCCGAGGTCGAGCAGCACGAGGGCGGGGCGGTCGCTGGGCGTCAGTGCCAGCAGGTCATGGCCGGTGGCCATTTCGCTGACCCGAAACCCCTGGCGCGACAGGTAACCCGCCAGCAGCTGCCGGATGTCGGGTTCGTCGTCGAGGATCGCGATGTGGGTGGCTGTCACAGCTGCGATTTTGCGGCACGTCGCCAGCGCCCCCGAATCGCCCGTGTGCGATCACCCCGTCTGGCACCAGGCCGACCAGCGCAGCCACAGGTCGTGGAACAGCGCCCAGGCGGCCGCACCGGCCAGCATGGCGCCGGCCAGCCGCAGCGCCCAGGGTGCCGCCCGCGCGCCGGCCGCCGAGCGGGCCCACAGGCTGCCCGGCAGCCACAGCCCCAGCGAGGAGGTGGCCGCAAACGCCGTCATGGCCGCAGCGCCTTGCAGCGGTGTGTTGGCCAGCGCGGCCACGACCAGCGCCGACTGCAGCAAACCGCACGGCAGGGCCAGCCACAGGCTGCCCGCCGCACCGGCGCGCAAGGGCGCAGCCACGCGCTGCCAGCCAGGTGGTGGCGCCGCGACCGCCGTTTGTGCGTTGCCCAGCCGGGCCCACCAGGCCGGCTGGCGACCGCTGGCCAGCAGCCACAGCCCGAGCCCGAGCACGGCCAGATGCATGAGCGTCCACACTGGGCGCAGCACCGGTGCCATCGCCGCGAGCAACGAGAAGCTGCCCACGCTGGCCGCCACCACGGCGCCGCCCACGCCGTAGCTCAGCATGCGCCCGGCGGTGAAGCCGGCCATCGCGCCTTGCCGCGGCTCACCGCCACAGCGCTGCATCACGGCCGCGCACGGTGCGCCGCACATGGCCGCGCAGTGCGGTGCGCCGACCAGGCCCATCAGCCCGGCGCCAAAGATCAAGGCGGTGTCCATGTGGCGAGGCTACCGCGCGCGTGCGCTGTCGTGTCGCGCGTCAGACCACGCGCGAGTAGCGGTCACGCTGCGTCTCGGGCTGCAAGTAGCGGTCAAACACCATGGCGATCGCGCGCACGAAATACCAGCCCAGCGCGGTCACCTCGACCGCCGAGGGCTTGATGTCGACCAGCCCTTGGGCTTCGAGCGGCCGCAGCCGCTCGAGCTCGCTGGCGAAGTAGGTCTTCATCGACACGCCGTGGGCGCGTTCGACGCTGGCGAACTCGACGCGCCCCTGGCACATCAGCGCCATGATCACCTCGCGCCGCAGCAGGTCGTCGTCGGTCAACTCGTAGCCACGCACGGTGGCGAACTGCGACTGTTCGATGGCCTCGTAGTACGTCGGCAAGGCCTTGTCGTTCTGGCTGTAGCAGCGGCCCACCTTGCCGATGGACGACACGCCCAGGCCGATCAGGTCGCTGTCGGCGCAGGTGCTGTAACCCTGGAAGTTGCGGTGCAGCCGCCCCTCGCGCTTGGCCACGGCCAGCGGGTCGTCGGGCAGCGCGAAATGGTCCATGCCGATGTGCGTGTAGCCCTGGCCCTGAAAGCCGCTGATCGCCGTGCGCAGCATGTGCACGCGGTCGCCGGCCGACGGCAGCTCGTGGGCGTGGATGCGCCGCTGCGGCGGAAAGCGCTCGGGCAGGTGCGCATAGGCGTACAGCGCGATGCGGTCGGGCCGCAACTCGCTCATCTGCGTCACGGTGCGCGCAAACGAAGCCGCGGTCTGGCGCGGCAGCCCGTAGATGAGGTCGGTGTTGATCGAGGTGTAGCCAATGTCGCGCGCCTGCTCGATGAGCGCGCGCACCGACTCGAGCGGCTGCTCGCGGTGCACCGCCTTTTGCACCTCGGGGTCGAAGTCCTGCACGCCAAAGCTCAGCCGGTCGAAGCCCATGCGGGCCAGGTGGCGCAAGCGCACCTCGTTGACGGTGCGCGGATCGATCTCGATCGACAGCTCGGCGTCGGGGGCGATGTCGAAGGATTCGCGCAGCACATCCATCAGGTGGGCCAGCTCGTCGTCGCTGAGGAAGGTGGGCGATCCGCCTCCGAAGTGCAGCTGCGTGAGCACCTGGTGGCGGCCCAGCACCGCCACATGCAGCTCGATCTCGCGCTTGAGCGCCTCGAGGTACTGGCCGGCGCGCTCGTGGTGACGGGTCACCACCTTGTTGCACGCGCAGTAGTAGCAGATCGACTCGCAAAACGGGATGTGCACGTACAGCGACAGCGGCACCGCAGTGCCGGCGGCCACCTGCTGTGCGCGCAACTCCAGCGCCTGTCGGTACCGGGTGGGGCCGAACGTGTCTACGAAACGATCGGCCGTCGGGTACGAGGTGTAGCGCGGGCCGGGGACATCCAGCCTGGCAAGCAGTTGGCTGACCGGGTCAGCCGCGAGGGTTTCGATCGACATGGACGCACTGTGCCGACTCGGCGGCAGCGCATCTTGATGCGGATCAAACGCGCGGCTCCTCGACCGTCAGCAGCATGGTGATGGCGCCAGCCGTGGAGATCAGCGCCCAGAAGATCAGGAAGCTGACGGTGTAGACCGCTGTCAACGGCCAGTCGAACGCCTCGCCACCGAACCAGCGCAGATCGGCCGGGTCGACCACCGCGAACACCAGCGTCTCGGTCACCCCCGCCAGCAAGAAGGCCGGCCAGAGGATCTGCAGGCTGCGCCGCAGCAAGGCCCAGGTCATCATCAACGCGGCGCGGCCGCGTGGTTGCGCGCGGTCAGCGCGGTCAGCGCGGGCTGCAAGGACTGCGGCGCGTGCGTCTGCACGGCCACGGGATCGGTGACCACCTCGTCGGCACCGCGCCAGGCGATGACGCCGGTCGTGATCGCGGCCACCACGACCACGGCTGGGCCGCCCACCACCAGCCACACCATCGGCTCGCGCCACGCGGGGCGATGTGCCTTGTCGGCTGCGTCTTTCGGTTTCATCACAGGCTCTCCTGAAGGGTTCAGCGCGGCACGACGAAGGTTGATTTTTCCTGCACGCGGGCGGGCTCGTCGCCGTCATCGAGCCGCTCGATGGAGAACACCACCGGGTGGGCTCCGGCGCCCAGATGACGGGCCGCCTCGGGCCCGATCTGCACGCTCACCGGCAGCCAGCGCGCCTCGGCCGGGCCGACTTCAAAGTGCGGCCGGCTCGCCACGGTGGCGCCGTCGAGGCCGAGCACCGTGACCCGATAGCTCTGGACAGATTCTGTGGCGTTCATCACCTGCAGCCGGTACACGTTTTCGATCATGCCCTCGCCGACCATGCGCGCGAGCGTGCCCCGGTCGCGCACCACGTCCACGCGGAACGGGCTGCGCAGCATCAGGCTGGTGACGAAGGCCGTGCAGATCAGCAGCAGCACGGCGGTGTAGATCAGCACACGCGGACGCAGCACGCGCTTCAAGGTCTGGCGGGTGTCGAGCCGCTGCGCCAGACCGTTTTGCGTGGCGAAGCGGATCAGGCCTTTCGGGTAGCTCATCTTGTCCATCACGCCGTCACACACGTCGACGCACGCCGCGCAGCCGATGCAGGCGTACTGCAGACCCTCGCGGATGTCGATGCCGGTCGGGCAGACCTGCACGCACAGGCCGCAATCGATGCAGTCGCCCTTGCCCAAAGCACGCGGATCGGCGCTGCGCGGACGTGAGCCGCGGGGCTCACCGCGCTCCGGGTCGTAGCTCACGATCATCGTGTCGTGGTCGAACATCGCGCTCTGGAAGCGCGCGTACGGGCACATGTACAGGCACACCTGCTCGCGCAGCCAGCCCGCATTGCCGTAGGTCGCAAAGCCGTAGAACAGCACCCAGAACCACTCCCACGGCCCGAAGCCCCAGGTGAACGACTCGGCCCAGAGCTGGCGAATCGGGGTGAAGTAGCCCACGAAGGTGAAGCCGGTGTACACGCCAATCGCCAGCCACACCGCGTGTTTGGCACCCTTGCGCCACAGCCGGTCGAAGCTGCGCGCACCGGCGTCGCGCTTCATGCGCGCGACGCGATCACCCTCGATGTGGCGCTCGACCCACAGAAAGATCTCGGTGTAAACGGTTTGCGGGCAGGCGAAGCCGCACCACAGCCGCCCGGCCACCGCGGTGAACAAAAACAGCGAGTAGGCGCAGATGATCAGCAGCGCCGTCAGGTAGATGAAGTCCTGCGGGTGCAGCACCAACCCGAAGATGTAGAACCGGCGCGCGCCCAGATCAAACAGCACGGCCGGGCGGCCGTTCCACACCAGCCAGGGCATGCCGTAGAACACCATCTGCGTGATCCACACCATGGCCCAGCGCCAGCGGGCGAACAGCCCGCTCACCGAGCGCGGGTAGATCTGCTGACGCTTTTCGTACAACCAGACGGTCTCGCCCTCGGCGCCGGCAGCAGCCGGCACGGGAACGATCGGGATGACCTGCGCAGCGGCAGGTCGCACGGGATCCATGGGCATGCGCGGCGTCAGGGGGTGGCGGTGCTGCTGTTGCGAGACAGGCTCATCACATAGGCCGCCAGCACGTGAATCTGCTCAGGCATCAAGCGCTGGCCGTGTGCGGGCATCACGTTGGTCTTGCCGTGGTTGACCATGGCCGCGATGGCTTCTTCGCCAAAGCCGTGCAGCCAGATCTTGTCGGTCAAGTTCGGCGAGCCGATGGCCTGGATGCCCTTGCCATCGGCGCCGTGACAGGCCGCGCACACCACGAACTTGGGCTTGCCGGCCGCTGCTGCCGCGGCGTCGTGGGTGCTGCCCGACAGGCTCAGCACGTACTGCGCCACGTTGTGCACATCGGTGGCATCACCCACTGCGGCAAACATCGGCGGCATCATGCCCACACGCCCTTCGGTGATCGTCTTGATGATCGTGGCGTGGTCGCCGCCGTGCAGCCAGTCGTTGTCGGTCAGGTTGGGGAAGCCCTTGCTGCCGTGCGCGTCCGAGCCGTGGCAGGCCGCGCAGTTGTTGACGAACAGGCGCTCGCCGATGCCCATGGCCGCCGGGTCTTGCATCAGCGTTTCGGCCGAGGCCTGTGCATAGCGGGCGTAGACCGGTGCCATCGCGGCGCGCGCGGCTTCCTGCTCGGTCTGGTGCTGACCCGCGCTCGACCAGCCGAAGGCTCCGACACGGCTGCCCGCACCCGGATAGAGCACCAGATAGCCCAGGCTGAAGATGACGGTCAGGATGAACAGCCACATCCACCAGCGCGGCAGCGGGTTGTTGAGTTCACGCAGATCGCCGTCCCACACGTGTCCGGTGGTGTTGTCGCCCGACATCACCTTGCGGCGTGACGCGGCGGCCAGCAGCACGAGGCACGCCAGCATCGACACGACCGCGGCCACGGCGATGAACACCGACCAGCCATTCGAGAAGAAGTCGCTCATTTCATGCTCCGGTCATCGTCAAGAAAGGGCAGTCGGGCGGCCTCGTCGAAGCCAGCGCGATTGCTGCGCGACCAGGCCCAGCACACGATGCCGATGAAAGCCACGAAAGACAGCACCGTCACCGCGATGCGCAAGGTGTTCACGTCCATGACAGTGCCCTCACTTGACTGAGGTGCCAAGCACCTGCAGGTAGGCGATCAGCGCTTCGAGTTCGGTGCGGCCCTTGACCGCCTCGCTCGACTGCGCGATCTCTTCGTCGCTGTAGGGCACCCCGACCGTGCGCAGGGCACGCAGGTGCTTGGGCAGCGACTCGGCATCAACCAGCGCCGTCACCAGCCACGGATAGGCCGGCATGTTCGACTCGGGCACCAGATCACGCGGGTTGTTCAAGTGCACGCGGTGCCACTCGTCGCTGTACTTGCCGCCCACGCGGTGCAGGTCGGGTCCGGTGCGCTTGCTGCCCCACTGGAACGGGTGGTCGTAGACGAACTCGCCGGCCGTCGAGAAGTGGCCGTAGCGCAAGGTCTCGGCGTACAGGGGCCGGATCATCTGCGAGTGGCAGTTGTAGCAACCCTCGCGGGTGTAGATGTCGCGTCCGGCGAGCTGCAACGCGGTGTACGGCTTGAGGCCTTCGACCGGCTGCGTGGTGGAGCGCTGGAAGAACAGCGGCACGATCTCGACGATGCCGCCCACCGCCACCACCAGCAGGATCAGCACGATCATCAGCAGGTTGTTGGTCTCGATGCGCTCGTGCCCGGAGGCCGGAGCGTGGTTGTCTGTTTTGGCGTTCATGAAAGTCCTTTGCTCAGGCAGTGGCCAGTGCCGTCGGCACGGGTACCGCGACGACCTTGCCGCGCGACACGGTCATCACCACGTTCCAAGCCATGATCAGCATGCCGCCGAGGTAGAGCACCCCGCCGACCAGACGCACGACATAGAACGGATAGGTCGCCTTGACGCTCTCGACGAAGCTGTAGACCAGCGTGCCATCGGGGTTGACCGCGCGCCACATCAGGCCTTGCATCACCCCGGCGATCCACATCGCGGCGATGTAGAGCACCACGCCGATGGTGGCGATCCAGAAGTGCAGCTCGATGGCGCGCACGCTGTGCATCTTGGTCTGCCCGAACATGCGCGGGATCAGGTAGTACAGCGAGCCCATCGACACGAAGCCCACCCAGCCCAGCGCACCGCTGTGCACGTGGCCGATGGTCCAGTCGGTGTAGTGGCTGAGCGCGTTGACGGTCTTGATGGCCATCATCGGACCCTCGAAGGTGCTCATGCCGTAGAACGACAGCGCCACGATCAGGAACTTCAGGATCGGGTCGTCACGCA
>CANGBT010000088.1 GCA_947452135.1 Burkholderiales bacterium
CGATCAGCGCCACCATGTTCATGCCGAACGTGTCTTGCAACTGCGTTTGCTTGTACAGGTTGTTGAGCACCACCTCGGGCACTTCGCCGCGCTTGAGTTCGATGACGACACGCATGCCGTCTTTATCAGACTCGTCCTGGATGTGGCTGATGCCTTCGAGCTTCTTTTCATGCACCAGCTCGGCCATGCGCTCGAGCAGATTCTTTTTGTTTACCTGGTACGGGATCTCGTCGACGATGATCGACTGGCGCTGGCCCTTGTCGATGTCTTCGAAGTGGCATTTGGCGCGCATCACCACGCGTCCGCGCCCGGTGCGGTAGCCGTCGCGCACGCCGTTGAGTCCGTAAATGATGCCGGCGGTCGGGAAGTCCGGTGCCGGCATGATTTCCATCAGTTCATCGATGGTGGCGCCCGGGTTTTTCAGCAGATGCAGACAGGCATCCACCACCTCGTTGAGGTTGTGCGGCGGGATGTTGGTCGCCATGCCGACGGCAATGCCGCCCGAGCCATTGACCAGCAAATTCGGCAGCCTGCTCGGCAAGACGAGCGGTTCTTTCTCGCTGCCGTCGTAGTTGGGGCCGAAATCGACGGTTTCCTTGTCCAGATCCGCCAGCATTTCGTGCGCGATCTTGGCCAGGCGGATCTCGGTGTACCGCATGGCCGCAGCGTTGTCGCCATCGACCGAGCCGAAGTTGCCTTGACCGTCCACGAGCATGTGCCGCAGCGAAAAGTCCTGCGCCATGCGCACGATGGTGTCGTAGACCGACTGGTCACCGTGAGGGTGGTATTTGCCGATCACGTCGCCCACGATACGAGCCGACTTCTTGTAGGGGCGATTCCAGTCGTTGCTCAGTTCGTGCATCGCGAAGAGCACGCGACGGTGCACCGGCTTGAGGCCGTCTCTCGCGTCTGGAAGCGCTCGCCCCACGATCACGCTCATGGCGTAGTCGAGATAAGACCGCCGCATCTCCTCTTCGAGGCTGACGGGCAGTGTTTCTTTGGCGAACTGGCTCATGCTGGGGATTCGCGCAGAGCGCAGAGTGTTTGTCGGGTATGCCGTGAACTGGCCGCTCTCGGGATCCGAGATTGTAGAGGCCGGAGATTGTTGTGTTGAGGCGACAACCGAGCGAAGGTGGCTCGGCATTCAAGGCTGTCACCAACGCCTCGAAACCCCTATGGCACAATCGAAAAGTTGGCAATTTGATGCGTTTTGGCTCGTTGCCCGTCGAATCCGACTGCTGTTCGGAAGATTTCCGCAGATTTGATTGCAGCTTCGCTCAAGAGGAAAACCATGAAGAAATTGAACAAGGTGGTATCGCTGTTTGCGGTCGTTGCGATGGCCTGCACGGCCTTTGGCGCGTCTGCCCAAACTGCCCGGATTGATAACTGGGTCAACCCTACGGGGTTGCCTTGGAAAAACGGTACGAACGAGCTGTGCTGGCGCGATGCCAACTGGACGCCTGCAACCGCGCTGCCAGGCTGCGACGGTGCTCCGAAGGCCGCCCCCAAGGCAGCAGAAGAGCCGGCAGCTGCTCCTGAGGTGGCTCCAGCAGCTCCCGTGGTTGCCCCGGCGATTGTTTTCCCCGTCAGCCAGAAGGTGACTTTTGCGGCTGACGCTTTCTTCGACTTCGACAAGTCGGTGCTCAAGCCAGAAGGCAAGGCCAAGCTCGATGACGTCGTCAGCAAGCTCGGCAGCATCAATCTGGAAGTGATCATCGCTGTTGGTCACACCGACTCGGTGGGCTCAGACGCCTACAACGACAAGCTGTCGGTGCGCCGTGCCGAAGCCGTCAAGGCTTACCTGGTCGCCAAGGGTGTTGAAAAGAATCGCGTCTACACCGAAGGCAAGGGCAAGAAGCAGCCAGTGGCTGACAACAAGACGGCAGAAGGCCGCGCCAAGAACCGCCGCGTCGAGATCGAATTCGTCGGCACCAAGAAGTAAGCGGTTCTCGCTAGCGTTTGAACAACCCCGCTGCGGCGGGGTTTTTCTTTGGAGAGCAAGAAAATGGCAGTCAACGTCGATCCTCAGGAAATCGCCAAGTTCAGCGAATTGGCCCACCGGTGGTGGGACCCGGAAAGCGAGTTCCGTCCCCTTCATCAGATCAACCCCTTGCGGCTCGACTGGATCGACCAGCGCGCAGGCGTTCGAGGCAAGCGTGTGGTCGACATCGGTTGCGGTGGTGGCATCTTGTCCGACGCCATGGCCCGCCGTGGTGCGGATGTTCTGGGCATCGACCTGTCCACCAAGGCCCTGCGCGTGGCTGCATTGCACGCGCTGGAGGCTGGCACGTCGGGTGTTCAGTACCGTGAGGTGTCGGCTGAGGCGCTGGCCGATGAGGCACCCGCGGCTTTCGATGTGGTGACCTGCATGGAAATGCTTGAGCACGTGCCAGATCCGTCGCTGGTGGTGGCTGCATGCGCCAAATTGGTCAAGCCCGATGGCTGGCTGTTTTTTTCCACCATCAATCGCAACCCCAAGGCATTCCTGTTCGCCATCGTGGGTGCCGAGCACATCCTCAAGTTGCTGCCCAAGGGCACGCACGAGTACGCCAAATTCATCAAGCCCAGCGAATTGGCAGGCCACTGCCGGGCGGCGGGTTTGGTCGTCAACGAGGCGTGCGGGCTCGAATACAACCCGTTCACGAGGCGCTACTGGCTGTCCGGCGACACCAGCGTCAACTACATGATTGCCTGCCGCAAACCCGCATGAGCGCCATCGTTGCAGCGGTCCTGTTTGACCTTGACGGCACGGTCATCGACAGTGCCCCCGATCTGGCGGGCGCCGCCAACGACATGCTTCGCGCCCGCGGCTTGCCCGATGCTTCGTACGACAGGTTGCGCGCTGCCGTGGGCTCAGGTGCGCGCGGTCTGGTGGGCGAAGCCTTTGGCGTGATTCCGGGTGACGCGACCTTCGAGCCGCTTCGAGACGAGTTCCTCACGCGCTACGAGTCGCGCATGACACGCGACACCCGCATCTTCGATGCCGTGGATCAGTTGTTGCGGTTGCTTGAATCGCGCTCGCTGCCCTGGGGCATCGTCACCAACAAGTCGATCCGGCTGGCGGACCCGCTGTCGCGTGCGCTGGGCTTGTTCGAGCGTGCCGCGGTGGTGATCGGCGGTGATTCGACGCCGCACGCAAAGCCCCATCCCGAACCGCTGCTGGAAGCCGCGCGTCGGATGCAAGTCGATCCCACCCGATGCTTTTACGTCGGAGACGACTTGCGCGACGTGCAGGCCGGTCGGGCTGCCGGCATGAAAACCGTCGCCGCGAAGTGGGGCTATCTGGGCCTGGGCGAACCGGTCGAAGCGTGGGGCGCGCATCACATCGCCGACACCCCACAAGACCTCTTGCAATGGCTGGCAATGGCCTAAACTGCTTCGTTCTGGGACCGACCTGGTTTCGACGTGGGTTCGGATTTGGACTAGGGCATGCCGAGCACCAGTTCGCTCGTAAAACCACTGGAAACAAAGTAACTGCAAACGACTCTACGTTCGCACTCGCCGCTTAAAACCGGTGAGCTTCGCAACAGTTGGCCGATGGGCTGGGTTTGAGGGGTAACACCCAAAAACTGCGAAGTCATACACATGGGCTCGTCCTGTACCGGGTCACTCGGCTCAGGATCAAACTTAGTGAATCGAGGTGATTTCAGCGTGCTGCTGCGCGGGGGTCACCTTTAAATCCAAATCAGTCAGCTACGCATGTAGAACTACCTGATGATGGCTTGCGGACGGGGGTTCGATTCCCCCCGGTTCCACCAGACCACAGGGCCCGGAGTCACTTCCGGGCCTTTTTTTTCGTGCCGGCCCGGGTATCGGGGTTCGGTGCCATCGACGGCGGCGCTGAGAGCCTCGCTGATCCCGGCTCGGAAAGCGACGCGCGACATGTTCAGACTCGTCTTGTGGGGTGCGCTTTTTGGTCTGGCGCTCAATGTTCAAGCTGCCTCAGTCAGCGTGGCGGTGGCATCGAACTTCATCGCCCCCATGCGCAAGATCGCCGAGGCCTTTGCGCAGGAGACCGGGCATCAGGCCGTGCTGGCATCGGGCTCCACGGGCGGCTTTCATGTGCAGATCAAGAACGGTGCGCCGTTCGAGGTCTTGCTGGCGGCCGACGACGAGACGCCGCTGCGAATCGAAAGGGAAGGCCTGGGCGTCGAAGGCTCGCGCTTCACCTACGCCATCGGTCAACTGGTGCTGTGGAGCGAGCAACCCGGATACGTTGATGCCGGGGGCAACATCCTGCGCAGCAGCAAGTTCGATCGCATCGCCATCGCCAACCCCAGGCTGGCGCCGTATGGCTCAGCGGCCGTGGAAACGCTGACCAGGCTGGGGGTCTTGAAGGACGTGCAGTCCAGGCTCGTGCAAGGCGAGAACATCGCGCAGACTTATCAGTTCGTCGCCACCGGCAACGTCCAGCTGGGTTTTGTGGCGCTGTCGCAGGTCATCTCTGACGGGAAAATCTCCCGAGGCTCGGGTTGGATCGTCCCGCCCGATTTCCACACCCCGATCCGGCAGGACGCCATCCTCCTCGTCAACGGGAAGGATCACCCGGCGGCGATCGCTCTCATGAAATTCCTGCGTGGTGAAAAGGCCAGGGCCGTGATCCGCTCATTTGGATACGACATATGACCGATTTGCCCGCACTTCCCCACACGCCCTTGGGTCGCTATCGCCACTACAAGGGCGGCGAATACGAGGTGGTGGGCGCCGCCCGCCACAGCGAAACGCTCGAGCCGCTGGTGGTGTACCGGCCGCTCTACAACGCATCAGGCCTGTGGGTGCGGCCACACGCCATGTTCTTCGAGGACATCGACTTCGAAGGCCGGCGCCAGCCGAGGTTCGCGCCGGTTTCGGGGCCTTGACGCTCCTGCCTGACCCCGCCCCTGATCGCCCCGTGATCCCGGCTGCCAGCCGGTGACCCGCAGCGTTACTTGTCGGGCCCGGTCAGCGGCAGCGTGACGGTGACCATGTCGTCGTCGGGATCAACGGCCGTTGAAAACCCCAGATGGCTCGCCAGCCCACGCATGCCGTGGTTTTGTTTCAGGATCATCCCGACCAGCGTCTTGATGTCTCGGGCGGCGCAATACGAAATGATCTTCTTCATCAAGGCCGACCCGAGCCCGCTGCGCTTGAGGTCGGAGCGCAGCAGGATCGAGAACTCGGCCTCGCTGTGATCGGGCATCACGAAGGCATCGACCACGCCCAGCAAGACCGGCTGGCCTTGCGCGTTTTCGGTCAAGGCCACAAAGCCCATCTCGCGGTCGTAGTCAACGCGCGCCATCTTGGCGAGCACCTCCGGCGGAACGCCCTGGATCACCTTCGAGAACCGCATGAACAAGTCTTCGCCCGCCACGTTGGCCAGCAACTCGGCCAGCAGCCCGATGTCTTCGCTGGGGCGCAGCGGCCGTATGAGCGCCACGCGGCCGTCACGCAAGACGATCTTTTCCTCGGTCTCGCGAGGGTAGGGTTGCAGCGCCAGATGCCGCTGGCCACGCAGATGGGTCTGGACCCACAACCGCGGGGCCGATGGCTGCAACTCGGTGCCGTTCCAGACGAACGCCGGGATCTCGACGCCCACGATTTCCGGAAAGCCCACCAGCAAGTCCGCCACCTGCAGCAGCGCCTTGGCCACGGCGTCCGCCGTCACCTTCCACGGCGCGACCAGGGCCAACTCCGCGCACAGCGCGCGAGCCGGTTCCCTGACAAGTTCGGTGTTCAGCGCGGGCAGCAGCGTCCACATCCGGCTTCCGACCGAGGCTTCGATCGCCCGGCCGAACGAGGGGTCGTCTGCCACCCTGATCTTCAACGGGACGGCCTGACCGGCCAGGGCCTGCAGCGCGGACGGGCTGTCCAGGGCGACACCTTGCAAACCCACCGCCGCGAACACCGCCTGCGCCTGTTCACCCGCCAGTTCGGGGCGATCGAGCATGACCGCTGCAGAAATCTCGCCGTAGGCGCGCAGGTATCCCACGCTCTCGGCCTCATCGCTCAACCTCAGGTCACGACCGAGCGACGACGACTTGAAGCTGCATTGATCCGGCACCTGCTTGAGGGCTTCCTGGGCGCGCCTGAATCGCACCATGTGCAGATACGCACGTGCGGTCTGCACCGGCGCGTCGAACACCGGGACCTCGGCCGCAGCCAGCGTCGCGTGAACCTTGTCGCTGGCGCCGCCCAGCCAGCAAGCCATCACGGTGCGTCCGCTGGACCGGGCGACCTTGGCGATCGCCGCGGCGATGTCATCGCCGAGCGCAGAGCGGCACGGGGCGACGATCACCAGCAAGGCATCGGCCGCGTCGCTCTTGAAGAGCGCGCTCATGGCCGCTTCATAACGGGCAGCGTTGGCGTCCACCCCCAGATTGAGCGGGTTGGCCGGGGCGAGGCCCTTGGGCAGCAGCGGTGCGAGCTGGAGCTTGACCTGATCGCCAAGATCGACAGGCGGATGTTGGCTCTCCAGCATCGAGCGCGCCAGCAGCGCCGGGCCCATGCCGTTGCTCACGATGGCCAGCCGGTCACCCACATGGCGCTGGCCGTGCCCCAACATTTCCACCGCATCGACCCACGACCCGACGTCATCCACACGCAAGACACCGGCACGATCGAAGGCCGCCCGGCAGACCAGCGCGTGATCGACCACCGGAGCGCCGTTGTCTGGCACTGGCTCGCAAGGTGTGTCGGCCCACAGCACCACCACCGGCTTGAGTCGAGCCAGCGCCCGCGCCGAGGCCATGAACCGCGCTCCGTCGCTGATCTTGTTCAGGCACAGCAGCACGCCTTGGGTGCGTCCGTCGGAGGCCAGGTAATCGAGCGCGTCGGATTCATCGACATTGCCGCCATCGCCCAGCGTGAGCACTGTCGAAAAGCCGATCTGCCGCGCGGCGGCGAGCCCCAGCACGCTGGCCGCCATCGATGACGACTGCGACACCAGCGCCAGCTTGCCCGCAGGCGGCATCGATTCCATCCAGCTCGCGTTCAAGCCGACACGCGGCAGTTGAATGCCCGCCGAGCGCGGACCGAGCCAGCGCATGCCGTGACGCTGTGCCACTTGTTCGATGGCTTGCTTGAGCGGCGTACCAGCGGCTTCGCCATCGGGGTCGTGTGCCATGACGATGGCTGCACGCACGCCTTTGGCACCCAGCAACTGCATCTGCTCGACCACGATCTCGGCGGGCGTGCACACGATGGCCAGGTCCGGCGTGAAAGGCAGCGCCTCGACCGAGCGGTGGCAGGCAATGCGAAGCACCGTGGGCTGTCGCGGGTGCACCGGCAGCACCGGCCCTTGGAAGCCCGCCCGGTGCAGGTTGTCGACCACCCGATACCCCAGCGCACCGGCGCGGGCTGATGCGCCGATGACGGCCACGGACTGCGCCTGCAAAAGCACCTTCAGGTCATTCACGACGGTTCCTTCAGGGTGTGTTCATGGGATGGGCGATGCATTTATTGAACCAGCCTCTTTGCGCATCGAAACCGCGGTGTTTCCCGCCCGGTTGCTCATATTTGCCCCTCGATGAGGCAGCGGCGTTGGTGTCGAAGGACCTCTGGTAACGTCACCTCCCTCCGATGGCTGTGGGACAGGCCGTGGGAGTTTCGTTCGGGACGCCAACCGGGGTCTGCTGCAAGGCGGCGATCGGCGCGATCCCTCATCAAACCACCTAGACCAAGACACAAAGAGACACACCATGAGCGCTGACAGACACCGTGGGATTCGCCGCGAAAAGCAAAAGCGGGCCAAAGACATGAAGCGCGAACTCAAGCGTCAGATTGCGCAAGCTGTCGCGGCCGCCAAAACCGCCAGCCCGCAAGCTGCAACGGCTGCTTAAAAGGCTGACTCAAAGCCTCGCCAACGGCGTGCTGGCCCACCGCCAGCAGGCCACTGGTGATCAGATGGCATCGGCATAGCGCTTGGCGCGCAGGTTCTTCTTGATCTCGCGCAGCGTGCCGCGCAGCGTCTTGGGCAGGCGCAATGCCACGCCGGTGGTCAGGATGTCGATGATCACCAGGTGCAGCAGCCGCGACACCATCGGGCTGTAGCGGTCGTAGTCCTCCGGGTGATCGGCCGCCAGCAAGATGTGCTGCTCGCCGTTCGCCGTGAGCGCCAGCGGGCTGCCGCTCGCGGTGATCAAGATGGTGGTGGCACCCTTGCGGCGCGCGATGTCGGCCGCATCGAGCAAGTCGCGGCTACGCCCCGAGTTGGAAATCACCACCGCGCAGTCGCCCGGCTGCAGCATGGTGGCACTCATGACTTGCACATGTCCGTCGCTCACCGACTGAGCGTGCACGCCCAGCCTGAAGAACTTGTGCTGCGCGTCCTGCGCCACGATGCCCGAATTGCCCACGCCATAGAACTCGATGCGCCGACCCGCCAGGCCGGCGCTCGCCAGCGCGTCGATGGCCAGCTCGAAGGCGTGACCGGCCGCGTTGGCGCGGTACTTGAGCAGCGCGCTCACCGCGTTGTCGATCACCTTGATCACGATGTCGGCCGGCGGGTCGGACTCGTCCACGCTGCGGTGCACGAACGGCACGCCCTCGTTGACCGAGCCGGCCAGCGCGCGCTTGAAGTCGATCAGCCCCGCGTAGCCCAGGCTGCGGCAAAACCGCACCACCGTGGGCTTGCTCACATCGGCGTGCTCGGCCAGCGTGGCCACCGGCAGGCTGGTGAAACTGCGTGGGTCGGCCAGCAGCAGCCGGGCCACCTTTTGCTCTGCGGGTGACAGCCCCGCCAGACTCGCCTGGATGCGCTCGAGCATGCTCGCTCAGCTCTCCTCGGACCAGGCGAAGCCGTCGCGTGCGATCAGCGCACTGGCCGCCGCAGGGCCCCAACTGCCGGCCGCATGGGGCTTGGGTCCCTCAGGCTCGCGCGACCAGTGGTTCAAGATGGGCTCGACCCAGCGCCAGGCCTGTTCTTGCTCGTCGCTGCGCACGAACAGGTTGAGCCGACCGGCCAGCGCGTCGAGCAGCAGCCGCTCATAAGCGCCCACCCGTTCGGTGGCAAAGGCCTTGTCGAAGTCGAGGTCCAGCGACACCGGTGCCAGCAGCTCGTGCTGACCGGTGCCCTTGGCCGCCATCAGGTGCAGCTCGAGCCCGTCTTCGGGCTGCAGCTTGATCACCAGCTTGTTGGCTGCGCCGGTGCTCGGAAAGATCGAGTGCGGCACATGGCGGAAGTTGATGACGATGTGCGCCTCTTGCACCGCGAGGCGCTTGCCGGTGCGGATGTAGAACGGCACGCCGGCCCAACGCCAGTTCTGCACCTCGGTGCGCAGCGCCACGAAAGTCTCGGTGGTGCTGCCGGCCAGCGGGTCAGACTCCTGCTGATAGCCCGGCACCGGCTGGCCGCCGATGATGCCGGCGCGGTACTGGCCTCGCACCACATCGCGGGCCACGTCGCTCTCGGTGAACGGCCGCAGCGACCGAAGCACCTTGAGTTTTTCGTCGCGGATGGCATCGGCGTCGCTGCTCGCGGGTGCTTCCATGGCGATCATGGTGAGCAGCTGCAGCGCGTGGTTTTGCACCATGTCGCGCAGCGCGCCGGTGCTGTTGTAGAAGTCGCCGCGCGTGCCCACGCCCAGGCTTTCGGCCAGCGTGATCTGGATGTTGGCGATGCTTTCGCGGCGCCAGATCGGCTCGAACAGCGCATTGCCAAAGCGCAGCGCCGAGAGGTTTTGCACCGCTGGCTTGCCAAGGTAGTGGTCGATTCGCAGCGCCTGTCGCTCGTCGAAAACGCTGCGCACCACCTTGTTGATCTGCTGCGCGCTGGCCAGGTCGTGGCCCAGCGGCTTTTCAAGCACCACGCGCACGTGCGGGCCGTTCAAGCCCACGGCGCCGAGCTGCTCGCACACCGGCATGAACAGGTGCGGGCTGGTCGCCAAGAACAGCACCACCGTCTCGGCGCCGCGCTCGTCGATCCAGGTCTTCAGACCCTGGTAGTCCTCGACTTTGGACAAGTCCATGCGCCGGTAGTGCAGCAGTTGCGCAAAGCGCGCGAATTCGGCCTCGGTGGGGCGCTTGGCTTGCTCGACATCGGCAAAGCGGTCATGGATGAGCGCGCGGTACTCATCGTCGCTGCGCGCATCACGCGCCACGGCGAGGATGCGCCCGTCGGGCGGCAGCTTGCCGTGACGAAAAGCCTGAAACAACGCCGGCATCAGCTTGCGCCATGCCAGGTCACCGGTACCGCCAAAGAGAACGAGGTCAAAAGCCATTGCGATGTAATTTAGTTTCCATACAATGATCACACCGGTTACAGGTTTCGTCAATCGCGAAAACCGCCGTCCCGCATGTTGTTTTCAGGCCTGCTGCCTGAGCTGCCCATGAACCGATCGAGGACTTCCGAGATGCCGCTCCATCCCACCGTCGTGCGCGTCACCGAGCGCATCCGCGAACGCAGTCTCGCCACCCGCTCGGCCTATCTGGCGCGCATACGCCAGGCCGGTGAATCGGCCGCCGGTGGCGCCGCCCGCGCCCGCGTGTCGTGTACCAACCTGGCCCACGCCATGGCCGCCACGCCGTCCAACGACAAGCTGGTGATCCGCGAGCAGCGCGCGCCCAACCTCGGCATCGTGTCGGCCTACAACGACATGCTGTCGGCCCACCAGCCGTTCGAACAGTTTCCCGCCCTCATCAAGCGTGCAGCGCGTGAGCGCGGCGCCACGGCGCAGTTCGCCGGTGGCGTGCCGGCGATGTGTGATGGCGTCACGCAAGGCCAGCCCGGCATGGAGCTGTCGCTGTGGTCGCGCGACGTGATTGCGCAGTCCACCGCCATCGCGCTCAGCCACGCGGTGTTCGATGGCGCGCTGATGCTCGGCGTGTGCGACAAGATCGTGCCGGGGCTGCTGATCGGCGCGCTGGCCTTCGGCCACTTGCCGACCATCTTCGTGCCGGCCGGGCCGATGACCTCGGGCATGGCCAACGACGAAAAAGGCCGCATCCGCCAGCTTTACGCGCAAGGCCTGGTCGGCCGCGAAGAACTGCTGGCGGCCGAAATGCAGAGCTATCACGGCGCCGGCACCTGCACCTTCTACGGCACCGCCAACAGCAACCAGATGCTGATGGAAGTGATGGGCCTGCACCTGCCGGGCAGCGCCTTCATCACGCCGGGCACGCCGCTGCGCGAAGCACTCACCACCGAGGCCACGCGCCGCCTGCTCGACATCTGCACGCCGGGCACCGGCCACACGCCGATCGGCGAGATCGTCGACGAGCGCGCCATCGTCAACGCCATCGTCGGCCTGCTGGCCACCGGCGGCTCGACCAACCACACGCTGCACCTGGTGGCCATCGCCAGCGCGGCGGGCATCGTGATCGACTGGACCGACTTCGACGAG
>CANGBT010000089.1 GCA_947452135.1 Burkholderiales bacterium
CGTGCTGCCGTCGGCCAGCACCAGGATCTCGCTCGGGCCGGCGATCATGTCGATGCCCACCTTGCCGAACACGCGCCGCTTGGCGCTGGCCACATAGGCATTGCCCGGGCCGGTGATCTTGTCGACGGCGGGCACCGTGGCCGTGCCGTAGGCCAGTGCGGCCACCGCCTGTGCGCCACCGATCGCGAACACCCGACTGACGCCGGACACGGCGGCCGCGGCCAGCACCAGCGGGTTGCGCTCACCGCGAGCTGCTTCAGGCGAACCATCGCGGCGCGCCGGGGTGGGCACCACCATCACGATCTCGCCCACACCAGCCACCTGCGCGGGCACTGCGTTCATCAACACGCTCGACGGATAGGCCGCCTTGCCACCGGGCACATAAATGCCCACGCGGTCGAGGGGGGTGACCTTTTGGCCCAGCAAGGTGCCGTCGGCGTCGCGGTAGATCCACGAGCGACCGCACGCCTCGAGCTGGCGCTGGTGGTAGCTGCGCACGCGGTCGGCAGCGGCTTGCAGCGCCGAGCGCTGGGCCGGTGTGATGGCAGCCAGCGCAGCTTGCAACTCGTCGTGGCCGATTTCCAGAGCGGCCACCGAAGCGGCCTCCACGCCATCAAAGCGCTGCGTGTATTCGAGCACCGCGGCGTCGCCACGCGTGCGCACGTCGGCCACGATGGCCGCCACCCGCGTCTCGATCGCGTCATCGGTTTCGGCCGACCAGTGCAGCACGCGCTCGAAGTCGGCGGCAAAACCAGCGGCGCTGGTGTCGAGGTGGCGGATGCGAACGGTCATGACGGAATGGCGCTGGCGAAGGCGTCGATGATGGCGCGGATCGGCTCGCGCTTGAGCTTGAGCGCGGCCTGGTTGACGACGAGGCGCGCCGAGATCTGCATGATCTCCTCGACCTCGACGAGGTGGTTGGCCTTGAGCGTGTTGCCGCTGGACACCAGATCGACGATGGCATCGGCCAGCCCGGTCAGCGGCGCCAGCTCCATGGAGCCGTAGAGCTTGATCACGTCCACGTGCACGCCCTTGTCGGCGAAGTGCTGGCGCGCGGTCAGCGTGTACTTGGTGGCCACACGGATGCGCGAGCCCTGCTTGACCGCATTGGCGTAATCGAAGTCGGCGCGCGTGGCCACGCTCATGCGGCACTTCGCGATCTTCAGGTCAAGCGGCTGGTACAGGCCCGAGCCGCCATGCTCAATCAACGTGTCCTTGCCGGTCACGCCCAGATCAGCACCACCGTACTGCACGTAGGTCGGCACGTCGCTGGCACGCACCAGCACCACACGCACGTCGGGGCGATTGGTGCCGATGATCAGCTTTCGGGACTTTTCCGGATCTTCTGAGACCTCGATGCCGGCTGCCTGGAGCAGGGGCAAGGTCTCTTCAAAGATGCGTCCCTTGGACAGCGCGAGGGTGATCACGGCAGTGCTTTCATGTGGGGAGGGCTGATTTGACACGCTCGATGTCGGCGCCGATGGCACGCAGCTTGGCTTCCATCTGGTCGTAGCCACGGTCGAGGTGATAGATGCGGTCGACCAGCGTCTCGCCGTCAGCCACCAGCCCTGCAATCACCAGACTGGCCGAAGCACGCAGATCGGTGGCCATCACGGTGGCGCCCGACAGCCGGGGCACGCCGTGCACCACCGCCACAGGGCCGTTGACATCGATGTGCGCACCGAGCCGCACCAGTTCGTTCACGTGCATGTAGCGATTCTCGAAGATGGTCTCGGTCACCGTGGCGGTGCCCTCGGCGATGCAGTCGAGCACCATGAACTGCGCTTGCATGTCGGTCGGGAACAAGGGGTATTCGCTGGTGCGAAAGCTCACCGCGCGCGGCCGTTGGTGGCTACAAACGCGAATCCAGTCGTCGCCGGTTTCGATCGTCACGCCGGCTTCGCGCAGCTTGTCGATCACCGCGCTGAGGTGGTCAGCTCGCGTGCGGCGCAACACCACGTCACCGCCGGTGGCCGCCACCACGCACAGAAAGGTGCCGGCCTCAATGCGGTCGGGCACGATGCGGTGGCTGGTTGTCGCGGCCAACCCATGCAGGCGCTCGACACCTTGCACGCGGATGCGGCCGGTGCCCTGGCCCTCGATGTGCGCGCCCATCTTGACCAGCATGTCGGCCAGGTCAACCACCTCAGGCTCCTGGGCGGCGTTTTCAAGCACGGTCTCGCCGTCGGCCAGGGTGGCGGCCATCAGCAAGTTTTCGGTGCCCGTCACGGTGACCATGTCGGTGGTGATGCGCGCGCCGCGCAGGCGCTGCGGCTGCCCATCGGCACCCACAGGCGCCGTGGCGATGATGTAGCCGTGCTCAACAGTGATCGCCGCGCCCATCGCCTGCAGGCCCTTGATGTGCTGGTCGACCGGTCGCGATCCGATGGCGCAGCCACCCGGCAGCGACACGCGCGCCCGACCGAATCGCGCCAGCAGCGGGCCGAGCACCAGGATCGATGCGCGCATGGTCTTGACCAGGTCGTACGGCGCTTCGGGCAGATTCACCGCCGATGCATCGAGGGTGACCTCATCGGGCTGAACTTGGCTGCGCTCGGCCACCACCCCCATGTTGCGCAGCAGCTTGAGCGTGGTGTTGACGTCCTGCAAGTGCGGCACGTTTGCCAGCGTCAACGGCTCGGCGCACAGCAGCGCCGCGCACAACTGCGGCAGTGCGGCGTTCTTGGCTCCGGAAATCGTCACCTCTCCCTGGAGAGGGCGACCACCGCGTATCAGAAGTTTGTCCATGAGCTTGGTAGGGCGACTGCGGCACGAACGAGCCCGATCAACGGGGCTCGCCAGCTGCAGCCTGAGGCCGCAGCGGCTTTCAGTGGTGATGCAGGGTGGCTCGGTCGGGGCTGGTGCTCCACTCGTGGGGAGTCAGCGTCTTCATCGACAAGGCATGGATTTCAGCGCGCATCCTGTCGCCCAAGGCCCGGTAGACCAGCTGGTGGCGCGCCACGCGGTTGAGGCCGTCGAACGCCTGCGTCACGATGGTGGCAAAGAAATGCCGCCCGTCGCCTTGCACCTCAAGGTGCTCGCACGCCAACCCCTCGGCGATGTAGCGCTGAACGTCGTTCGCGGTGGGATCAGACATCGTCAAATTATGGCCCAGGCCTGCTCAGTGGCGGATCTTGTAACCGATGCGCAGCAGGTGTATCGACACGACCGACGCCAGCACCAGACTGGCAAGCGCAACGCCCAGGCTCAACCACGGTGAAACATCGCTGGTGCCGAAGAAGCCACAGCGAAAACCATCGACCAGATAGAACAGCGGATTCAAGTGGCTGACCCGCTGCCACACGGCCGGCAGGCTGTGCACCGAATAGAACACCCCGGCCAGGAAGGTCATGGGCATGACCACGAAGTTCTGGAAGGTCGCGATCTGATCGAACTTCTCGGCCCACAGCCCGGCGATCAACCCGAGCGTGCCCATGGTGGCCGCGCCCAGCAGCGTGAACACGACCACCCAGGCCGGGTGTGCGAGTGTCAGCGGCGCAAACCACATCGACACCGCCAGCACGCCCACGCCCACCGTCAACCCGCGAACCATCGATGCGCCCACGTAGGACACGAACCACGCCCAGTGAGACAGCGGTGTGACCAGCACGAACACCAGGTTGCCGCTGATCTTGCTCTGAATGAGTGACGACGAGCTGTTGGCAAAGGCGTTTTGCAGCACGCTCATCATCACCAGGCCCGGAATCAGGAAGCTGCTGTAGCCCAGACCCGCAGTGGTCGGCACATGGTCTTGCAGCACGTGGCCGAAGATCAGCAGATAGAGCACGGCGGTAAGCACGGGTGCGGCCACCGTCTGCACGCTGACCTTGCGAAAGCGCAGCACCTCCTTGTAGAAGAGCGTGCCTGCGCCGGTCAGCGCATGCACCTTGGCTCCTGCGAGTGGCTGCGTCATGCGCTCACCGCCGCTGTCTCGCCTTGCATGATCTCTAGGAACACGTCTTCGAGGTCGGCGCGGCCGATCTCCAGGTCCTCGGGCTGGCCGCCCGCCGCGCGCAACGTGGCCAGCACCGACTCGACCTCGGCCGCGTTGCGCGTCTTGATCTGCACGATGCGACCGGTGACGCGCGCCTGTGCCTCAAGCGCGGCCGGCAGCGGCGTGTCGAGCTTGAAGCGCAGCATGGTGCTTGCTCGTCCGGCCAGCAGCGCCGAGGTGCGGTCGAGCGCCACCACGCGGCCGTGCTTGAGCATCGCCAGACGGCCGCACAACGCCTCGGCCTCCTCCAGATAGTGGGTCGTCAGCAGCACGGTGTGGCCTTGCTTGTTGAGCTTCGAGATGAACTGCCACAGCGTCTGGCGCAACTCGACGTCGACACCGGCGGTCGGCTCGTCGAGCACGATCACCGGCGGGCGATGCACCAGCGCCTGGGCGACCAGCACCCGGCGCTTCATGCCGCCCGACAGCTGGCGCATGTTGGCGTCGGCCTTGTCGGCCAGACCCAGGCTGTCGAGCAGTTCGTCGATCCACGCGTCGTTGGCACGGCGGTCGGTGCGCACGCCGAAGTAGCCGCTTTGGATCTGCAGCGTTTCGCGCACGCTGAAGAATGGGTCGAACACCAGCTCCTGCGGCACGATGCCCAGGCTGCGCCGCGCGGCCGCGAAGTCGGTGACGACATCGTGGCCGTGCACCGTGACGCTGCCGGCGCTGGCCCGTGACAGCCCCGCCAGGATGCTGATCAGCGTCGTCTTGCCCGCCCCGTTGGGGCCGAGGAGACCGAAAAACTCGCCGGGCTCGATGTCGAAGCTGACGTTGTCGAGCGCCTGCACGCGGCTGCGCGAGCCGCTGAAAACCTTGCCAACGCCGCGAAAGGACACGGCCGCCGGAACAGCGCCGCTTGGGAAATCAGTCATGAGTGCGGTCATTGTAGAAAGCGCACCGGCCCACCCGTTTGGGGTGGGCCGGGATCGCCGGAACGGGCATGATGGCGACCGAGCGCCCCACACCGCACCACAGGAGTTTCGTGATGCCCGTCATCGATTCCATCGCCGCCCAGGCGGCCGATATGACCGCCATTCGGCGTGACCTGCACGCCCACCCCGAGCTGTGCTTCGAGGAGCAGCGCACATCGGACCTGATCGCCGACCAGCTCACCGAGTGGGGCATCCCGATCCACCGGGGTCTGGGCAAGACCGGCGTCGTGGCGATCCTGAAAAACGGCACATCGACGCGCGCGGTGGGGCTGCGTGCTGACATCGACGCGCTGCCCATGAGCGAGCGCAACACCTTCGCGCACGCCAGCCGCCACCCCGGCAAGATGCATGCGTGCGGCCACGACGGCCACACCGCCACGCTGCTGGCGGCCGCACGGCACCTGGCCACGCACCGCGACTACGACGGCACGGTCTACCTCGTGTTCCAGCCGGCCGAAGAAGGCGGAGGCGGCGCGCGCGAAATGATCAACGACGGCCTGTTCGAGCGCTTTCCGATGGAGGCCATGTTCGGACTGCACAACTGGCCGGGCCTGGCAGTGGGCCAGTTCGCCATCAGCAACGGCCCGTGCTTTGCCAGCAGCAACGAGTTCCACATCACGATCCACGGCAAGGGCTCGCATGCGGCGATGCCGCACCTCGGCATCGACCCGGTGCTGGTGGCGTGTCAGATGGTGCAGGCGTTCCAGACCATCATCACGCGCAACAAGCGACCGGTCGAGTCGGGCGTGATCTCGGTGACGATGGTGCACGCCGGCGAGGCCACCAACGTGGTACCTGACCGCTGCGAGATCCAGGGCACGGTGCGCACCTTCACGCTGGAAGTGCTCGAGCTCATCGAGCAGCGCATGCAGGCCATCGCCGAGCACACCTGCGCCGCCTTCGGGGCACGCTGCGAATTCGCCTTCAAGCGCAATTACCCGCCGACCATCAACCACCCGGCCGAAACCGCCTTCGCCCGCGGCGTGCTGAGTGACCTGGTGGGCGCCGATAACGTGCTGGCCTTCGAGCCCACCATGGGCGCCGAGGACTTCAGCTATTTCCTGCAGGCGCTGCCCGGGGCTTACTTCGTGATGGGCAACGGCGACGGTGAACACCGAGACGGCGGCCACGGCCTCGGGCCATGCACCTTGCACAACCCCAGCTACGACTTCAACGACACGCTGATTCCGCTGGGCGCGACCGCCTGGGTGCGCCTGGCCGAGCGCTGGCTGGCGCGGTCGCCGGGCTGAACGCGACGATCAGCCGCGCAAGCGGTTGATCAACCCCGCGGTCGATCCGTCGAGATCGGCGTTGTCCGATCCGCCAGCCATCAGCCGCGGCAGCAGGTCGTTGCACAAGGCCTTGCCCAATTCGACGCCCCACTGATCGAAGCTGTTGATGCCCCACAGCGCACCGCTGGTGAACACGCGGTGCTCGTACATCGCCACCAGCGAGCCCAGGCTGTGCGGCGTCAGCCGATCCAGCAGCAGCGTGGTGCTGGGGCGGTTGCCCGGAAAGTGCCGGTGCTGCGCCAGCGTCAACGGGTCCAGCTGCTTCGAAGCAGTAGGCGCGCTGTCGCCCAGAGCTTGCTCGACAGTCTTGCCCTGCATGAGCGCTTGCGATTGCGCCAGCCCGTTGGCCAGCAGCATGGCGTGCTGGCGTTCGAGTTGGTCGTGCAGCACGGGATCGAGCCCCACGCTGCCGAAGGTCGGACGCCGCACGAGGATGAATTCAACCGGGATCAGGTCGGTGCCCTGATGCAGCATCTGGAAGTACGCATGCTGGCCGTTGGTGCCGGGCTCGCCCCACACCACCGGGCTGGTCGCAAAGGGCAGCGCCTCGCCGTCGCGGTCGACGCGCTTGCCGTTGCTTTCCATCTCGAGCTGCTGCAAATAGGCCGGCAGCCGCTTGAGCCCTTGGTGATACGGCGCGATGCTGCGGCTGGCAGCGCCCAGAAAGTTCCGGTACCAGACGTCCAGAAGGCCCAGCAGCACCGGCACGTTGGACGGCAGCGGCGTCTGGGCAAAGTGCTGGTCCATGGCGTACGCACCGGCCAGCATTTCGCGAAACTGGTCGGCGCCCAGCGCGATCGCGATCGGCAATCCGATGGCCGACCACAGCGAATAGCGCCCGCCCACCCAATCCCAAAAACCAAACGTGGTGGTGATGCCGAACTCGGCCGCCGCCTCCACGTTGGTCGTGGTGGCCACGAAGTGGCGTGCGATGTCCTTGCCGCCACGCGATTCGAACCACACCCTGGCGATGTGCGCATTGGCCATCGTCTCCTGGGTGGTGAAGGTCTTGCTGGCGATGATGAACAGCGTTTCCGCAGGCTTGAGCCGACCCAGCACCGACGCGATGTCGTGGCCATCGACGTTCGACACGAAGTGAAACTGCAAGCCCGGGTGCGCGAACGCGTGCAGCGCAGGCAGCACCATCTGCGGGCCCAGGTCGCTGCCGCCGATGCCGATGTTCACCACATGGCGGATGCCACTGGCCGCGCCGTCACGTACCGTCTCGGCGTAGTTCAGCATGGCGCTGAGCACGCCGTGGACCTCGCGGCTGAACGGACCGCAGCCACGCGGTGCGCGCAGCGCGGTGTGCAGCACAGCGCGGTCTTCGGTGGTGTTGATGGCCGCGCCCTCGAACATGGCGTCGCGCTGCGCCTCCAAGTCGCACTCACGCGCCAGATCGATCAGCAACCGGAAGGTCGGCGCATCGAGGTAGTTCTTGGACAGATCGGCAAACACGCCGGGCGCCTCGAAGCCCAGCGCATCGAAACGGCCAGCATCACGCGCAAAGGCATCGCGCAGATCGAAGCGGCTGCCGTGAGTTTCGAAGTGGCCTTGCAAGGCCGCCCACGCGGCAGTGCGGTCGCAGCGAATCATGGATGCCCCCGTTTCACAAGGCCAGGATCAAGGCGTCGAGCTTGTCGGTATCGACCGCGAACGCACGGATGCCTTCGGCGAGCTTCTCGGTCGCCATCGCGTCCTCGTTGAGCGCGTAGCGAAAACTCGCCTCGCTGTGGCGAATCGGTGCCATGGCTTCGTCTCGGGCCTGCGGATCGAGCACACGCTCGAGCGGTGCATCGCTCGCCTGCAACTGCGCGAGCAGCTCGGGGCTGATGGTCAGCAGATCGCAGCCGGCCAGCGCCGCGATCTGACCGACGTTGCGAAAGCTCGCGCCCATCACTTCTGTGGCGATACCGAACTGCTTGTAGTAACGGTAGATGTGCGACACCGAGCGCACGCCCGGGTCATTGATGCCGGCGCTGGCCGACTCGTCCCAGGACGGCCCGGCAGCCTTTTTGTACCAGTCGTAGATGCGCCCGACGAACGGCGAGATCAGCCTCACGCCGGCCTCACCGCAAGCCACCGCCTGCGCGAAGGCGAACAGCAGCGTCAGGTTGCAGCGGATGCCTTCGCGCTCGAGTTCGCGCGCGGCCTGGATGCCCTCCCAGGTGGCAGCGATCTTGATCAGCACCCGCTCGCGCGCCACGCCCTCGGCCTCGTACAAGCCAATGAGGCGACGCGCGCGCGCCAGCGTGGCCGGCGCATCGAAACTCAGACGGGCATCGACCTCGGTGGACACCCGCCCGGGCACGACTTTGAGGATTTCCAGCCCGAAGCGCACCAGCGTGCGATCGACGATCTCATCGAGCGCCGCACCGCGGTGCGAGCTGGCGGTTTGTGCCAGCAGCGGTGCGTAGTCGGGCTGCTGAACCGCCTTGAGGATGAGCGACGGATTGGTGGTCGCATCGCGCGGCGCGAAGGCCGCCATCTGATGAAAGTTGCCGGTGTCGGCAACCACGGTGGTGAATTGTCTGAGTTGGTCGAGTTGGTTCATGTCGGGCGGATTCGAGTCCAGCAAACGGCATTAGAACCCGAGCTGGTGACAAACCACCTGCGTGGGATCACTCAAGCGTGCGAGCCGCGCAACCCTGCCCCTCGAACGCCGTGCCCCCGAAGAATCAGGCAGGTGTCGCGGCCGCGGCCGGCTCGCCATTCAGGCCCAGCAACTCCTGCACGCCATGCAACCGGGCGAGCTGGCTCAAGCGACTTGGCGGCGAGCGCATGGCAAACGATCGGCCGGAGGCCTGGGCCAGACGGCGGCACTCGAGCAAGACGGCCAGCACCGATGAGTCGAAGTCGTGCAGACCGCCGGCATCGATCACCAGTTGATCGGCCGGCTCACGCACAAGCGCCTGCTTGAGCAGGCGCAGCACGTCGCGCGCATCGCTGATTCCGACGGTTGCAGGCAGCACCAGCATTTGGAGAGCTCAGGTGCGCGCAGCGGCGGTCTTGTTGCGCTGGGCCAGCTTGTTGATCAGGCCGTCAATGCCGCTGGTGTTGATTTCCTGAGCAAAGCTGTTGCGGTAGTTCTCAACCAGCCACACCCCGAGCACGTTCACGTCATAGATCTTCCAGCCGGTGGCGGGCGACTTCTCGAGCCGGTAGTCGAGCTGGATCGGATCGCCCTTGCCGCGCACCTCGGTGCGCACGATGACCTCGTCGCCGTCCTGCGCAGCACGCGACGGCTTGATCTGCACGGTCTGGTCACGCACCTGCGACAGTGCGCCGGTGTAGGTGCGCAACAGCATCGTGCGGAACTCCTGCTCCAGGCTGGCTTGCTGCTCCGGCGTGGCCTGACGCCAGTAGCGCCCCACCGCTGCCGACGTCATGCGCTGGAAGTTGACGTAGGGCAGCACCTTGGTCTCGATCAGGGCGTTGAGCTTCTTGACGTCGCCGGCCTGCATGGCCTTGTCTGCCTTGACAGCTTCGAGCACGTCGTTCGACACCTTTTGCACCAGCGCATCGGGCGAGGTCATGGTCGAAGCCATGGACGCCGACACCTCGGTGGTCTGCGCCCGCAACACGGGTGCGGCGACCGTCAGGACCCCTGCGCAAATCGCCACAAGCAGTTTGGATGCATTCATGAACAGATCCTTTGTTGAGAGTTGGCCCGCAAGCCGTTACTTAACGTCCGGCGGGTTGCCGTCGTAGACAAGACTGCGGCGACGCTGCAAATTGGCATCACGCACGAACGTGTATTTGTCGAGCACGGCATCGTCGAGGATGTCGCTGGCCTTGAGCAAATTGGCACGTGCGTTCACGAACTGCAGACCGGCGATGCCAATCGACCAGCCGGTGTCGTCCACCCAGAAGCCTGGCGTGGCAGCAATGTCGAGCGGCAGGCCGAACGAATCGCGAAGCGAATAGCCACCCAGAACCGGCCACACGACATACGGGCCGGCTCCGAAACCCCACACGCCCAGCGTCTGCCCGAAGTCTTCCGGGTACTTCTTGATGCCCAGTTCAGTGGCCACGTCAAACAAACCAACGATACCCACGGTGGTGTTGGTCACCACCCGCATGCCGTCACTGCCGCCGTTGCGCAGCTTGCCTTGAAGCACGCTGTTGATCCCAGACCACAGGTCGGTGAAGTTGGCGAAGAAATTGGTCACGCCAGTTCTGACGAAGCTGGGCAGCACGTAGGTGTACCCGGTGGCAACCGGCTTGATCACGTGCGCGTCGAGCCCCTCGTTGAAGGCGAACACACCGCGGTTCCAGGACTCGAACGGATCCTGTGGCACCGGAGCCGTGGCGTGTGAAGTCGTGGCGCAGCCCTGCAGCACCAGCGTCAGTGCCACGGCTGCCAAGTTCAGTGATCGGGCCACGCCCTGAAGGCCTGAGCGGTTCATCATTTGTCTCCCTGAGCCTTGGCTGCTGGCGCCGAACCGCCTTCCGAGGCCTTGTTGTAGAGGAATTGGCTGATCAGATTTTCGAGCACCACAGCGGACTGCGTTTGGGTGATCACGTCGCCTGGGGCGAGGTTTTTCTCGTTGCCACCCGGCTCGATTCCGACGTATTGCTCGCCCAGCAATCCGGCGGTCAGGATCTTGGCGGAGCTGTCCTTGGGGAAGGCGAACTTCTGCTGCAGCTGCATCGCCACGCTGGCTTGGAAGGTCTTGTCGTCGAAGCTGATCGACTCAACCCGACCGATCACCACGCCCGCACTCTTGACCGCCGCCCGGGGCTTCAAGCCGCCGATGTTGTCGAAGCGCGCGACCACCGCGTAGGTCTCATCGAAATTGATGCTGAGCAAGTTGCCAGCCTTCAATGCGAGGAACATCACACCGGCAGCGCCCGCCATCACGAACAGCCCCACCCACACATCATGACGAGATTTTTGCACCGTCAGTCCCCTTGTC
>CANGBT010000090.1 GCA_947452135.1 Burkholderiales bacterium
AAACGGTGGTGGGCTCATCGCTGAGCCTGGGGCTGCGCAACGGCGTGATGGGCATCGGCGCGATGACCATGCTCATCGTCACCAACCCGGTCGTGATGGCGCAGGTGCTGGGCATCCTGGTGCTGGTGGTGCTGCCGTCGGTGTATTTCGGCCGGCGCATCCGCAAGCTCAGCCGCGCCAGCCAGGACCGCGTGGCCGACTCCAGCGCGATCGCCGCCGAGGTGCTCAACGCCATCCCGGTGGTGCAAAGCTACACGCAGGAAGACCGCGAGGCGCAGCGCTTCGACCAGTCGACCGCCAACGCGTTTGCCACCGCCATCAGCCGCACACGCATGCGCTCGGTGCTGGTGGGTTTCATCATCACCGCCACCTTCGGCGCGCTGCTGTGGGGCTTGTATCAAGGCACGCAAGCGGTGGTGCGCGGCGACATCACCGCCGGCCACCTGGGGCAAACGGTGGTCTACGTGATCATCCTGGTGGGCGGCGTGGCGGTGCTCGCCGAGGTCTACGGCGACTTGCTGCGTGCGGCCGGCGCCACCGAGCGGCTGATGGAGCTGCTGGCCACCGAATCGCCCATCGCCTCGCCCGCGGCTCCCAAGGCGCTGCCGGCGGTGCAGCGCGGCTCGTCGCTGGCGCTCGAGGCCGTCACCTTCCATTACCCGTCGCGCCCCAAGATGGCCGCGCTGCGCGACTTCAACCTGACCATCGCGCCCGGCGAAACGGTGGCGCTGGTCGGGCCCAGCGGTGCGGGCAAGAGCACCGTGTTCCAGCTGCTGCTGCGCTTTTACGACGTGAGCCAAGGCACCGTGCGCATCGATGGCATCGCGGTGCGCGATCTGGCGCTCGAGGCGCTGCGCGGGCGCATCGGCATCGTGCCGCAAGACAGCGTGATCTTCTCGGCCGACGCGATGGCCAACATCCGCTACGGCCGCCCCGACGCCAGCGACGCCGAAGTGATTGAAGCGGCCAAGGCCGCCTTCGCGCACGACTTCATCTGCGCGCTGCCCGACGGCTACCAGACCTTCCTGGGCGAGCGCGGCCTGCGCCTGTCGGGCGGACAGCGCCAGCGCATCAGCATCGCGCGGGCGATGCTTAAGAACCCGCCGCTGCTGCTGCTCGACGAAGCCACCAGCGCGCTCGACGCCGAAAGCGAGCGCATGGTGCAAGCCGCGCTCGAGTCGGCCATGAAGGACCGCACCACGCTGGTCATCGCGCACCGGCTGTCGACCGTGCAACGCGCCGACCGCATCGTGGTGATGGACGAGGGCCGCATCGTCGAGGTCGGCACCCACGCCTCATTGAGCGCGGCCGGCGGGCTGTATGCGCGGCTGGCGCAACTGCAGTTCGATGCGTAAGTGAGTGCGCATAATCCATGTGCACAGTGAATGGAGGCGAACCATGCTCCGATTTGACGACTCCCCGAAGCGACCCACCAACCTCAGCCTGAACGCCAAGGTGCTCGAGATGGCCCGCGAGCTGGGCATGAACATCTCGCAAACCGTCGACACGCTGCTCGCCGAAGAGGTGCGCAAGCGCTACTTCGAGCGCTGGAACGCCGACAACGCCGAGGCGATCGCGCACTACAACGCACGCATCGAGCGCGAGGGGCTGCCGCTGGCGAAGTACCGCACGTTCATGCAGGACCGCTGAGACAGCGCCCATGGCTCGATTCGACGTGTACGCCAACCCGGTGGCGGCAGAACGCAAGCACACGCCGTACTTCGTCGATGTGCAAAACGATCACATCGATGCGCTGACCACGCGCGTGGTGATCCCGCTGCGCCGCGAGTCCGTCTTCGGCCCGCGCGCGCACTTGCTCAATCCGCTGCTCAGCGTCGGTGACGACAGCGTGGTGCTCGATACCGCGGCGCTGGGCGCCGTTCCGACGAGCGAGCTTCGCAGCGCGATGGGCAGCCTGCGCGAGTCGCGGCTGGACGTGCAAGAAGCGCTCGACACCTTGTTTGGATCGTTCTGATCCGTTGACCTCCATCCCCATGCAAACCCCCTACGAAGACCTGATGCGCCACGTGCGCGACCACGGCGTGTTCAAGGCCGACCGCACCGGCACCGGCACCAAAAGCGTCTTCGGGCACCAGATGCGCTTCGATCTGAGCGCGGGTTTTCCGCTGATCACCACCAAGAAGGTGCACCTCAAATCGGTGATCCTGGAGTTGCTGTGGTTCCTGCGCGGCGACGGCAATGCGCGCTGGCTGCAAGAGCGCGGCGTGTCGATCTGGAACGAATGGGCGCGCGAAGATGGCGACCTCGGGCCGGTCTACGGCGTGCAGTGGCGCAGCTGGCCCACGCCGGGCGGCGGCCACATCGACCAGATCGCGCAGGTCATCCAAACCCTCAAGACCAACCCCGACTCGCGCCGCATCATCGTGAGCGCCTGGAACGTGGCCGACCTCGACGCCATGGCGCTCATGCCGTGCCACGCGTTCTTCCAGTTCTATGTGGCGCCGTCGGCGGTGGCCGGCGAGCCGGGCCGCCTGAGCTGCCAGCTGTACCAGCGCAGCGCCGACATCTTTCTGGGCGTGCCGTTCAACATCGCGAGCTACGCGCTGCTCACGCACATGGTGGCGCAGCAGTGCGATTTGCAGGTGGGCGACTTCATCTGGACCGGCGGCGACTGCCACCTCTACAGCAACCACGCCGAGCAAGTCGAGCTGCAGCTCACGCGTGAACCGCGTGCCGTGCCCACGCTGCACATCAAGCGCCGCCCGGCATCGATCAACGACTACGAGTTCGAGGACTTCGAGGTGCTGGGCTACGACCCGCACCCGGCCATCAAGGCGCCCGTGGCGGTTTGAGAACGCCGGCTGCAGCGGCAGAAGTGCGCCACGCTGGTGCGGCCTCAGCCTATGATGACAAAAGGGTCATAAAACTGATCCGGCTCCCTCGCGCACGACTGACCCCATGACACAGCTTTTTCCGACGCCCGCCGTGCCAGATCGCAGAGGCTTCGGCCTGTGCGCGTGGCTCACCGGTGTGTTGCTGGCCATCGGCTGTCAGGCGGTCGTGGCGCAAGCGCTGGTCATCGGCACGGCCCGCACGGCGCAGTCGCTGCCCATCTACGTGGCCGAGGCGCAGAAGTACTTCCAGGCCGAGGGCGTGGACGTGCTCACCCGCGAATACCCCTCGGGCGTCGCATCCCTGGCCGCGCTGAACCACGGGCAGGTTCAGATCGCCACGGCCTCCGAGGTGGGCGTGATGTTCGGTGCGTTGGCCGGGTCCGATGTCGCCATCTTCGCCACGATGAGCAGCTCCACGACCGGCCAGAAGATCATCGTGCGCAAGGGCGGCAGCGTGTGGTCGACTCAGCAGCTGGTGGCCAAGCGGGTGGCGACGGCTCCGCAGTCGAACGCCCTTTACTACCTGCACAGCGCTCTCGTGATGAACGGCATCGACCCGGCTCAGGTGGCGGTGCAATACCTGCCACCCGACAAAGTGGGGGCGGCACTGTTGGCAGGAAGCGTCGACGCCGCAGTGATCTGGGAGCCCTTTGCGCACGAGACGCTCAAGGCGCTGGGCAAGCAAGGGGAGTTGCTGCCCAACGTGCCGGTCTATACCTCGCGGTTCAACCTGGTGGCCGCGCGCGGGCCGCTGGTCGAGCGAGAGGCCGCCTTGGTCAAGGTGCTGCTGGCACTTGAGCGGGCCATGCGGTTCATCGCCGAACACCCCGAGCAGGCGCAGGCCATCCTCAAGGCCCGGCTGGGCGTGGACGCCTCGTACATCGCCGACACCTGGGGCGACTACCGGTACGCGCTGTCGCTGAGCCAGTCGCTGGTCACGTCGATCGACGTCGAGGCCCGCTGGGCCCTGCGCGAAGGCCATTCGGGAGCGTCCGGCCAGCCGCCCCGCGGTCAGGACCTGGTGGTCACGGCCCCGTTGCGCAAGGCCCTGCCAGACAGCGTGAGCCTTTTCGATACGCCAGCGCAGCCGCGCGGCTCGGTGCCACCGGCTCTTTAGACCTCATGCGCATCCGTACCCAAGCCCTCATCGCCGTGGCCGTCGCGCTGGGCTCGATGGTGGTGATCGCCGCCTTGCTGGCCCACATTTCCGCGGGCGGCCAGCGCACCCTGCAAGCGCAGCAAGACAGCCGCGTGGTGGCCCGCGACGTGACCAGCCTGCTGGTGCTGACTCAGGAATACAGCCTGAACTTCGATGCACAACCGGCTGCGCAGTGGCACCAGGTCCACGCCAGCCTGGTCAGGACCATCGGGAGTGCTGTGGCCGCCCAGACGCCAGCCGAGCCGGAACTGCTCGCCTTGCGCGAGCACATCGCCGAACTGGGTCCGCTGTTCAGCAGCCTTGAGGAAACGGCACAGGACGACGACGGCCCGTTCTCGCAGCGAAGGCGCAGCCTGCTGCTCGAGCGGCTTGCGGCTCAGTCCCAGGAGCTGGCCGAACTGCGCTACGCCTGGGCCACGAAGATCGGCATCGCGCAAACGCAGCAGCAGCAAGCGCTCGGCGCCATCGTGCTGGGCGGACCGATCGTGCTGTTGCTGGTGTGCTGCGCGCTGGCCTGGGTGATCCGGCGTGACTTGCTGCGGCCGCTCGAGCGGCTGCAAGCGGCGGCCACCGCACTGAAACTTGGCGAGCCCACTCCCCGGTTGAACTGCACCTCGCGCAACGAGGTGGGCGATGCCGCGCGCGCATTCGATGCCATGGCCGATGCGCTGCTGAGCGCCAATGCCCGGCTGGAGCACGAGGCCGGCGAGCATCGAATCGTTCAGCAACAGTTGGCCGTGGTGCTGGACAACGTGCCCGCGCTGATCGCGCACATCGGCATGGACCACCGCTATGAAGTGGTCAACCGCGCCTACCTCGAGTGGGACCACCGCGTGGGCGGTGACATCGTCGGCCACAGCGTCGAAGACGTGCACGGCCCGGCCAACTACGCGGTTCTCAAACCGTACCTCGAGCGCGCGCTGGCCGGCGAGAAGGTGGTCTTCGAGGCCATGCTCACTCGCGGCATCCAGAGCCATGTGATGCGCGTGAGCTACGTGCCTGAGATCGAGGCCGACGGCCGCGTGAGCGGCGTGTTCTCGATGAAGACCGACATCACCGAGCTCAGGCGTTCGGAAGACCGGCTGCGCATGGTGATGGATGCATCGCCGGTGGGCATCTTCACGCGCTCGCCCGACGGTGTGATGACCTACGCCAATCCGGCCTGGCGGCGCATCACCGGACGCTCCGAGGAGCAAGCGCTCAAGACGACCGTGGGCCAGCTGGTTCACCCCGAAGACCAGGGCCGGGTGCGCGCGCTGTGGAAGATCGCGATGATGAAGCGCGAGCCCGTGGTCAGCGAACACCGCTACGTGCGCCCCGATGGCAGCGTGATCTGGGTACGCGGCCACATCTCGATGCTGCGCCGCGACGGCATCATCGAATGCGGCATCGGGGTGATCGAAGACGTCACCGACCGCCGGCTGGTCGACCAGGCACTGGCCGAAAAGACAGCGGCGCTGGCTCGCTCCAACGAAGACCTCGAGCGCTTTGCCTATGTGGCCTCGCACGACCTGCAAGAGCCGCTGCGCATGGTCAACATGTTTGGCCAGCTCATGGTGCAGCGCAAGGCAGCGCAGCTCGATGCCGAGGCCCAGGAGTTCCTCGGCTTCATGGTCGATGGCGGGCAACGCGCCCACGAACTGGTGCGCGACCTGCTGAGCCTGGCGCGGCTGGACAGCCAAGCCAAGCCGCCCGAGCCGGTGATGCTCGAGAGCGTGCTGGGCGACACGCTCGACCAGCTGAGCGACAGCCTGAAAAAATCTGGCGCGGTGGTCACCCACGACGTGTTGCCCACCGTGATGGGCGACCGCAGCCAGCTCGGCCAGTTGCTGACCAACCTGGTCGGCAACGCGGTGAAGTTCTGCGGCGAGGCGGCGCCCGTGGTCCACGTGAGTGCGCAGCGTGATCGGGGCTTCTGGCGCATCAGCGTGCGCGACAACGGCATCGGCATCGAGCCGCGGCACTTCGATCGCATCTTCGTGATCTTCCAGCGCTTGCACCTGCGCTCGCAGCACCCGGGCACCGGCATCGGTCTGTCGATCTGCAAGCGGGTGGTCGAGCGCCACGGCGGGCGCATCACGGTGGAGTCGACTCCGGGTGAGGGCTCCACCTTCTCGTTCACCTTGCCCGATACTGCGGCACCCCAACCGATGGCCATCCCGACGCCGGCCGCTGCTTGACGATGCACATCCTGCTGATCGAAGACAACCCCGCAGATGCGCGTCTGGTTCACGAAGCCCTGGTCGAAGCCAAGCTGGCGTGCAAGCTCAACTGGAAGAACACCGGCGGCGAAGCGCTGGCGTTTTTGCGTGAGACGGTCGCTGTCGACCAGGCGGCAGCGCCCGACCTGATCCTGCTGGACCTGAACCTTCCGGGCGTGCACGGACAGGAGATCCTGGTCGAGATCAAGACCGACCCCCGGTTGCAGCACATCCCGGTGATCGTGCTCAGCTCGTCGACGGCCAAGGCCGACGTGATGGACGCCTACCGCGCGCACGCCAACGCCTATGTCGCCAAGCCGACGCAGTTCTCGCAGTTCGTGGCGCTGGTCGGCTCGATCAACACCTACTGGGTCGGTGCCGTGCTGCTGCCCAGCAAGATGGTCTGACGCAGCTCAAACACCGCCCCGACCGACGCCACAACCCCGGAGACGCCCTTGTTCAATTCCGTACTGCTGATCGAAGACAACCTGGGTGATGCCCGGTTGGTCGGCGATCACCTGAGCGGGCGTTTCGGCCCGAATGGCGGCATGCTGCAAGCGCCCACGCTGGCCGCCGGGCTCGACGTGCTGCGCAAGAAGCCGGTCGATCTGGTGCTGCTCGATCTGGGCCTGCCCGACAGCCACGGGCTGCAGGGGTATTTGGCGGTGCACCGGCAGGTGCCCGACACACCGGTGCTGATCCTGACCGGCGAAGACGACGATGAGCAGGCGGCCGAAGCCCTGCGCGTGGGTGCCGAGGAATACCTGCCCAAGCGGCAGGCCAACAGCGTGACGCTGGTGCGCGCCATGCGTCATGCCATCGAACGCAGCAAGCAACGGCAAGGCCAGCGCGAGAGCGAGTCGCGCATGCGCGCGCTGGTCGACGCTGCCGGCGAAGGCGTGCTGCAGCTCGACAGCGAGGGGCGCGTGCTCTACCTCAACGCCTGGGCCAGCCAGATGCTGGGCATGCCAGCCGATGGCACGGGCAGCACACCCGGCAGGCAGCCCGTCACCTTCGTCGATCTGGTACGACCGGCCGACCGGCAGGCCGCACAGGCGCTGCTGAGCACCCCGGTGGGTCGGCGCTCGAGCTGCGAGCTCGGGCTGCTGCGCCCGGACGGCGCACGCTGCTGGTTGGTGGCTGCGGCCGGCAGCTACCTGCTGCAAGGCGATGTGACGCCCGAGACGGTGCTGATCCTGACCGACATCACCATGCGCAAGCTCGACGAGGACGGACTGCGGCAGGTCAAGTACGAGCTCGAGTACCGGGCCATCCGGCGCGCCGCCACGCTGGAGTCGGCCACCGCCGAGTTGCAGGCGATCAACCGCGCCATCGCCCACGACCTGCGCGACCCGCTGCACGGCATCATCGGCCTGACCCGGCTGATGCGAACCGACGATCAGAACCCGCTTCCCGCCAAGGCTCACGACCGGCTGGAGTCGCTCGAGCAAAGCGCGCTCGACATGGACGAGCTGCTGTCGGGGCTGACGTCGGTCGCATCCTTGAGCGAGCAGGTACCGCTGCGCGACGATCTCGACCTGTCGGCCATGGCACAGGCGATCGCCGTGCGGCTGAGTGCCGCCACGCCGCAGCGCGATGTGGTCTGGATCATTGCGCCGGGGCTCAAGGCCTGGGGTGACCTGGCCCTGGTCACGGTCGTGCTGGAAAACCTGCTCGACAACGCCTGGAAACACTCGGCCAAGGCCTCGCCGGCGCTCATCGAATTCGGCCAGGAAGACGCGCCGGCGCGTGGGGTGGCAACGTACTTCATCCGCGACAACGGGTCGGGTTTCGAGCCGGGCAGCGAAGGCGTGTTGTTCGAGCCGTTCCAGCGCCGTCTGTCGGTGCGCGGACGTGCCGGCAACGGACTGGGGCTGGCCGCCGTCAAGCGCATCGTCGCGCTGCATGGCGGCGAGGTGTGGGCCGAGTCCCAACCGGGCCAGGCCACGACCTTTTGGTTCACGCTGGAACGCTCACCTCAGGGACTGCAACTTTGCTGAGAGCGGCCGATAGCGTTCCTGTGCCGATGCCTGGCTACATGCTCATCGTCGAGGACAACCCGGGCGAAGCGCGGCTGATCGGGCTGATGCTCAGTGAGCTGAGCGCAACGAGCCTGCCGCCGCTGCGCTGGGTGCAGACCGCCACGGCGGCGCTGACCATGCTCGCCACCGAGCCCCAATGCGCGATCGTGCTGCTCGATCTGGGGTTGCCCGACAGCCAGGGGCTGGACACGCTGCTCGAGATGACCCGGCTCCACCACCGCGTGCCCGTGGTCGTGCTCACCGGCAACGAAAACAACGACGTCGGCACCGCCGCAGTGGCCGCCGGGGCCCAGGATTTCCTGCTCAAGGGCCAGTTCAATGCGGCCTCGCTGAGCCGCTGCATCACGTTTGCCGCCCAACGCAAGCAGGCCGAACTCGCGCTGCTGGACCGCTCGCGGCTCGACGATCTGACCGGACTGCCCAAGCGCGCCATCCTGCTCGACCGGCTGCAGACCGCCATCGCGGATTCGCACCGGCATCGCACCCTGAGCGCGCTGCTGTTCATCGATCTGGACCTGTTCAAGCAGGTCAACGACACCCACGGCCACACGGCCGGTGATTCGGTGCTTTGCGCGGTGGCGCAGCGCATCGCGAACGCCGTGCGAGCGAGCGACACCGCCGCACGGCTGGGCGGCGACGAATTCGCGGTGCTGCTGGGCAACCTGGCACATCTGGACGACGCCGTGTCCATCGGGCAGGCCATCCTGGCGGCCATCGCAGAACCGGTGCCGTTCAAAGGCAAGCCGCTGAGCGTGTCGGCCAGCATCGGCGTGGCCCATTTCCGCGGCAACGCCGAATCGGCCGAGCAGTTGCTGGCGCGAGCCGACGCGGCGATGTACGCCTCCAAGGCGGCCGGCAAGGGGCTCGTCAGCCTGCTGTGAGCCCCGCCCGAGGCAACGGCGACACCGCAGCCCGATGCCTCAGTAACTGATCCCGAAGCGGTAGCCGCGAAAGCTCAGCACCGCCGAGCGCAACTGGATCTGCTGCAGCGTGAGCTCGGGGGTCAGCCGGTCGCCCTCGTGATAGATCTGTCCGTTGAGGATCAGCATGCGGCTGGCTGCGTGCTCGGAATGGCTCGCGCCACCCACCACCAGCGCCGGCAGGGCACCACGGATGTCGGCTGGCAGCTCGTTCATGGCGTACACGTGCGGGTCGGCGTCCGGCGGCGGTGGCGGCGCGCCCGGTGGAACAGGATCGAAGGCACGCACCGCCGGCGGCCTGGGGCGCGCGTTCGGGTTCGCCGCCGCGCCCGGTGACGACCTGAACGCCGGCTGCGGGGTGCGCGGCTGGGCGCGGGAAGCCGGCGCTGCCGCAGGGCGCACCGCCTCGACCACGATGGCCGGTGAGGCGGACGTGCTCACTTGCGGCACGGGGACAAAAGCAACGGGTGGCGGCACCGCAGCCGGGGCGGCGGCCATGGGCACGGGCGCCGGCAGCGCGGCTGATGCCGGGGTGGCCTCGGGCGCTGGCGGCGTGCTGGCACCGCCAGACCACCACCAGAGCAGCGCGGCCAGAAGCACCACGACGGCTGCGGCGACAGCGGCCACCATCAGGCGGCTGGCGGGTGCGTCGGCATCGGCGGACGTCAACCCCATGGGCTGCGCGTTCAGGCCCGGGATCTCGCCGCGGCTGCGTTCGGATTCAGCGCGCTTGAGCGCATCGAGGATGTACGACATGGCGGCGCTCAGTGAACCGGGCCTGCAACGGCCGAGGCCGGCGCGGGCGAGGAGCCCGGTGTCGATGCCGCCACCGGCTCGGACGCAACGCCGGACGCCGCCGAAGCAGCGACGCTGGCCACTGACGCAGCCCAAGCCGCTGCGGAGGCCGGCACCGCCACCGCAGCCGAGCTTGCGCTCGCCGATGCAGCCGCGGGCGCCGGCACCTCGGCACGACCGCGCAGGCGGTCCATCAGCCAAGGCGCAAGCGCAAAGGCTGCCGCTCCGAGGGCCAGACCGATCGCCAGACCGCCGGCCAGCGCCACGCGCAGCGCCTTGCGTGGGGAGGCACTGGCCAGCGGGGCGCTGACCTCGCTGTCGCCGAACACCTCGCGCGCTGCCTTGTCCACGATGTGCCGGTCAATCACCACCTTGCCCGCCGCGTAGGCGCCGAGCAGTGCGCGGTCGCACAGCAGGTTGATGCGCCGCGGCACACCACGGCACAGCCGGTGGATGCGCTGCAGCGTGTCGCCCAGAAACGGGATCGGGCCGGTCATGCCGGCCACGGCCAACCGGTGACGGATGTACTGCGCGGTCTCGGGCTCGGTGAGCGCTTCAAGGTGAAAGCGCGCAATCACCCGCTGCGCGAGCTGCTGCAAGCCCGGATGCGCCACCATGTCGCGCAGCTCGGGCTGCCCGATCAGGATGATCTGCAGCAGCTTGCGCTCGTGCGTCTCGAGGTTGGTCATCAGACGCAGCTGCTCGAGCACATCGGCCGAGAGGTTTTGCGCCTCGTCGATGATGAGCACGTTGTTCTGGCCCACGCCGTGAGTGCGCAGCAGGAAGGCATTGAGCGGATCGAGGTAGTCGGTGACGGTGGCCGTGCCCGGCTCGCGCTCGGGGTACGGCACCAGGAATTCATCGCACACCGAGCGCATCAACTCGACCACGGTGAGCTTCGGATTGAAGATGTACGCCACGTTGCAGCGCTTGGGGATCTGCTCGAGGAAGCAGCGACACACCGTGGTCTTGCCCGCGCCGATCTCGCCGGTGAGCAGCACGAACCCGCCACCGCTGCCCAGCCCGTAAAGCAGGTGCGCCAGCGCCTCGCGGTGCCGCTCGCTCATGAAGAGGTAGTGCGGATCCGGCGCGATGGAAAAAGGAGGC
>CANGBT010000091.1 GCA_947452135.1 Burkholderiales bacterium
CGTCGTGCTGTGGTTCATCTACGGCTACAGCCTGGCCTTCACCGAGGGCAACGCCTTCTTCGGGGGCATGGACCGGCTGATGATGAAGGGCGTGTGGGACAACGTGGCGGGAACCTTCGCCAACGGCGCGACCTTCAGCAAGGGCGTGTACATCCCCGAGATCGTGTTCGCGGTGTTCCAGGCGTCATTTGCCGCCATCACCTGCGCGCTGATCGTCGGTGCGTTCGCCGAGCGCGTGAAGTTCTCTGCCGTGCTGTTGTTCATGGCGCTGTGGTTCACCTTCAGCTACGCGCCGATCGCCCACATGGTCTGGTTCTGGATGGGCCCTGACGCCTACTCCGGCAAGGACGTGGTCGATGCGATGAACGGCAAGGCCGGTTACCTCTGGCAGTCGGGTGCGCTTGACTTCGCTGGCGGCACGGTCGTGCACATCAACGCCGCAGTGGCAGGCCTCGTGGGTGCCTACATGGTGGGCAAGCGCGTGGGCTACGGCAAGGAGGCTTTCACGCCTCACTCGCTGACGCTGACGATGGTGGGTGCATCCCTGCTGTGGGTGGGCTGGTTCGGCTTCAACGCCGGCTCGGCTCTCGAAGCCAACGGCTTTGCAGCTCTCGCCTTCATCAACACCTTCGGTGCCACTGCAGCTGCCGTGATGGCCTGGTGCATCGGTGAGGCGCTCATGAAGGGCAAGGCTTCGATGCTTGGCGCTGCTTCGGGCGCAGTGGCTGGCCTGGTGGCGATCACCCCGGCTTGCGGCAACGTGGGTGTGGGTGGCGCGCTGGTGATCGGCTTCGTGGCTGGCTTTGCCTGCCTGTGGGGAGTGACCGGCTTGAAGAAGCTGCTCGGCGCTGACGACTCGCTGGACGTGTTCGGCGTGCACGGCGTGGGCGGCATCCTGGGTGCCTTGCTGACCGGCGTGTTCAACTCGCCTAGCCTCGGCGGCCCTGGCTACGTGACCGACTGGGTCACGGTCACCATGGTCACCGCAGCTGACTACTCGATCGCGTCTCAGGTGTGGATCCAGGCCAAGGCCGTGCTGACCACGGTGGTGTGGTCGGGTGTGGTCTCGGTGGTGGCGTTCAAGATCGTCGACCTGCTGATCGGTCTGCGTGTTCCTGAAGACGAAGAGCGCGAAGGCCTCGACATCTCGTCGCACGGCGAAACCGCTTATCACCAGTAAGACCCCGCAAGCCGGTGTGGCGCCCTGTTGATCGGGCACCACACCGTTCGGGAGACAAAGCCGCCTTCGGGCGGCTTTGTCATTTGCCGGTGCCTAGAATGGTTGGCTCTCCTAGGCAATCGGGTTTTCGCATGGTTCCCCACCTCATCACCGCGCTGACCGGCCCGATCAACGAACTCGAGCAGCGCATCCTCGAGTCGCTGCCTGCCATCGAGCGCTGGTTTCGTCTCGAGTGGATGGAGCACACGCCGCCGTTCTACACGTCGGTGGATTTGCGCAACGCGGGCTTCAAGCTCGCGCCTGTTGACACCAATCTGTTCCCGGGCGGCTTCAACAACCTGACCCCCGAGATGCTGCCGTTGGCGGTGCAAGCGGCAATGGCCGCGATCGAGAAGATCTGCCCCGAGGCCAAGAACCTGCTTCTCATCCCCGAGAAGCACACCCGCAACGTGCACTACCTGGCCAATGTGGCGCGGCTGCTGCAGATCTTTCATCGTGCGGGCATGAACGTGCGCCTCGGCACGCTCGACGATGCGATCACGGCGCCCACGCCTGTTGAGTTGGCCGACGGCACGACGATCACGCTCGAGCCGCTGGTTCGCAGCCGAGGGCGCCTCGGGCTGAAGGATTTCGACCCGTGCACCATCTTGCTCAACAACGACTTGTCGGCCGGCATTCCGAAAGTGCTCGAGGGGCTGCATGAGCAGTACCTGCTGCCGCCGCTGCACGCCGGCTGGGCGGTGCGTCGCAAGACGAAGCACTTTGCGGCCTATGAAGAAGTGGCCAAGAAGTTCGCCAAGCTGCTGGGCATGGACCCTTGGCTCATCAACCCGCTGTTCGCCGGCTGTGGCGAGGTCAACTTCAGCGACGGCACCGGCGCCGAGTGCTTGATGAGTCAGGCTGACGCGCTGCTCACCAAGGTGCGGCGCAAGTACAAGGAATACGGCATCACGGACAAGCCGTTCCTGATCGTCAAGGCCGACGCCGGCACCTACGGCATGGGCATCATGACGGTGCGCGACCCGAAGGATCTGGGCGATCTGAATCGCCGCGCGCGCAACAAGATGAGCGTGATCAAAGACGGTCAGGAGGTCACCGAGGTGATCTTGCAAGAGGGCGTGCCGACCTGCGAGCGCATCAACGGCGCCTCGGCCGAGCCGGTGGTCTACATGATCGACCGGTACGTGGTGGGCGGCTTTTACCGTGCCAATGCCGAACGCGGCATCGACGAGAACCTGAACTCACCCGGCTCGAACTTCGTACCGCTTCAGTTTGCGGACTCGAATCCGCTGCCGCGTCCGGGCGTGGCGCCCGGCCAGAGTGCTCCCAACCGCTTCTACATGTACGGCGTGATTGCACGTCTGGCGATGGTGGCGGCAAGCTATGAGCTCGAGGCGACCGATCCCGAGGCGCGCACCGACGAATAACCCCTTACGCGGGCGCACAATCCGCGCTCGGCGTGCACACGCTGTGTCGGCTTGAACCCCGCTGTTCCCTTGACCTCCCCCCGCACCACCTCCAGCCTGGCCGCCCTGACATTGGGTGCCATCGGCGTTGTCTACGGCGACATCGGTACCAGCCCGCTGTATGCGCTCAAGGAGGTGTTTGCACACGGCCACGTGCCGCTGACCCCCGACAACATCTACGGCGTGTTGTCGCTGGTGTTCTGGACGCTGACGGTGGTGGTGTCGCTGAAATACGTGATGCTCATCCTGCGCGCTGACAACAACGGCGAAGGCGGCCTCATTGCGATGCTCGCGCTGGCCTCGCAGGCGGTGAAAGATCGCCCGGTGTTGCGCAAGCGGCTGTTGCTGGTGGGCATCTTCGGCACGGCGATCTTCTTTGGCGATGGCGTCATCACGCCGGCGATCTCGGTGCTGTCGGCGGTCGAGGGCCTGGAGGTGGCCGCGCCCTCGCTGCACCGCTTCGTGATGCCACTGACCTTGCTGGTGTTGACGGCGCTGTTCTTCGTGCAGCGCTTTGGCACGGGCAGCGTGGGGCGCTTCTTCGGGCCGATCACGGTGCTGTGGTTCGGCGTGCTGGCGGTCCTGGGGCTGGTTCATGTGGCCGAGTACCCGCAGGTCATGTGGGCGCTCAGTCCGCACCACGCGGTCGCCTTTTTCGTGTCGCAGCCGCACATCGCCTTCATCGCGCTGGGCTCGGTGGTCCTGTGCGTCACCGGCGCCGAGGCGCTGTACGCCGACATGGGGCACTTTGGCAAGCGCCCCATCCGCTTCGCCTGGTTCGGGCTGGTGATGCCTGCGCTGGTCATCAACTACTTTGGCCAGGGGGCCATGCTGCTCGAGCACCCCGAGAACATCGGCAACCCGTTTTTCGAAATGGCACCGGTGTGGGCGCTTTACCCCCTGATCGGTCTGGCCACCTGCGCCACGGTGATTGCTTCGCAGGCGTTGATCACCGCAGCGTTTTCGGTCACCAAGCAGGCCATTCAGCTGGGCTATCTGCCGCGCTTGCGCATCGCCCACACCTCGGTCAAGGAAACCGGTCAGGTGTACGTGCCCTTCGTGAACTGGAGCCTGTACGTCTGCATTTTTCTGGCGGTGATGCTGTTCGGCTCGAGCGGCAAGCTCGCCAGCGCCTACGGCATTGCGGTGACCATCGACATGCTGATCACCACGATCATGACGTTCTTCGTGGTGCGCTACGCCTGGAACTACCCGTGGGGGCTGAGCCTGGCCGCCACCGGGTTTTTCTTCATCGTCGACGCGGTCTACTTCGCCTCGAATGCCGTCAAGCTGTTCGACGGCGGCTGGTTCCCGGTGGTGCTGGGCGGCCTGATGTTCACGCTCATGATGACCTGGAAGCAGGGCCGCCGGCTGATGCGCGACCGCATGCGCGACGACTCCATCGATCTCAAGAGCTTCCTCGAGGCGGTGTTCGTGAGCCCGCCCACGCGGGTGGCTGGCACGGCAGTCTTTCTGGTGAGCGAGCAGGGTTTCACGCCCAATGCGCTGTTGCACAACCTCAAGCACAACAAGGTGCTGCACGACACCAACCTGTTCGTCACCGTCAAGCACCACGAGGTGCCGTGGCTGGCCTTTGACAAGCGCTGCGAGATCGCGCCGCTGGGCCGTGACTGCTGGCAGGTCACGCTGAACTTCGGCTTCAAGAACGACCCCGATGTGCCCGAGGCGCTCGAGTTGCTCAAGGGCCGCGGCGTCAAGCTCGAGCCCATGGACACCAGCTACTTCCTGTCGCGCGACATCGTGATTCCCACGCTGGGTCACGGCATGGCGATGTGGCGCGAGAAGCTGTTTGCCAGCATGCACCGCAACGCCGCGGCCGCGGCCGACTTCCTGAATCTGCCGACCAATCGCGTGGTCGAGTTGGGTTCCAAGGTCGAGATCTGAGTTGCCCGCAGCCGCTTGGCGGGCCCCTGCGAGCTAACCTTCACCAAAGGCGCACCCCATGAGACTGCTGTTCGTTGCCGACGCGCTCGAGGGCTTCAACACCGCCAAGGACACCACCTTCGCGATGATGCGCGAGGCGGCTGCGCGTGGCCATGAGCTGCTCGCCTGCCAGCCGCGCGACCTGATGTGGCAGCGCGGCGGCCGTGTCACCGGCTATGTGCGCGAGATCACGCTGACGCCGGGCGGCACCAGCTGGTTTGCCGCGCGTCAGCAAGCGCCCGATGAAATCCCGGTGGCGCTGGCCGATGTCGATGCGGTGCTCATGCGCAAGGACCCGCCGTTCGACAGCGAGTACTTCTACGCCACCCACCTGCTCGAGCAGGCCGAGCGCGAGGGTGCGCGCGTGTTCAACCGCCCGCGCGCGCTGCGCGACCATCCGGAAAAGCTGGCGATCCTCGAGTTTTCGCAGTTCATCACGCCGACGCTGGTCACGCGCGATGCGGCCGACATCCGGCGCTTTCACGCCGAGCACCGCGACATCATCTTGAAGCCGCTCGACGGCATGGGCGGCATGGGCATCTTCCGCGTCGGCCCCGATGGGTTGAACCTGGGCAGCATCGCCGAGACCCTCAACCAGCATGGCGAGCGCACGGTGATGGTGCAGCGCTACCTGAGCGAGATCGTGCTGGGCGACAAGCGCATCTTGCTGATCGACGGCCGCCCGGTGCCGTTCGCGTTGGCGCGCATTCCCCAGGGCACCGAGATCCGCGGCAACCTGGCCGTGGGCGGCAAGGGCGTGGCTCAGCCGCTGAGCCCGCGCGACCGCGAGATCGCCGAGCAGATCGGCCCGGTGCTCGCCGCACGCGGCTTGCTGCTGGTGGGGCTGGATGTGATCGGTGACTGCGTGACCGAGATCAACGTCACCAGCCCGACGGGTTTTCAGGAAATCACCAAGCAGACCGGCTTCGATGTGGCCGGGATGTTCATCGACGCGCTGCTGCACGCCCTCGATGAGGGTTCAGGCGGCCGCTGAAGTGCCGGACGCCTGGGGAGCCCCGGCGTCCATCTGAGACAGGCTGGCCAGAAGATCGGCGAAGCGCTCACCCTGCACCACCAGGTGGGTGCGAGTGGCAGCCATGGCCTTGTCGCCGTCGCCGTCCCGGATCGCATCCAGGATCGCCTGGTGCTCCTCGAACGAGCGCTGCACCCGGTTGCGAACCCGCAGCTGCAGTCGTCGGTAAGGCCGCACCTTGCGCAACAGCGACAGCGCCTGTTCGCTCAGGAAGGCGTTGTGACTGGCGGCGTAGAGCGCCTGGTGAAACTGTTCGTTGGCGTAGAAATAAGCATCCGGATCTCGCCCCTGCGATGCCTCGCGGCATTTGCCGTGGGCGGCCTCAAGGGCCTGCAGGTCTGAGTCGGTCATGCGCCTGGCCGCGAGCCTTGCGCACATGGCCTCCATCTCGGCCATCACCTCGAACATTTCGACCAACCTGTGCGGGGTGACCTGGGCCACCACTGCGCCGCGCCGAGGCCGGATCTCGATCAGGCCTTCGCCTGCCAGCAGGCTGAGGGCTTCGCGAATCGGCGTGCGCGACACGCCAAATCGATGGGCCAACTCGATCTCGTCCAGATGGGTTCCGGGGCGCAACTTTCCAGTGGCGACCTCCTCCTCGATCGACTCACGCAGGCTTTCGGACAAACGGCTCATTCGACAAATTCTATCCACTTGCATGAAGAAACGGCAACTATGAACATGTTTCGGGTTTTTACTAATTCAAGATAACATCTCAGTTATACAAAATTGGATCATCTGAACAAAAAGTGGGTTCGGACGCCCGCATCCAAAGGCCGGTGGCAGCGTTCGCCGTTGCGGTCAGGCGGCAGGCCGGATTGCTCTCGTCAACCCATCAAGGAGACATCAATGAACCTCAACAGACGGCAATTGATTCAGGCGGCAGGCGGCAGTGCGCTGACCGGCCTCGTCGGCCCCGCCTTTTCTCAGGCGGCGGGCGCCCTCAAGATTTCGCACCAGTTCCCGGGCGGGACGCTGACCGAGGGTGACTTCCGCGATCGCCTGTGCCGCAAGTTCGCCGCCGAGGTCGAAAAGCGAACGAACGGCGCGTTGAAGGCGGCGGTCTATCCGGGGTCCTCCCTGATGAAGACCAATGCCCAGTTTTCGTCCATGCGCAAGGGAGCGCTCGACATGACGCTGGTGCCGCTGTCTTATGCCGGCGGTGAGGTTCCCGAGACCAACATCGGCCTGATGCCTGCGCTGGTGCCCAGCTTCGAGCAAGGGGCTGCCTGGAAGACCGCCGACGTGGGCAAGCAGCTCGCCAAGGTGCTCGACGACAAGGGCGTGATCATCGTCAGCTGGGTCTGGCAAGCCGGAGGCGTGGCCAGCCGCACGCGTCCGCTGGTGACGCCCGATGACGCCAAGGGCCTGAAGGTCCGCGGTGGCAGCCGCGAGATGGACATGATGCTCAAGGCCGCAGGCGCCTCGGTGATCACGCTGCCGTCCAATGAAATCTACGCTGCGATGCAGACCGGCGCCATGGACGCGGCCATGACCTCGTCGACCAGCCTCATCTCCTTCAAGCTTGAGGAAATCGCCAAGCACCTGACCTCGGGTCGTGAGCGCACCTACTGGTACATGTTCGAGCCGCTGATGATTTCCAAGGAGGTCTTCGCGGCCCTGCCCAAGGCCCAGCAAGATGTGGTGATGGCGGTGGGTGGCGAGCTCGAGACCTTTGCCCGCGACGCAGCCAAGGCCGACGACAAGGCCGTGGTGGATGTCTACGCCAAGGCCGGTGCCAAGATTTATGACATGGACGTGCCCACGCTCAAGAGGTGGCAGGCCATCGCACTGGACACGGCGTGGAAAGATTTCGGCGAGAAGAGCGAGTCCTGCGCATCACTGCTCAAGGCAGCGCAGAAACTGCTGTGAGCCACGGTTTCGAGAGCGTCCGCAAGCGGGCCGAAGTCGATCCGGACACGCCGGCGCTGCTCAAGCCGCTCGCGCTGGGGCTGCTGTGGATCAACCACGCCATGGTCGTGCTGGGCATGGCGGCCCTGCTGGTGGCCTCGGGCGTGCTGACCTACAGCGCGCTGTCCCGTTATGTGCTTCAGGCATCCACCGATTGGCAGGACGAGGCGGCAGTGTTCTGTCTGGTGGGTGCCACGTTCCTGTGCGGCTCTTTCGTGCAATCGCTGCGTGGTCACGTGGGCATTGAGGCTGTGGCTGGTTTGCTGCCGCGGGCGGTCAACCGTGCGCGGCTGCTGCTGGTCGATCTGATGTGCATGTTGTTTTGCAGCTTTTTTGCCTGGAAGTCGTGGACGCTGTTCCATGAGGCCTGGGTGGACGGGCAGACCACCTCGTCCTCGTGGGCGCCACCACTGTGGATTCCGTACGGGCTGATGTCGATGGGCATGACCCTGCTGGCCCTGCAGTTGCTGGTGCAACTGACCGCTCGCGTCAACGGGCTGATGAAGCCCCATTCGGAGGCGCTCGCATGAGCATGCTGACTCTCGGTTCGCTGTTTGGCGTCGTGACGCTGTTGTTCATGTTCTCGGGTGCACCGATATCGTTCGCGCTCGGCAGCGTGGCAGTGCTGTTCATGTACCTGTTCATGCCGGCTTCGGCGCTCGACACGGTCACGCAAAACGTCTACGAGGAGATGGCCAGCATCACGCTGCTGTCGATCCCGCTTTTCATCCTCAAGGGCGCGGCGATTGGCAAGTCGCGCGCTGGCCAGGACCTGTACGCGGCCATGCATGTGTGGATGGGGCGCATTCCGGGAGGGCTGGGCATCGCCAACGTGTTCGCCTGTGCGCTGTTCGCGGCCATGGCGGGCTCGAGTCCTGCCACCTGCTCGGCGATCGGCAGTGCGGGCATTCCCGAGATGCGCAGGCGCGGTTATTCGCCGGGCTTTGCGGCCGGGATCATCGCCGCCGGAGGCACCCTGGGCATCTTGCTGCCGCCGTCGGTCACCATGATCCTGTACGCGGTGGCAGCCGAGCAGTCGCTGGGCCGCCTGTTCCTGGCCGGCATCTTTCCGGGCGTGCTGCTGGTTGGTTTGTTTGCCACCTACGCCGCCTACCGCTGGCGTCAGGAATATGCGCTCGCCGAGGCCGAGTTCAAGCGCTCGGGCACCGCCTCGGCCTTGCTGGCCAAGGAAACCTTCACCCAGCGCGAGAAGTTCGAGATGTTGCCGCGGGTTGTTCCGTTCGTCGTGCTGCTGATCGGCGTGATGGTGGCGCTCTACGGCGGTTTTGCCACGCCGTCTGAAACCGCCGGCATCGGTGCGATCCTGGCGCTGGTTCTGGTCGCGGTCGTCTACGGCGTGTGGAGGCCGCGCGATGTGGCCCCTATCCTCGAGTCGACGCTCAAGGAGTCGACCATGCTGATGTTCATCATCGGCATGTCGCTGCTGTTCTCGTACGTGATGAGCTATTTGCACATCAGCCAGTCGGTCGCCGAGTGGGTTGTCGCCATGCAGATGTCGAAGTGGGCGTTGCTCGCGGCGGTGCTGCTGATGGTGATCTTCCTCGGCTTCTTCCTGCCGCCGGTGAGCATCATCCTGATGACCGCTCCGATCATCCTGCCCCCGCTCAAGGCAGCAGGCTTCGACCTGATCTGGTTTGGCGTGCTGATGACGATCGTGATGGAGACGGGGCTGATCCACCCGCCTGTCGGACTCAACATCTTCGTGATCAAGAACATTGCGCCCGACATCCCTTTGAACCAGATCATCTGGGGCGTGGTGCCGTTCGTGCTGCTCATGATTTTGGCCGTGGTGCTGATCTGCGTGTTCCCGGGCATCGCCACCGCGCTGCCTGACTGGGCGATGGGCGTGGAGGTGCCTCGTCGATGAACGCACTGCGCGAGCCAGTCATGTGGAACACGCGCGCCGCCAACCGCAGCGCCCGCCTGAGCCGTACCGCCGAGGCGCTGGGCAGCGCTTTGCGTGGTCGCCTGGTGGACTCGGCCGATGTGGTGAGGCTGCTGGAGGCGGTGCTCGAGCCCGGCGACCGGGTCTGTCTCGAGGGCAACAACCAAAAGCAGGCTGACTTTCTGGCGCAGGCGTTGGTGCAGGTTGACCCGCAGCGCATTCACGATCTGCACATGGTGCAGTCGGTGCTGTCGCTGCCTGAGCATCTCGATGTGTTCGAAAGCGGCATCGCATCGAAGCTCGACTTCTCGTTTTCGGGGCCGCAAGGTTCACGGCTGGCACAACTGGTGTCCAAGAACCGGCTGCAGATCGGCGCCATCCACACCTACCTCGAGCTGTTCGGCCGCTACTTCGTCGACCTCACGCCCAAGGTCGCCCTGATCGCCGCGCAGGCGGCCGACGCCCAGGGCAACCTCTACACCGGTCCCAACACCGAGGACACGCCGGCCATCGTGGAAGCCACTGCATTCAGCGGCGGCATCGTGATCGCGCAGGTCAACGAGATCGTCGACCAGGTGCCGAGGGTGGACGTGCCCGCCGGGTGGGTCGACTTCGTGGTGCGCGCTCCGCGTCCCAACGTGATCGAGCCGCTGTTCACCCGTGACCCGGCCCAGATTTCCGAAATCCAGGTGCTGATGGCCATGATGGCCATCAAGGGGATCTACGCCGAATACGGCGTGCAACGACTCAACCACGGCATTGGTTTCGATACCGCCGCCATCGAGTTGCTGCTGCCCACCTACGCTGAGTCGCTCGGCCTCAAGGGCAAGATCTGCCAGCACTGGGCGCTCAATCCTCATCCGGCGCTGATCCCGGCGATCGAAGCCGGCTGGGTGAAGTCGGTGCACTCCTTCGGCTCGGAGCTGGGCATGGAGGACTACATCCGCGAGCGATCGGATGTGTTCTTCACTGGCGCTGATGGCTCGATGCGCAGCAACCGCGCGTTCTGTCAGGCCGCCGGCCACTACGCCTGCGACTTGTTCATCGGGTCGACGCTGCAGATCGATCTGGCCGGCAACAGCTCCACGGCCACCCTGGGTCGCATCACCGGCTTCGGAGGTGCCCCCAACATGGGTGCCGATGCGCGTGGCCGGCGCCACTCGAGCGCTGCCTGGTTGAAGGCGGGCCGAGAGGCTCGTGACGGATTGCCCGGTGCCCGCGGCACGCCGCGGGGGCAGAAGCTGGTGGTGCAGATGGTCGAGACCTTCCGCGAGCACATGCAGCCGGCCTTTGTGGAGCGGCTCGACGCCTGGACACTCGCCGAGCAGTCCGGCATGCCGTTGCCTCCGATCATGATTTACGGCGACGACGTGACGCACATCCTGACCGAAGAGGGTCTGGCCAATGTGCTGCTGTGTCGCACCGACGAGGAACGAGAGCAGGCCATACGCGGCGTGGCCGGCTACACCCC
>CANGBT010000092.1 GCA_947452135.1 Burkholderiales bacterium
CCTGCGACGCGAGGAGATGCAGTTGCATCTTCTTTTTTCTGGACTCATGCTGGCCTCTGCCCATTCTATTCATGAGCTTGAGGTCGAAGATGTGGTTAGGTACGCCGAAGTATCACGGGGGAGCTTCTATAAATATTTCCCGTCTCTTTCGGATTTATATGACAGTCTTGCGCATCGGCTCATGCAAGAGATGGCAGGTGTGATCGGTGTCATGGCGCCGCAAAGTCTGGATGGCGTGACCCGTCTGGCTTGTAAAATAAGAATATTGATGCGTTTGGCAGTGGATATTCCAGCGCTGGGTAATTTTTTATCGCAAATACAGTGGCCGACTCAAAATACCCATTTGGATATCTTTGAGGATATTGTCGGTGATATTAAATCTGGAATTAACGTTGGACGATTGACCGATGTCCCCGTTTCAATTGGCTCCAATATGGTTATTGGTAGCTTGATTGGTGGCATTCATGCCATGCTTCTAGAGCCCCCATCCACAGGTTATGAGGACAAGGTGGCGAACCAAGTCCTGATGGGATTGGGAATGGATCCAGAGTTGGCTGCTGAGATGTCCAAGATTCCCTTGCAGCCTCGACCGCCATTGCCAGATACGGGGATCTTTGGAAAGCTGCGAAGCTTTCAGGCGACGTTGGCCGGTCAAGACAATGGATGCGACGCCACGGCGGCGTGAGGCGAAGCACTCGACAGTTCGCCGGTGGCAAAACCTGCCTCTAATGACTGGCCGCAAGGGCCGCTGCTGCGAAGCAGCGCCGCCCGAGGATCGCAGCCCTCGGTGTCCATGCGGGCGTCATCTGTGGTCCCACCGACAGGAATCGAACCTGTATCTGCCGCTTAGGAGGCGGCCGTTCTATCCATTGAACTACGGCGGGACGCGGGGCGGATTTTCACACGCGCCTTGCGTGCGCCCGCCCTTCACGTCCAGTTTGGCGCGATCACCGGCTGCAGCGCGCTTTGGTAGGCCGGCGGCAGGGTGGTTTGACCGGCGCCGGGCGGGGCGAAGGCGGCCATGGCATCGACCAGCCGTTGCACCTGCGTGGCCTGCAGCGCCTGGCCGTCGGCCAGATGGAAGCTCTCGATGCGCTTGGCCGGGTTGGTGTACCAGCCGGTGATCGTGAGCCGGTCGGCGGTGCCGATGACCGACAGCTCGAGGTTGCTGCCCACGCGGCGCAGCCACAGCTGGTCTTCGGCCACGCCGCTCAGCACCTCGAGCCGGTCGATGCCGCCGGCGTCGCTCAGCGTGTCGGCACCTTCGCCGCGGCCCCAGGCGTAGACATCGTTCGATGCGGTGGCCGTGTCGGTGAGGGTGTCGGCACCCCAGCCACCTGCGTAGCGATCGTCGCCCGCGCCGCCGAGCAGCGTGTCGGCCCCGTCGCCGCCGTCCAGCGTGTCGTTGCCGCCCAGCCCGCTCAGGCTGTTGGCCGCGTCGTTGCCGAGCAGCGCATTGGCCAGCGCGCTGCCCGAGCCGTTGATCGCGCCGGCGCCGATGAGTGTGAGGTTTTCGGTGGTGGCGCCCAGCGTCCAGCCCACGCTGCTGCGCACGGTGTCTGTGCCCTGGCCGGCTTTTTCGGTGAGCACGTCGAGCGCGCTGTCGACGACGTAGGTGTCGTCACCGTTGCCACCGATCAGGCTGTCGTTGCCCGTGCCGCCGTCGAGCGTGTCGTTGCCAGCCAGCCCTTCGATGACGTCGGCAAGGTCACTGCCGGTGAGCGCGTCATCGGCAGCGGTGCCGGTGGCGACCGCGCGCTGGCTGATGTCGGCTGCCAGCCAGACCGTGCCGTCGACGAAGCTCACCTGGTCGATCTGCCACAAGGCGCCGGTGAACCAGCCGGCGACGGTGATCCGGTCGCTGAGGTTGGTGTGGCGCAGCACCAGGTCGTCGCCCGAGCGCAAGGCGCTGATGTCGGCGGCGGCGATGCCGGTGCCAAAGCGCAGATCGTCCGTGCTGCTGTAGAGGCCCGCCTCATCGAAGTCGGTGAGGATGTCGGTGCCGTCGCCCAGCTTGAACTGGTACACATCGCCCAGAGAGTTCCAGCTGAACAAGGTGTCGTTGCCGCGCCCGCCGGTGAAGGTGGTGTGGCCGGTGCTGAACTTGTAGTCGGTGACCAGCGTGGTCAGCATGTCGTTGCCCGCACCGCCGTCGAGGACGTCGTCGCTGCCCACGGCGGTGAGCGTGTCGTCGCCGCCCAGGCCGAGCAGCGTGTCGGCGAAGGCCGTGCCCACCAGCGCGTCGGCACCCGTCGTGCCCGTGAGCCGCAGCAGCCGCTGCGTCAGGAAGTCGGCGCTCCAGCGCGTGCCGTTGGCGAACTCGACGTAGTCGGTCTGGTAGCTGCTCATGCCATCGGCAAACCAGCTTTTGATGGTGACCTGATCGACGCCGTTGCGGTGCCGCAGCAGCAGGTCGTTGCCCGAGCGCAGCGTGGTGATGTCGCGCGGGGCGATGCCAGCGCCAAAGCGCAGGAGGCTGCCGGTGAGGCCGGTGCCGCGGTTGGCCAGCGTCACGGTGTCGGCGCCGTCGCCGAGGTTGAACAGGTACAGATCGGCGCCTTGCGAGCCGGTGAGGGTGTCGTTTCCGGGGCCGCCGACGAAGGTGACGGCGTCGCTGTCGATCATGGTCATCAGGATGTCGTCGCCGGCGCCGCCTTCGAGCCGGTCGCCCGAGCGGCGCGCCACCAGTAAATCGTCGCCGGCCAGGCCGCGCAGCGTGTCGGCGGCTTCGGTGCCAATCAGCAGGTCGGGCCCCGGCGTGCCGCTGTCCGAGGGGCAGCGCAGCCGCTCGGTCACCTCGGCGCCCGTCCAGGTGGTGCCGTCACTGAACCGGACGGCGCTGAGGCTGTAGAGCTCGATGGACGGCACGGCGTGCAAGTTCATCCGGCCGGAGAACCAGTTCTTGACGGTGACCTGGTCGCTGCCGTTGGCGTGCTGAAACACCACGTCCAGGCCCGAGCGCACCGGCGTGATGTCGGCTGCGACCACGCCTGAGCCAAAGCGCAGCACGTTGACCTCGGGACCCGTGCTGTCGTCGATCAGGGTGTCGGCGCCGTCGCCCACTTCGAACTGATAGACGTCACCGAACGCCGAGCCGATGAGCGTGTCGTTGCCGTGCCCGCCGATGTAGGTGACGCCGCCGTAGTAGCTCAGGTAAGAGGTCATGGAGACGGCGTTGAGCACGTCATCGCCGTCGCCGCCTTCGAGCTGGTCGTGGCCCCCATCGGCGGTGAGGGTGTCGTTGCCGGCCAGGCCGACGATGCGCTCGGGAAATTCGGTGCCCATCAGGCGGTCGTCACCCGCCGTGCCCACGATGGGCGGTTGGCCCCGAAACGACGCCTCGGCGGCGCTCCAGATGGTGTCGGTGAACACGATGCGTCCGATCTGGTCGAGCCCGACCACGTCCGAGTACCAGTTCTTGACGGTGACCTGATCGCTGCCGTTGGCGTGGCGCAATATCAGATCGTCGCCCGTGCGCTCGGCGGTCATGTCGGCTGAGGCGATGCCTTCGAAGCGCAGCTCGTCCATGCCGCTGCTGCTGCCGGAACCGGCGTGGTCGACGATCGTGTCGGCGCCGTCGCCCAGGCGGTGGATGTAGAGGTCGGGACCATCGATGCCGATGAGCGTGTCGTTGCCGCGTCCGCCGATGTAGGTGGTGATGTTGGTGTAGTACACGTCGCCGATATCGAGCAGGTCATCGCCATCGCCGCCGTCGAGCGTGTCGTACCAGCCGGTCGCACTCAGCGTGTCGTTGCCGGCCAGCCCGTACAGATGGTCGGGGTAGTCGACGCTGCCGCGCAGCACGTCGTCAGCGGCCGAGCCTTTGACCTGCATCGCCAGCTCGCTCACCTCGTCGGCGCGCCACACGGTGCCATCGGCAAAGCGCAGGGTTTCGATCTGGTATGCGCTGCCCGCACCCGCCAGCCAGCCGCGCAGCGTGAGCCGGTCTGGCGAGCCGGCGAGCGTCAGGATCAGGTCGCCGTTGGAGCGCACGAAGCCCACGCTGTCGGCCGCAATGCCTTCGCCGAAGCGCAGCTCGTCGCCACCGGCCACACCGCCGCTGTCGTCAATCAGCGTGTCGCTGCCGTCGCCGAGGTTGTAAAGGTAGACATCGGCGCCAGCGCCGCCGTAGAGCATGTCGGCGCCGCTGCCACCGGCCAGCACGTCGCTGCCCGCGCCGCCGATCAGCGTGTCGGCCCCGGCGCCGCCCCACAGCGTGTCGTTGCCACCCAGGGTGGTGGCGGCCGTGGCGGTGCGCTGGTCTTCGCCGGCCAGCCAGTCGTTGCCGTCGCCGCCGCGCAGCACATCGGCGCCGCCGCCACCCCACAGCGAGTCATTGCCGGTGCCGCCGTCGAGGTCGTCGTGGCCATGCAATTCGGCGCGCAGCCGCGAGGCCGCGCCGTCGCCTTCGAGCTGGTCGTTGCCGTCGCCACCGAGCAGCACGTCATCGCCGCCTTCGCCAAAGAGCCAGTCGGTGCCGGCGCCGCCATCGAGGGTGTCGCGCCCGGCTGCCGTCACCCGCCCTGCGCCGGGCAGGTTGTCGGCGTACACGTTGTCGCCGTACAGCGTGTCGGCGCCCAGGCCTCCCGCAATGAAGTCATCGTGCGCGCCGCCTGCGGCGATGTCGTTGCCCTCGCCGGCGTCGATCCAGTCACTGCCGGCGTATTCGTCGGCGATGGGGTGGCCGTTGACGAGCCGCGACTCGTCGCCCATCAGGGTGTCGTTGCCGCGCCCGCCCATCAGCACATCGGCGCCGCCGTTGCCCTCGAGGCTGTCGTTGCCGTCGCCGCCGTCGAGGTGGTCGTTGCCGTGGGCTTGGCCGGGCTGGCCGGGGTCGAGCGCGTAGTGGCGGTACTCGGCGCCCAGAAACGACTCGGCCGGCCGGTCGTCCTGCGAACAGGCGTCGCCCAGCAGCGTGTCGTTGCCCGCGCCACCCACGATCTGGTCGTTGCCCTGGTAGCCGCTGACCACGTCGTTGCCGCTGCCCGCGTCGACGTAGTCGTCGCCCCCGCCGGCGTTGACGAGGTCGTTGCCCGCACCGGCAAACACCACGTCGTCGCCGCTGTGGCGGTTGGTGTTGAAGTACACGCCGGGCTGCGGATCGGGCGCGCCGACTTGCGACACGCTGCCGTCGAAGCGGCCGTCGGCATAGACCGTCCAGCCGGCGAGGTAATCGACCGCGGCCAGCGCGACGCCATCCAGTGCGCCCAGCGGCGTGAAGTCGGTGCTCTCGAGGCCGAACTTCCAGTTGTAGAACTGCGTGTCGCTGCCTGTGGAGTAGGTGCTGCCAGGCGCGTAGTGGCTGATGGTGCCGAAGCTCGCGTAGCCGTTGAAGTACAGCGTGGCACTCGCGGTGTTGTCGCCGGCCACCCAGCGCGCGCTGGTGAAGCCGTCGCGCGCATCGGCCAGCCGCTGACCCGAATCGCCGTCGCTGAAGATCACGTCGCGCCCGGCGCCGCCGGCCAGCGTGTCGTTGCCGTCACCACCGAACAGCGCGTCGTCGCCGGCCCCGCCGAACACGCGGTCGTCGTCGGCCCCGCCATCGAGCAGCAGGTCGGACCGCCCGCTGGCCGCAGCGCTGTCCTGCGCCGCCAGCAGCTCGGCCAGCGTTTGCGTGGAGCCGGCGTACAGGTTGTCGTTGCCGCTGCCCGCGGTGATGTGCAGCGGCACGGCGCCCACACCCGCGCCGCCTTCGATCCAGTCGTTGCCGCCGCGCGTGTCGATGCGCAATGAGACGGGCACGAACGACGTTTGCGCCTGGTTGAAATGGATCAGGTGCTCGGCCACGCCGGCCGGCCCATCAAAGCCGTCATCGCGCCAGCCACCGCTGTGGGCGCCGTCGCCCAGATCGGCAAACACGGCGGTGTCGACGGGGGCTGCGGGCTCGCTGGCCGATGCGCCGATGCCGAGGTCGCCGGCTTCGAAATCGAGCACCCGCACCGTGCTGCCACCGCCGCGCACCGTGAGCTCGTGCGTGGCGGTGTTGAGGCTGTAGGTGACGGTGCTCGCGCTGCGGTCGCGCCACACCGCGATGCCGCCGGCGCTGGCCAGCAACGTGCCGCTGCCATCGAGCACGCGGCCGTCGAGTTCGATCCGGTCGGCGGCGTCGCTGGTGGCGATGGTGTCGAGGCCCGCGTTCGCGCCGATGCGGTACAGATCGGCACCCGCGCCGCCGGCCAGCGTGTCGCTGCTCTCGCCGCTGCCGCCGTCGAGCGTGTCGGCGCCCGCACCGCCGCGCAGCCAGTCGCTGCCATCGCCACCATCGAGCGAGTCGTCGCCTGCGTTGCCTTCGAGCCAGTCGTTGCCCGCCAGAGCGACCACGGTGTCGTTGCCGGCGCCGCCATACAGGTGGTCGCCCTCAGCGTTGGCCGTGCCCGTGAGCGCATCGCCCGCATCACCGCCAAACCCCACGCGCTGCGTGGGCCAGATCTCGAACGCATCGAGCGGCTGTGCCGCCCCGCCCGCCAGCAGCGCATGCGCCACGTTGGCGCTGTCGCGCCATTCGAGGTCGACGTAGCGATCGGTCGGCAAGCCGGCACCTGCCGTGCGCCCCGATGTGTTGAAGCCCACCGACGCCTCGAGCAGCAGCGCGCGATCGGCCAGCCACGCATCGCTGTGGTTCTCGGCCGCGCGCCCGGCGGCCACCGCCTCGCGATCGGCCTGCCACTCACCATACGCATCGCCCCAGGCGCCTTGCAGCACCGAATCCAGCGCCAAACGCCCTTCGCCATCGGCCGCGCTCAGCACCAGCGGGCTCAGGTTGATCAGGCTGACCAGCGCGCTGAAATCGTTGCGCGCCGTGGCCGCCAGACCCGCGCCGCCGAGGTCGATGCGCAGGTGGGAGGCGAGGGTGGAGACCGCGGGGTGTGTGTAGGCGCCGTTCTCGTCTTGGGCGGTGAGGGTGAGGAGTTGGGCGTAGAGCGCGTCTTGATCGCCAGATGCGGTGGGCGTGACCGACGGCCCCATCAGCAGGCGTCGCACGCCGTCCAGCAAGGACTCGAGCGAGTTGTCGTTGCGGTCGCTGGCCGACTGAATCATGGCGTTGGCGGTGCTGATGGTCAGCGTCGGGTCGAGCCGGGCGAGCAGGTCTTGGACCGCCAGAGCATCGGCGAGCCGGCCGACAAGGTGGTTGTTCAACGGGTTGACGGCATCTGCTTCGATGCGCACCGCCACGTCCGCGCCCAGCAGCGTGCCGTAGCCCGCCACAAACGACGGACCATCTGTGGCGTGGATGTTGGTGATCTTTGATGCCGCACTGGCGTCCACCAGTCCAAGAAACCGCGGCAGCTCGTCGAGCACGCTGAACCCGGGTGCGTTGTAGGTGTACGCCGCCGACACCGCCTCGAGGTGCTGCGCCGCGAAGGACTGCGCAAGGAAGCCGCCCAGGCTGTGGCCGGTGACGACGACCTGCTCGCGGGCACCGATCAGGCCGGTGCTGACGAGGTGGGCGTGGAATGTCTCCAGCGAGCGGTACTGCGCCATGTTGCCGACCGTGCCCAGCACGCCGACGTTGATGAAGTCGGCGATCAGGTCGCCGAGGCTCCCCGGGTCGGTGCCGGCGATGGCGAGGACTTTTTCGCCGGTGGGGGTGCCCCCAGCACTTTTTCGCTGGAACAGGACGGCCGAGAAGCCGTTTGCGTCCGGAGCGGATTGCTCCAGGACAGCCCAGGTTGCGTCGAAGGCGTTTGCCTGTGCAGGGCTCATCCCCACAGCTGGATCTGCATATGCGGCAGAGTTGTCCACGCCTGCAAGAAGCCCCGCTGCGTAAGCGCCAAGCGACGTTTGGGCGTAACTAGAAAGCTGATTAATCGAAGGCATTTCAATCTCCTTTGATGAATACAGAGCCGATCAAGTCGATACGGGGATTTGGGCAGTGATTGCCGCTCGGTTGAAAGCCAAACGTAAAGCCATCGCCGCCGCCGCGCGCATAGCTAACGGATTCGCCTAGCAAACGGCCATCAGCGCGGCGAGTAATGGAGAGGTGGTTGCGTACCAGCGTCCCCTCGCCTGCCTGCAGCTTTGCACCCACTCCGAACAGAACGGTGCGTTGCCAGACATACCGGTAGTCCGGACCAAGCCGCTCCTCAGGGGATTTGGCTTGCTTGGCATAGCGCGCCAGTGGTTGCCCCACGTTGCTGAACTCACTCGCCGGCAAGGTCACCGTCTCATAGACCTTGATCCCCCCGTCCTGCTTGCACAGGACTTCCATCTGCTGATCGAGCCGCCAGCGCTCGCAGCCCGACGTGCCCAGCGCCAACAAGACCACCAGCGCCGCGTCTGTCATTCGTGTTCGTGCCATCACCGCAGCATCTCGCTCATTGCGGATTTGTTGCCAAATTGCAGCGTTGCGTAGACCGCGAAGGCGAGTTCGGCCGAAGCGCAAATAGTGGTGGGTGAATTCACTGGGCGCTCTCCTTGATGAATACGCGATCAGCCAGCCGACGGTCAGCAAGAGGTGGGCATCTCTTTGGCTGGTAGTGGATGGGCCCGCTCAGGAACTCGCCTCCGCCGGTCATGTACGAAACACTCGTGGCCAGCGTCTTGCCATCCGAGACGCGGACGACGGACTCGACGCTACGACGCAATTGCGGAGCGCCGTCTTTTCCGGAAAGTCTTCTCCCCTCCGATTTGACGTAGTACCCCCACCCCCTGTCATCTTTCCCCAACGGCACCAGCGCCTGCCCCAGTTCATTGAACTTGTCCGGTGGCAAAACGACGGTCTCGTAGACCTTGATGCCGCCGTCGATGGCGCACAGCCGCTGGGCCTCGGCGTCGAGCCGATCGGCTTCTGACGAGCAGGCCGCGCAAGCCAGCAGGCTGGCCAGGATCACGGCACTGGTCGGCCTGAGCCGGCGCCACCGTGCAGGTTGTTCAGACATCACCTCAACCCCTCCTCCACCCATACGGTCTGCGATCACGCCCCGCCCACCCCCAGCACCCGGTCATACCCCCGCACCCCGGCGTCGAGTGAATAGCGCTGCACATCGGCCATGGCCTGCTGGCGGCGCCTGGTGGTGTCGGTGCCGCCGCGCATCACGGCCAGGGTGGTTTCGGCGAGTGCTCGCACGTCGAAGAAGTCGACCAGGCGGGCGTTGACGCCGTCTTGCAGCACCTCGCGCACGGGGGCGGTGTCGCTGGCCACCATGGGGGCGCCGCAGGCCATGGCTTCGAGCATCGACCAGCTCAGCACGAAGGGGTAGGTCAGGTACACATGGGCGCTTGAGATCTGCAGCACGCGCAGGTAGCGATCGCGCGGCAAGGTGCCCATGAAGTGGGTGCGCGTGGCGTCGAGTTGGACCTCATCGAGCAGGTGCGCGCGCCAGTGCGGCGCGGCGGGGCGGTTGCCCTTGCGCGGCGGCGGGCTGCCGTAGCTCACGCCGTCGGCGCCCACGATCACGGCGTGGCAACGCGCATCGAGCCGCTGGATGTGTTCGAGTGCGCGCATGAAGACGTGAAAGCCGCGGTAGGGCTCGAGGTGGCGCGCCACGTAGGTGATCACGGGGCGGTCGGCGTCGCCCGCGCGCAGCAGCACACCGCTGGGCGTGGTCATGGCGGCTTGCGCGTCGGGCGCGAGCGTATGCGTGGCGATGCCTTCGTGCTGCACCTGCAGCCGCGGCTGAAAGACCGCCGGGTGGCGGCTTTGCTGCCACCGCGTGGGTGTGACGGCGGCGTCGCACTGCGTGAGGTTGAGCGTGTGCAGCGCGTTCCAGTTGCGGATGCGCGCGCGCGCATCGAGGCGGGTGGGAAATTCGGGGTCGAAGCCCATGTCGGCGCCGTCGGCGCTGTAGAACCACTCGCACAGGTGCACCAGCCGGGCGTCGGGAAACGCATCCTTGGCGTAGAGCGTTTCGCCCCAGCCGGGGTGCGCCACGATCACGTCGGGCGTGTAGCCGCGACGGCGCAGATCCAGCATTGCGCGCAGCGCCGACTGACCGTTGAGCGTAGCCGCTTCCATCTGGCGCAAGTAAGGGTGCTGATCGCTGCGCACGCCGCGTGCCGGGGTGTGGCGCAGCAGGGCGTCAAACCCCGGCAGGCCGGGTGCGGTGTCGCGGCCCAGGGCGCGTACCTCCCAGCCGGGTCGTGCAGCCCACTCGCGCACGAGGTGGCCAAACTGGCCGGGGAAGTTCTGGTGAATGACGAGCACGCGCATCAACGCTCCCGCAGGCTTTCGCCCAGCGCCTGGCGCACGGGGCTAAGCAGGTAATCGATCACGCGGCGCTGACCGGTGGCGATCTCGGCGCTGAGGTTCATGCCGGGGCTCAGGCCAATGCGCTTGCCGTCGACGTCGAGGTGGGTCTGCTGCAGCGCGAGAACCGCCGGAAAGATGGCGCCGCGCTTGTCGTCGTTCACCGCATCGGCACTCACGCGGCTGACGGTGGCGGCTACCGTGCCGTAGCGTGTGTACGCAAAGGTCTCGAGCTTGATGACGGCGGGTTGGCCGGCGTTGACGAAGCCGATGTCCTTGTTGTCGATCACGACTTCGGCGGTGACTTGCGCATCGCGCGGCACGATCACCATCAGCACCTGCGCGGGCGTGACCACGCCGCCGTCGGTGTGCACCGCCACTTGCTGCACGGTGCCGTC
>CANGBT010000093.1 GCA_947452135.1 Burkholderiales bacterium
GCAGCATGGCCTCGTCGTAACCATCGTCGGTGGCTTCCATGTTGGCGAGGATCGAGTTGGTGTAGTTGCTCACCGCCTTGGCCTGCGTCATCGTGATGTTGACGTGGTGGCGCGTGTAGCTGCTGGTCTTGACGCGGATGCCGCGCTTGAGACCTTCCTCGCCGAGGTAGGCACCCCAGGTCCAGGCGGCCACCATCAGGTGAATCGTGTTGCCCTTGGGGCTGACGCCGAGCTTTTTGTCGCCGATCCAAACGAGCGGACGGATGTAGCCGCTGGCCAGCTTGTTTTCGCGCACCACGGTGCGCTGTGCTTCGAAGACCTGCTCGAATGAGAACGGAATCTTCATGCGCAAGATCTTGGCGCTGTTGAACAGACGCTCGGTGTGCTCGCGCAAACGGAAGATCGCAGGGCCCTGCGCCGTGTTGTACGCCCGCACGCCCTCGAAGGCCCCGCAGCCGTAGTGCAACGTGTGCGAGAGCACGTGGATCTTGGCGTCACGCCACTCCACCAGCTCGCCGTCCATCCAGATCTTGCCGTCACGGTCGGACATCGACATGAAAGTCTCTCAATGCAAAAAGATGGCGGATTTTAGGTGTGCTCGGCTGGAACTCCACGTGAGCGCCAAGGCAATGCCACCAGCCCCTCACGCAAAGGCCTCGCCACCCAGTGTGACCAAAGTCACGCTGCATGGCGAAAACAGCGAATCCACTCCAAAAACCCCCGATTCAGGGGGGTAGATGCCCCGGCGGGTGGCAGTCAGACTGGCCACATGTTCAGATTTAGCCGGAGCCATCTCATGCCCACATCGAAAATTCTTCGTCGTGCTTTTGCCGCGACAGCGCTGGTCTGCGCTGCCCTGCCCGCCTCGGCGCTGACCGTGTTCTCCCTCAATGTCCCATCTGGGCTGACCTACGGTACCGTCTCGCTTCAACAGGTTGACTCTGACACCGTCAACGTCCATGTGGTGCTGGCCGATGGTTACAACTTCGTCGACACAGGCAGGCATGAGGTCTTCGGTTTCAACCTTAACCGACCGAACCTGCCAGACGCGACGGTGTCCATCACGAACCCAACGGTGGGTTATTCCCTGGTGCCGGGCAGCACGCAGACCGGTGGATTCGGATTTTTCGAGTACGGCATCGCGTGCCGTGAACAGGTGAAGGTCAGGGGCACTGTGACCGTCACGGGGTGCAAGGGAGGCAACAACTCGCTCAACCCCAACGACGAGATGAGCTTCGACGTGGACCGTGTGCACATCACGGAAGGCAGTTTTAACGACAACGGCAAGGGCTACTACTTCACAGCCGACGTCTATGGCCCCTCAGTTGGCGGCAATAACGCCACGTTCCCCATCGGCAGCAATGTGGCGCCAATCCCCGAACCCGAAACCTACGCGCTGATGATCGCCGGCCTAGGCGCCGTGGGCTTCGTGGCACGTCGGCGCAAGGCCTCCTGATCCCCGCCCTTGCACCTCGACCCACCCCGCTTCGGCGGGGTTTTTCATTTCTGGTTGGAGCCCAAAAACGTCCGCAAGCGACTCGGCACGAGTGTCCCCGCGAGACGATAGGGGGACTGTTCGTGAGAAATGTCCCCCTATCGCACCTCCCTCCCCCCGGTCAGGGGATTCCTCTTGCCCAGCTCCGCGGACACACTGGTCCTCCGGTCAGTCGTGACCAACCAATTTCTTTGGGGCTCTCATGAAATCAACTGAAATCCGCGTCATCGTCGCCGCCCTCGCCGCATGCTTCGCCTTGATGGGCGCAGGCGTCGCGCATGCCAAGGCCTCAAAAGAAGAGCCTACGGAACAAAAATCGAACGGCTCAAAGTCTGATGACAAGAGCGACAAGAATGACCGCGAGTCATTCGAACAAAAGTCAACCCCCAAGTCCGACGACAGTGAAAAAGTCGGGAAAAAGGAAGACACACCGAAGAGCGAATCACCAGACCAGAAGTCCGAAGAGCCCAAATCTGACGAGAGCGAGCACGATGAGGGCAAGACCTTCGAGGAAGCCTGCAACGATGACAGGGGCCCCGTCGAGCACCCTTTTGACCCAAAGGACGAGCACGAGCATGACGACGGCGGCGAGCACTGCTCGCCTATCCCGGAACCCGAAACCTACGCGCTGATGCTCGCCGGCTTGGGTGCCGTGGGCTTCGTGGCACGTCGGCGCAAGGCCCGCTGATCACCCGCCGTTGTGCCCAGAAAAACCCCGCCTCGGCGGGGTTTTTGCTTCTCAGAGACCTCGAACGACGTCGATGGCCTGCTCGATGCGTTCCACCGCATGGATCGTCAGGCCCTCGATCGGTTTCTTGGGCGCGTTGGCCTTGGGCACGACGGCGATGCTGAAGCCAAGCTTGGCGGCTTCTTTCAGGCGCTCCTGGCCACGCGGTGCGGGGCGCACCTCACCGGCCAGGCCCACCTCGCCAAAGGCGATGAAGCCGCGCGGCAGCGGCTTGCCGCGCAAGCTGCTCTGGATCGCCAGCATCACCGCCAAGTCCGCCGCTGGCTCGGCGATGCGCACGCCGCCCACCGCATTGACGAAAACGTCCTGATCGGAGCACGCGATGCCGGCATGGCGGTGCAGCACCGCCAACATCATGGCGAGCCGATCGCGGTCGAGACCCACGCTCAGGCGCCGTGGGCTGGGCCCGCCGCTGTCGACCAGCGCCTGAATTTCGACCAGCAACGGCCGCGTGCCTTCGAGCGTGACCAGCACGCACGAGCCGGCCACCGGATCGCCGTGCGTCGACAGGAAGATTGCGCTCGGGTTGGCGACCCCCTTGAGACCGCGCTCGGTCATGGCGAACACGCCGATCTCATTGACGGCGCCAAAGCGGTTCTTGATGGCACGCACGAGGCGAAAGCTGCTGTGCGTGTCACCTTCAAAGTACAGCACCGTGTCGACGATGTGCTCGAGCACGCGCGGCCCGGCAAGCGCGCCTTCCTTGGTCACGTGGCCGACCAGCACGATGGTGGTGCCGCTTGACTTGGCGATGCGGGTGAGCTGCGCCGCACATTCGCGCACCTGTGCCACCGAGCCTGGCGCCGAGGTGAGCGCGTCGCTGTAGACGGTCTGGATCGAGTCGATGACGCACACCGCAGGCTGCTCGGCGGCGATCGTGGCGGCGATCTTCTCAAGCTGGATCTCGGCGATCACGCGCACCTGCGAGCCGCCGGTCGCCTCACCGAGCCCTAGACGGCGCGAGCGCAGCGCCACTTGCGCGCCCGACTCCTCGCCGCTGACGTAGAGCGTGCGCACATTGCGTGACAGCGCATCGAGCGCTTGCAGCAGCAACGTTGACTTGCCGATGCCCGGATCGCCACCGATCAGCACCACGCCACCGGCCACGATGCCGCCGCCGAGCACGCGGTCGAGTTCGTCGATGCCGGTGGGTTGACGATCGACGTCCGAGGCCTCGATATCGGCCAGCGTGGCCACCGGCAGCGCGCCGGCCAGCGCCTGGTAGCGGTGCTTGGGGCCCGCCGCTTCGGCGACCGACTCGACCAGCGTGTTCCAAGCCTCGCATGATGGGCATTTGCCCAGCCACTTGGGGCTCGTGCCTCCGCAATCCGAGCAGGTGTAGATCGATTTGACTTTGCTCATTCGTTGACCTTGCCGCGTGCGGCCTTGACCTGCGAGCGCTGACTCTTGCCCTCGAGCCGGCGTTGTTTGGACCCGAAGGTGGGTTTGGTGGCACGGCGCACGCGCGGTGGCGTGGCCACGCTGTCGACGAGCTCCTGCAGACGCGCCAGCGCATCGGCACGGTTGGCTTCCTGGCTGCGCGAGGTCTGAGCCTTGATCACCACCACGCCCTCGTCGGTGATGCGCTGGTCGCTCAAGGCGAGCAGCCGCTGCTTCACGTCGTCAGGCAGCGACGAGGCCGGCACATCGAAGCGCAGGTGAACCGCGCTCGAGACCTTGTTGACGTTTTGCCCGCCGGCACCCTGCGCGCGGATGGCGGTGAATTCGACCTCGCTCTCGAGCACCGTGTGCCGCGGGGTGGTCATCGCCACGTCCCGTTCAGCCGATCGACACGGTGGGTACGCGCGCCGACAGCGCGCACATCAGCTCGTAACCCACGGTGCCGGCGGGCTGCGCCACCTCATCGATGGACAGCACGGCGCGGCGCGACGAGCGCCCCCACAGGGTGACCTCGCTGCCAGGGCGCGCGGCACTCACCGGCGTGAGGTCGACCGCCAGTGTGTCCATCGACACCCGCCCGACCAGGCCGCAACGCACGCCATCAACCAGCACCGGCGTTCCGTTGGGCGCCGATCGGGGATAGCCGTCGGCATAGCCGCACGCCACCACGCCGATGCGCATCGGCTGCTCGGCCACGAAGCGGCTGCCGTAGCCCACGGTGTCGCCCGGCTGCAATTCCTGCGTGGCGATCAACTTGCTGCGCAGCGACATCGCTGGCTGCAAATCCCAGTCGGCAATGCCGCGGGTGGGAAAGTCAGGCGACGAGCCATAGAGCGCCACGCCGGGGCGCACCCAATCGGCGCGCGCGCCGCTGTCGTGTGGCGCGTAGCGCAAGGCCGCCGCGCTGTTGGACACCGAACGCTCACCCGACAAGCCCTCGGTGGCAGCGTCGAACACCGCCATCTGACGGTCGATGCCGCGCGGCGCACCCGGCACGCCGGCGTCGGCGCGCAGGTCGGCATCGGCAAAGTGGGTCATCAGCGTGATGCTTTCGACCTGCGTCAATCCGCTCAAGCGCAGCCAGGCCGAGCGGTACGCCGCCGGCGTGAAGCCCAGCCGGTTCATGCCACTGTTCATCTTCAGGAACACCTGGTGCGGCTGCTGCGTCTTGTGCGCAGCCAACCAGTCGATCTGCGACTCGCGGTGCACTGTGTGCCACAAATGCAGCCGCGAACACAGTTCGAGGTCGCGCGGCTCGAAGCAGCCTTCGAGCAGCAGGATCGGGCCGCGCCAGCCCAATTCGCGCACCCGCTGCGCTTCGTCAAGGTCGAGCAGCGCGAAGCCGTCGGCGCCTTGCAAGCCGGCGTAGGCGCGCTCGATGCCGTGGCCATAGGCGTTCGCCTTGACCACCGCCCACAACTTCGCGTCTGGCGCGTGCGCCCGGGCTCGGCGCAGGTTGTGGGCCAACGCGTCGGTGTGGATCAGGGCTTCGATGGGACGCGGCATGGGGAGAGGGTTCGCTGGCAAACAGCCCGTGCGGGCCAAAGGTCGAAGCACAAAAAATCATTTTGCCGCAGGCACCTGCCGGCACCGTCCCAAAGCACTGTCAAAGCCACCTGCAGCGCGCTGTGCTCCAAATACCCGCGTGCTATAACCCGCGCCGCAGGGAGACCCGTTGGCTCCACGGCTGGGTCACGTCGACCCGGACAGCCGTGCCCCACGAGCGAATGAAAAAAGGTTTCTACACCATCATGGCCGCGCAGTTTTTCAGCTCGCTGGCTGATAACGCGCTGTTCGTGGCGGCCGTCGAGCTGCTCAAGACGTCGGGCCAGCCCGAGTGGCAGCGTGCCGCCTTGGTGCCAATGTTCGCTCTGTTTTTCGTGATGCTGGCCCCGTTCGTGGGGGCGATCGCCGATGCCCGGCCCAAGGGTCAGGTGATGTTCTTCTCGAACCTCATCAAGGTGACAGGCTGCCTGATGATGCTGTTTGGCAGTCACCCTTTGATGTCCTACGCCATCGTCGGTCTGGGGGCAGCGGCCTACTCGCCGGCCAAGTACGGCATCCTCACCGAGCTGCTGCCGAACTCGCAACTCGTGCAGGCCAACGGCTGGATCGAGGGCCTGACCATCCTGTCGATCATCCTGGGCGTGATGCTGGGCGGGCAACTCGTGGGGCCGATGGTGTCGTCTCACCTGCTGGCACTCGACCTGCCCTTGATCGATCTCGGCATCGACACCCCGGCCGAGGCTGCGATCGCGGCCATGGTGCTGCTGTACATGCTGGCCGCGGCGTTCAACCTGCGCATCCCGCGCACCGAAGCGCCGCTGCAGCCCATCGCGCACAGCGTGATCGGGCTGATCGTCGACTTTCGTCGCTGTAACCGGCGGTTGTGGTCTGACAAGCTCGGCCAGATCTCGCTCGCAACCACCACGCTGTTCTGGGGCGTGTCGGGAAACCTTCGCTACATCGTGCTGGCTTGGGCCGCCGTGGCCCTGAGCTACGACACGACACGTGCCTCGGCGCTGGTGGGCGTGGTGGCGATCGGCACGGCCGCGGGTGCCGTGGCGGCCTCGATGCGCATGCGGCTCGACCAGGCCACCACCGTGATTCCTCTGGGCATCGCCATGGGTCTACTGGTGATTTGCGTGACAGTCACCACCCACGTATGGGTGGCCGCACCACTGCTGGTCCTGCTGGGCGGGTTGGGTGGTTTCATGGTGGTGCCCATGAACGCGCTGCTGCAACACCGTGGGCACAACCTGATGGGCGCGGGTCGCTCGATCGCGGTGCAAAACTTCAACGAGCAAGGCGCCATCCTCGGGCTGGGTGGGCTCTACGCCGGCATGACCAAACTCGGCTTGTCGGCTTTCGCGGCCATGGCCATCTTCGGTGTGCTGGTGACCGGCATGATGTGGCTGATCCGCCGCTGGCACCAGACCAACTGCGTGCATCACAAGGTGGAAGTCGATCACCTGCTGGCGCTGGCGCGCAGCGATCCGCACTGAACCCCTTGGCTCCCGTCGCCCCGGGCTGGGCTGCGCTGGCGCTGGTCTTCAACGGATTGGTGTGGGGGCTGTCGTGGTGGCCGTTTCGGCAGCTTCAAGCGCAAGGCCTGCACCCGCTGTGGGCCACGGTGCTGATCTACGCGCCTGCGGTGGTGGTGATCGTCGCCTTTCGCCCGGACTCGCTGCGCCAGTTGATGAGCCACCGCACGCTTTGGGTGCTGGCACTGGCCGCGGGCGTCACGAACGCCGCCTTCAACTGGGCCTGCGTGATCGGTGATGTGGTCAGGGTCGTGCTGTTGTTCTACCTGATGCCGCTGTGGTCGGCGCTGCTGGCTCGCTGGTTGCTCAAAGAGCCCATGAGCCGGGCCGCCGTGGCCCGCGTGGCGCTGGCGCTGGCCGGTGCAGCCATCGTGCTGCAACCCGCAGAAGACGTCGGCTGGACTGTGTTGCCGCTGCCGAGTTCGCTCGCCGAATGGCTGGGTGTGCTGGGCGGCATCGGGCTGGCGCTCAACAACGTGCTGCTCAAGCACCAGGCGCGGCGGTCACAGGAAAGCCGCGTGCTGGCGATGTTTGTGGGCGGTGCGGTCGTGTCGGCGCTGGTCGGTGCGCTGCTCAGCGCTCAAGGCCAGGTGCCGTGGCCGCTGGCGGGTGGCGTGAGCACCGTGCCCGCTTGGGTATGGGCGCTGGTGGGCGCGATGGTGGCGCTGTTTCTGTGCACCAACGTCGCGCTGCAGATCGGCGCCACCCACCTGCCGGCGCAGGTGACCTCGGTGCTGATGCTCAGCGAAGTGCTGTTTGCCGCCATCTCGTCGACCTGGATGGGCGCCGGGCGCATCACCGCGCCATTGCTGGTCGGCGGTGGACTGATCGTGCTGGCGGCGGTGTGGGCGGCGCGCGAACGCCCGATCTGAATACCCGCGCCAAGCAACGCGATTTCAGCCGGTGGCGGGTGGTGCCCTGAGGCCACGGGGATACGATCGGCGTGCGCTTTGCGACTGTCTGCAAGCGCATGTTGCCCCTCCCAAGGAGTTCCCATGAACACCCCCGCCACCAGCGCCTTCGACTTCGAGGCCACCGCGATCGACGGCTCGGCCTTCCCCTTCACGGCTCAACGTGGCTGCGTGCTGCTGATCGTCAACACCGCCAGCGCTTGCGGCTTCACGCCGCAATTCGCCGGGCTTGAGGAGCTGTGGCAAACCTACGGCGAACGCGGCCTGACGGTGATCGGCTTTCCGTGCAACCAGTTCGGCTCGCAAGATCCCGGCAGCGACATCGAGATCGGTACTTTTTGCCGCAGCAAGTACCACGTGAGCTTTCCGATGATGAGCAAGGTTGAAGTTAACGGCACCGATGCCCACCCGCTTTGGAAATGGCTCAAGACCAGCGCGCCCGGCATCTTGGGCACCGAAGGCATCAAGTGGAACTTCACCAAGTTTCTGGTCGGCCGCGACGGGCAGACCCTCAAGCGCTACGCACCCAACGACACCCCGGCCTCGCTGAAGGCCGACATCGAAGCGGCCCTGTCCGCCTGACCCATGTTTGAACACATCGACGTCTACGCCGGCGACCCCATCCTGACGCTCAACGAGGCCTTTGGCCGCGATGCGCGCGCGCACAAGATCAACCTGTCGATCGGCATCTACTTCGACGATGCCGGCCGCCTGCCGGTGATGGGCGCGGTGCGCGAGGCCGAGGCCGCCATGCTGCAAGGCATCGGCGCACGGCCCTACCAACCGATGGAGGGCGCGGCCAACTACAGGCTGGCTGTGCAACACCTGCTGTTCGGACCCGCGCACCAGGCCGTGACCAGCGGACGCATTGCCACCGTGCAGACGATAGGTGGCTCCGGAGGGCTGAAGGTGGGCGGCGACTTCCTCAAGCGCTACTTCCCGCAGTCGCAGGTGTGGGTCAGCGACCCGACCTGGGACAACCACCGCGCCATGTTCGAAGGCGCCGGTTTTCAGGTCAACACCTACCCGTACTACGACGGCGCCACAGGTGGCCTGAAATTCGACGAGATGCTGGCCGCTGTCAAAACGTTGCCCGCGCTCAGCATCGTGCTGCTGCACGCGTGCTGCCACAACCCGACCGGCGTCGACCTGAGCGCGGCGCAGTGGGACGAGCTGATCCCGGTGATCCGCGAGCGGCAATTGCTGCCCTATGTCGACATCGCCTACCAGGGCTTTGGCGACGGCATCGAAGAAGACGCCCATGCCATCCGTGCGCTGGCCGATGCCGGCATCACGTTCTTTTGCGCGAGTTCGTTCTCGAAGAGCTTCTCGCTGTACGGCGAGCGCTGTGGTGCGCTCAGCGTGGTGTGCCCCGACGCCGCCCAGGCCGAACGGGTGCTCGGCCAGCTTCGCGCCACGGTGCGCAAGAACTACAGCAGCCCGCCCACCCACGGTGGCCAGATCGTCTCGCGAGTGCTGCAAACACCGGCCCTGCGCGCGCAATGGGCCGCCGAGCTCGACACCATGCGCGAGCGCATCCTGTCCATGCGACAGCGCCTGCACGCGGTGCTCAGCGCCAAGCTGCCCGATCGCAACTTCGACTGCTTCATCAACCAGCGCGGCATGTTCAGCTACACCGGCCTCACCCCCGAACAGGTCGACCGCCTGCGCGAAGAACACGCGGTGTACCTCGTGCGCTCCGGCCGCATGTGCGTGGCCGGGTTGAACTCCTCGAACGTCGAGGCAACCGCGGTGGCGATGGCGGCGGTGCTGGCGAATTAAGGGCCGCAGTCCGACCCGGCCCTGGGCTAAGCCTTGCCCACCCCCGCCGCTTGCGCCGCCCGCTCAGCCGCAGCGGCTCGCAGGGCCTTGAGCTTTTCCATCGGGTCGACCTTCGCTTGCACCTCGTGCAGCTTCATCTCCTTGATGAAGCGGCTGGGCACGCCCTGGATGGTGTCGCGGCCCTTCTTGCGGCGGCGCAGGGTGCTCACCAGCAACGTGGTTCGCGCGCGGGTGATGCCCACGTACATGAGGCGGCGTTCTTCTTCCAGGCGCTCGGGCGTCATGTCTTCGTCGTCCGAGCGAAACGGCAGCAGGCCTTCGTTGATGCCGGCCAGCGTGACGTTCGGCCACTCCAGGCCCTTGGCGGCGTGCAGCGTGCTCAGCGTGATCACGTTCTGATCGTCGCCACGCTCGGCCAGGCTGATGATCACCGAGATGGTCTGCGCCACGTCGAGCACACTTTTCTTCTCGGTCTCGACCGTCATCCCGCCGTCGTTTTCGATCTCGCCACCGCAGCGCTTGGCGATCCAATCGACGAAGTCGAGCACGTTGCTCCAGCGCGCGGCAGCGAGCTTTTCGCTGTCTTCGCCGTCGTGCAGGTGCTGCTCGTAGCCGATGTCCTTGAGCCAGCCCATGAGCAGCGCCTTGGCATCTTCGGACCCGGTGGTGTGGCGCGCGCGGTATTCGAGGTCGTTCACGTAGCGGCCGAACTCATGCAGCGATCCGATGGCGCGCGCCGGCACCGCGGTGCCCAGCGATTCGGCAAACAGCGCCTCGTACAGGCTGGTCTTCCAGCGGCCGGCAAATTCGCCCAGGCTCGACAGCGTTTGCGTGCCGATGCCGCGCTTGGGCGTGCTCACCGCGCGCAAGAACGCCGGGTCGTCGTCGTTGTTGACCAGCAAGCGCAGCCAGGCGCACAGGTCGCGGATTTCGGCGCGGTCGAAAAAGCTCTGGCCACCTGAGACCTTGTAGGGCAGGTTGGCGCGGCGCAGCGCCTTTTCGAACACGCGGGCCTGATGATTGGCGCGGTAGAGGATGGCGAAGTCCTTGAACTCGACCACGCTGCCGCCCGCGCCGCGCAGGGCCTGGATGCTGGCCACGGCGCGCTCGGCTTCGTGTTCTTCGCCGTCGCACTCGACCACGCGC
>CANGBT010000094.1 GCA_947452135.1 Burkholderiales bacterium
GCGGCTCCACCGGTGGGGGTGGAGGTGGCTCGACAGGCGGCGGCGGAGGCGGCTCCACCGGTGGGGGCGGAGGCGGCTCCACCGGTGGGGGTGGAGGTGGCTCGACAGGCGGCGGCGGAGGTGGCTCCACCGGTGGCGGCGGAGGCGGCTCCACCGGTGGAGGAGGAGGTGGCTCGACAGGCGGTGGCGGAGGCGGCTCCACCGGTGGTGGTGGAGGCGGCTCGACAGGCGGAGGTGGAGGAGGTGGCGGCTCGACAGGTGGCGCTGCTGCCACGGACACGACCAGGGTTGCCGAGTCGGTGCCGCCGCGCCCATCGCTGATCGAATAGGTGATGGAAGCCGTGCCGGAGAATCCGTCAGCCGGGGTAAATGTCAGCGAGCCATCGGGGTTGACGACGACGCTGCCTTGGGCGGGGTCGGTTACCACTGCGCTGGTGACGCTGAGTGTTCCGCCGTCGGGGTCGGTGTCGTTGACCAGCACGTTGGTGGTGACAGGCGTGTTGTGGGCGGTGGAGTTGGTGTCGTCGACTGCCGTGGGGGGATCGTTGACCGGGGTCACGTTGATCGTGACGGTCGCCGGCTCTGATGCCAGCCCCTCGTTGTCTGTCACGAAGAAGGTGATGCCGGTCTTGCCGTTGAAATCGGCTGCAGGTTTGAACAGCAGGCCCTCGGCTTGCTGCGGCGTCAATGTCTGTCCTGGCAGCACCCGGGTCGAGCCATCGGCCAGCAGCAAGGTGCCGCCCGGGGGGATTGAGGTGACAGTCACGCTCACCACGCTGCCGTCGCTGTCTGAGCCGCGCAGTGGGACAGGAAGCGTCGCATCCTCGTCGCCGGTGACATCGCCGGTGTCGGCCACCGGTGCCACGTTGCTTGGAACAGGCGGCGTGCTGCTGAGGGGCGTGATGGTGAACTGGGCGGAGTGGACCTCTTCGCCAGGACGTGCCCGCTCCTGCTCCGATCCGATGCGCAGCCCTGGCGTCACCGATTCTGAAATGCGATCGACTCGCAGCCCTGGAAGGAACTCGCCCCCATCGCCCCCGCGCAGGCCGGCGCCCGGGGCGATGTCGAGGTCACCGTCGTTCAACCCGGCGATCACCCGGTCGACGTCGGTGCCGGGGGCTGGTTTTGGCGTCACGGCAGCGACCGCTGGCTCGATCTCGCTGATGCGCACGAAGCCACCCTGCGTGGTGAGGATCACGTCACCGTTTTTCACCTCGTCGTCCACCTTGAGGACGCGCATCTTCCCGTTGGCGTCCCTGATGAGCGCGCTGCCCCAGATGGCTGAGACTTTTCCGAGCGGGGTGTGGGTGATGGTGGGCATGGTCAGTACGCCTGGTTGGGCCGCGACACGTCAGCGTGGCAACGACGGGGATTCAGCAAAGGACGCACGAGCATAGTCATATGCCCTGTGCGTTAGCGCATCGATTCAGGGTGGATTTCGTGAAGAAGGTCACCGGTAATCGACGATTCGAGCAAATAAGGAGGCCGGTCGGTCTTGCCGGGTAGGCGTCTTCGCAGGGCCCGCGGGCGCCTCAACGTTCGCGAAGCGCGTAGGCGCGGGCCTTGAGCACTGGCTTGAGCAGGTACGACATGACGGACTTGTGCCCGGTCAGGATGTCGACTTCGGCGGTCATGCCGGGGATGACTGGCAGTTTGTCGCTGAAGCTGGCTTGCGTGGTGCGCACCCGCACCAGATAAAAGGCATTGCCCTTTTCATCGACCACGGTGTCTGGGCTGATGTTCTCCACCTTGGCGGCCAGACCACCGTAGATGGAGAAGTCATAGGCCGTGAACTTGACGGTCGCATCCTGGTTGGGGTGGATGAAGGCGATGTCGCGCGGCTGCACCTTGGCTTCCAGTATCAGTTGGTCGTCGAGCGGCACCACCTCGACGATGTCCTTGCCCGGCTGCACGACGCCACCCACGGTGTTGGCCAGCAGCCGCTGCACACGGCCGCGCACCGGGCTTCTGACTTGCGACTTGTCGACCTTGTCGGCCAGTGCCACCGCGCCTTCATTGAGCGCGTTGAGCTTGCCCATCACCTCGGCCATGTCGCGGCGCGCTTCATTGCGAAACGCCAGTTCGGTTTCCTGAATCTTTCGCTGGGCCTCGCCGATCGACGCCTGCACGCGGGCGATCTGGGCGGTGGCCTGTTCAATGTCACCGCGGCTGCGCGACACCTCGCGCTCCAGCCGCAGGATGTCGACCTCAGACACCGCACCGCCGGCCAGCAACGGCCGAGTCTTGGCCAGCTCCTGCTGACCCAGATCCAACCCGCGTTCGGCAGCCGACTTGCGCGAGCGCATTTCGGCCAGTTCCTGCTCTCTTTGCTGCAACTGCTGCTGGTTGATGGCAATCATCGTGCCGAGCTCGGAGCGGCGGGTTTCGTACAGCATGCGCTCTTCGCCGAGGATGCGAGCCTCCTCGGGGTTGGTGCTGGCGGGCGGCTGGAAGGGCGCACCCTCGGCCAGCGCACGCAGACGTGCCTGACGCGCCCGCAGCGAGAAGCCCTGCGCGGCGCTTTCGCGAACGCCCGAGGTGGCCCGCGTCTCATCGATCTTGAGCAGCAATTGGCCGGCTTCGACCACCTGACCTTCTGACACCAGGATCTCCGACACCACCCCGCCATCCAGCGACTGCACCACCTGCAACTGCTTCGAGGGGATCACCCGGCCGTCGCCACGGGTGACTTCTTCGATTTGCGCGAAGCACGCCCACAGCACCAGCACCAGCGTGACCACCAGCGCGGCTCGCACGATGAGTTGAGCGCGCTGGGTGAGCGCACGTGACATCACCACGTCAGCCTGCTGCTCGAACCCGCCAAAGCCGGCGGCGTTGTCTGGGGCCTCGATCCGGCCGACACGCGCAAGGAGCTTTTCGATGAGGGACTTCATGCGGCCCTCGCGATGCGCCCGCTGGCGAGCGCTTCCATGATGCGTTCGCGCGGGCCATCGGCCATCACCTTGCCGCCGTCGATGACGATCACCCGTGTGGCCATCGCCAGCATCGAGGTGCGGTGCGTTACCAGCACCACGGTCTTGTCCGCCGCAAAGGCGGTCACGCGTGTGGTGATCTGCGATTCGGTGGAAAAGTCCATCGCGCTGGTGGGTTCGTCGAGCAGCAGCAGTGGCGCGTTGTGCAGCACCGCGCGCGCCAGGCCCACGCCCTGACGCTGTCCGCCCGACAGCGACTCGCCACGTTCGCCCACCGGCATGTCAAACCCGCGCGGATGGCGGTTGATGAATTCGGTCAGGCCGGCCACTTCAGCCGCCGCCACCACGGCGGAGTCGTCGGCGTAAGGCAGGCCGAAGGTGATGTTTTCGCGCAGCGAACCCTGGAACAGGGTCACGTCCTGCGACACGCATCCCAGGTTGCGCCGCACATCGGCCGGATCGATCTGCCGGATGTCGATACCGTCGATCAGCACCGCGCCTTCGGTGGGTTGGTACAGGCCCATCATGAGCCGCTGGATCGTGCTCTTGCCCGACCCGACGCGCCCGATCAGGGCCACGCGCTCGCCGGCGCTGATCTTGAAGCTGATGCCGTCCAGGGCCGAATCGGTGCGGCCCGGGTAGGCAAATCGCACGTTGCGAAACTCGATGTCGCCGCGCAGCTGCGGGCGGTGGATGAAAACCTCATGGGCCGGGCGCTCGACCGGCTGGCTCATGATCTTGTTGAGCGAATCGAGCGCGGTGCGCGCCCCCTGGTACTGCATGAGCAGACCCACGATCTGACCGGCAGGCGCCAGCGCACGGCCCGACAGCATGTTTGCGGCAATCAGCGCGCCCATGGTCAGCTCGCCCTTGGTGATCAGGTACACGCCGATCAGGATCATGGCCACCGACACCAGCTGCGTGAGCGTGCTGGTGGCGTACATCGCCCCGGACGACAGCGCGCGCATCTTCACGTTGGTGCTGGCCAGAAACAGGTTGGCGCGCTCCCACTTTGACTGGATCACGCTCTCGGCACCTTGCGACTTGATGGTTTCGATGGCCGACAGGCTCTCGATCAGGATCGCGTTGCGCTGCGCGCTGGTCTTGTAGGTGGTTTCGGCCAGCGCGTGCAGCCGGTGCTGCAGCAAATAGCCCATCACCACGATGATCACGAACGCCAGCACGACCGGCACCACCAGCCACGGCGAGATCCAACCCAGCACGCCGATGAACAAAAGCGCAAAGGGCAGGTCGATCAGCGCGGCCACCGTGCTTGAGGCAATGAAGTCGCGCACCTGCTCGAAGCCGCGCAGGTTCTGTGCGAACGAGCCGACCGATTCGGGGCGGTGCTCAAGACGCAAGCCCAGCACCTTTTCCATCAGGGTGGCCGACAGCGCCACGTCGACCCGCGCGCTGGCTTCATCCACGAAGTGGCTGCGCAGCAAGCGCATGAACAGGTCGGCGCCCAGCACCAGCAGCACACCGATTGCCAGCGCCCACAACGTCTCGATGGCGTGGTTGGGCACCACGCGGTCGTAGACGTTCATCGAGAACATCGGGAAAACCAGAGCAAAAAGGTTGATCAGCAGCGCCGCCCACAGCACATCGCGGTAGACGAAGCGCTGGGCAAGCAGGGCGCTCCAGAACCAGTGTCCAGGCGCCACATCGGCACGTGCGGCGCCAGGCCCTGCGCCGCCGAAGCGAAAGTGCGGCCGCACGAACAGCACCAGTCCGCTGTAGCGTGCCTCGAGATCGGCGCGCGCCAGCAGCACTTGCCCCTGCGCGGTTTCGGGCAGCAGCACACGAGCGGTATCGCCATCCCAGCCGATCAGCACGCAGGCCTGGTTATCGTGCAGGATCAGGATCACCGGCAAGGTGGCGGCGTCCACGTCGGACAGCGCGAGCCGTTGCAAGCGGGCGACCATGCCGGCGCGCGCAGCAGCCCGCTCGGCCAGATCAAGCGGCAGGCAGCCCCGGGTGGCGGTGCCGATGGGCAAACCGGCCGAAAGCGCCGCCCGCGTGGTCGCGTGGCCATGCAGACGGCAGATCTCGACCAGGCAGTCGAGCAGCGGGTCAGGATGAATCAGGTCTTCACGAAGACGTTGCAACATGCCGTTGGCGGGTGGGGCGTCGCTTTGCGACGGGCTCAACTCGGTCGGCGCACCAACGTGTTCAGGTGCCTGGCCGAGTGACGGATCACTCGATATCGGCACAGTGGAAGCCGAGTTGACCCTTGCGGCGATCGTCGAAATAGCGTTTGAGCGTTTCGTGGACCGTGCGGAAGGCCAGATCATTCCAAGGCACTTCGTGCTCATGGAACAGCTGCGCTTCGATGGTCTCAGGCCCCGGCGCGAACCGTGTGTCGGTCAACTCGGCGATGTAGAACACATGCACCTGACCGGCGCGCACCACGTTGAGCAGGCTGAACAGCGACTTCAACTCGAAGTTGGCGCCGGCCTCTTCAATCGTTTCGCGAATCGCCCCCTCGGCCAGGGTTTCGCCCATTTCCATGAAGCCCGCCGGCAGCGTCCAAAAGCCATGCCGCGGTTCGATGTTGCGCCGGCACAGCAGCACCTGATCGCCCCACACCGGCACCGTGCCGACCACGTTCAGTGGGTTTTCGTAGTGCACCGTGGCGCACAGCGAACACACCGCGCGGTGGCGGTTGTCGTCGGCCGGAACCATGTACTCGGTGGCTCCGCCACAGGAGCGGCAATGCCGATAGGAGCGCGTGGGATGCATGCGTCTCAGTGTAGCGGCGCCACCGCCCGCCAAGGCCGGTGTCACGGGGGCTGCGTGGCATCATCGCCGGCCTTTCTCCCGCCTCCTCAGCATGAGCGATTTCCACCCCGATTGGCTGCGGCCTGCCTTCAGCGTGCCCGGTGTCGATGCGGTGATGACCATCCGTCGTGGCGGGTTCAGCGCCGTGCCGTTCGACAGCATGAACGTGCGTGACGGCCTCGGAGACGAGCCCTCAGCGGTGGCGCGCAACCAGACACTGCTGGCGGGTGCGATCGGTGTGCCGCCCGTCTACCTCAACCAGGTTCATGGCTGCCGTGTGGTGCGATTGAGTCAGTGCGATGCGATTGGTGACGCGCCGCTCGCCAACGCCGACGCGAGCCTCACCACCGTGCGCGGCGTCGCCTGCGCGATTCAGGTGGCCGATTGCCTGCCGGTGCTGATGGCCGCGCCGGGCGGCGTGGCGGCCGCACATGCGGGCTGGCGCGGGCTGGCGGCAGGGGTGCTCGAGGCGACGCTGGCTGCTCTGTGCGAGGCCGCCGGATGCGCCCCGTCGGCGGTCGAGGTCTGGTTGGGCCCGTGCATCGGGCCGCGGCATTTCGAGGTGGGTGACGATGTGCGCAGCGCTTTCGGCCACGATCAGGACGCTGGACCCGGCTCGGCCAACGTGCTTCAGACCCCTCGGTTTGCTCCGCTTGGCAACGGCAAGTGGCTGGCCGATCTGCCCCTGCTCGCACGCGACCGCCTGGGCGCTGCGGGCGTGGTTTCGATCAGCGGGGGCACCTGGTGCACCGTGGAGGACGCGTCACGCTTCTTTTCGTTCCGCCGCGATCGCATCACCGGGCGCATGGTCGCCGCCATCTGGCTGCGAGGCTGAAGGTGCGGGCGTGGCAAGCGCCTCGGCGTTGAGTCGGGCGCGTTTTCGAGCCGGGCTTCGCAGCAGATACAGAACGATGCTCAAGGGCAGCGCGCCGTACAGCAAGAAGGTGAACACCGCGCCGATCACCGTGCCATTCGGGCTGCCGGCCTCCACGATGGCCATCATCACGACCACATACATCCACGCAATCGCCACCAGGTACATCGTGCTGCCTGTCAGAGTTGAGAAACCATCAGTCTGTATTCTCCGGCCTGAGCCAGTGAGGCGGTCTGGCCGCCATCCGGTGCCGCACCCCCACAAGACGACACGCCATCGAGCGCGACTCCAGAAGGAACACACCCTTGAACACCAAATCCAGCCCCTCGCATGGTGCCGCCCCGCACATTGACAGCGAAGCGGCTGCCAAGGCTTTTGGCGAGATGGCGGCCCAGTCGCTCAAGTCGCTTGGCAGCCTGAGCCTGCCGTTCCCTTCCATCGCTCAAATGCAGATGGATTACGTGGAGCAGGCCACTGCCTTGTGGAACCGTGCCATGCAGCCCGCCGCGCCCGATCGTGCAACTGCGGCCAAGCCGTCCCTGGGCGATCGGCGCTTTGCTGCGCCGGACTGGGTCTCGAATCCGGCCAATGAATTCACGGCGCAGCTCTATCTGCTCAATTCACGCACTCTGATGGGCCTGGCCGATCAGGTCCAGGGCGATGAGAAGACCCGGCAGCGCATCCGTTTTGCGGTTCAGCAGTGGGTCGACGCCACTGCGCCGAGCAACTACCTGGCGCTTAACCCCGAGGCGCAGCGCAAGGCGCTCGAAACCAACGGCGAGAGCATCACCCAGGGCCTGCGGCAGTTTCTGCACGATCTGCAACAAGGCCATGTGTCGCAGACCGACGAAAGCCTGTTCGAGGTGGGCCGCAACGTCGCCACTTCCGAAGGCGCGGTGGTATTCGAAAACGAGTTGTTCCAGTTGCTCGAGTTCAAGCCGCTCACGCCCAAGGTGCATGAGCGCCCGATGCTGTTCGTGCCGCCTTGCATCAACAAGTACTACATCCTCGATCTGCAGCCCGACAACTCCCTGATCCGTCACACGGTGGCGCAGGGCCATCGCGTGTTCGTCATCAGCTGGCGCAACCCCGACGACAGCCTGTCGAAGGTGACCTGGGACCAGTACATCGAAGACGCTGTCATCCGCGCGATCGACGTGGTGCGCGACATCAGCGGCGCCGAGCAGATCAACACCCTCGGGTTTTGCGTGGGCGGTACCTTGTTGTCCACGGCGCTGGCGGTGCTCGCGGGACGTGGCGAAAAGCCCGCCGCCAGCGTGACCTTGCTGACCACGCTGCTCGATTTCAGTCATACCGGCGTCCTCGATGTCTTCATCGACGAGGCGATGGTGCAAATGCGCGAGGTCACCATCGGCCCCGACAGCCCGAACGGTGGCGGCTTGCTCAAGGGCAAGGAGCTCGCCAGCACCTTCAGCGCCTTGCGCCCCAACGACCTGGTGTGGAACTACGTGGTGGGCAACTACCTCAAGGGCGAAGCCCCGCCGGCGTTCGACCTGCTGTACTGGAACAGCGACAGCACCAACCTGCCCGGGCCGATGTTCTGCTGGTACCTGCGCCAGACCTACCTTGAGAACAACCTGATGAAGCCCGGCGGCGTGCGCGTCAGCGGCGAGCCGGTCGACCTGTCTTTGATCGACGCGCCGGTCTACGTGTTCGGCTCGCGCGAGGATCACATCGTTCCGTGGGATGCCGCCTATCGCAGCACGCAGGTGCTCAGCGGCGCCAGCCGCAAGGTGCGTTTCGTGCTCGGGGCCTCGGGCCATATCGCCGGCGTGATCAACCCGCCGAGCAAGAACAAGCGCAGCTACTGGACCGGGCGAACGGCTGCCGTGCCCGCCGATCCCACCGTCTGGCTCGACAATGCCCAGGAGCATCCCGGCAGTTGGTGGACCGACTGGTCGGCCTGGCTGGCGGGACGATCCGGCCGCCAGATCGCAGCGCCCAAGGCGCCGGGCAGCCGACGTCATCCGGTGATCGAGCCCGCGCCCGGCCGCTATGTGCGGCAAAAGGTCTGACTCGCTCGATCCCAAGTCGCTGGTGTCACCAGCGGATGTTCGACAACTTTTTAGCCAGCTTTATTTGATCACTCACTCGACTTTCCAGGAGATTTCATGAGCACAGACATCGTCATCGTTTCGGCCGCCCGCACGGGCGTGGGCAAGTTTGGCGGCAGCCTCGCCAAGATGCCCGCTTCGGCGCTGGGTTCGACCGTGATTGCCGAGGTGCTCAAGCGCGCCGGTCTGAGCGGCGATCGCGTGAGCGAAGTCATCATGGGCCAGGTGCTTCAGGCTGGTACCGGCCAGAACCCGGCCCGCCAGGCCGCCATGGGCGCCGGTCTTCCCAATACCGTGCCGTCGATGACCATCAACAAGCTGTGCGGTTCGGGCTTGAAGTCGGTGATCCTCGGCGTGCAGGCCATCCGTGACGGCGATGCGGAGATCGTGGTGGCCGGTGGTCAGGAAAGCATGAGCTCTGCCCCCCACGTGTTGCCGGGTTCGCGCGACGGCGTGCGCATGGGCGAGTGGAAGCTGCAAGACACCATGCTGTCCGATGGCCTGACCGACGCCTTCAACCTGTATCACATGGGCGTCACCGCCGAGAACATCGCCAAGCAGTTCGGCATCACGCGCGAAGCGCAGGACGCCTTCGCGCTGGCCTCACAGCTCAAGGCCATCGCCGCCCAGCAAGCCGGCCGCTTCAACGACGAGATCGTCGGCGTGAGCATTCCGCAGCGCAAGGGCGATCCGGTGATCTTCGCCACCGATGAATTCGTCAACCAGAAGTCATCCGCCGAGGGGTTGGCGGGTTTGCGCCCGGCCTTCGACAAGGCCGGCACCGTGACCGCGGGCAACGCCTCGGGCATCAACGACGGTGCGGCTGCGGTGGTGCTGATGAGCGCCTCGCGTGCCTCGGCACTGGGCCTCACGCCGCTGGCACGCATCGCCAGCTACGCCAGCTCGGGCCTCGATCCGGCCATCATGGGCATGGGTCCGGTCACCGCTTCGCAGCGCGCGCTGGCCCGTGCGGGCTGGAACGCCGCCGACCTTGACTTGATGGAAATCAACGAGGCTTTCGCGGCCCAGTCGTGCGCCGTCCATCAGGAAATGGGGTGGGACACCAGCAAGGTCAACGTCAATGGTGGGGCCATCGCGATCGGGCACCCTATCGGGGCGTCGGGTTGCCGCGTGCTCGTCACGCTCCTGCATGAAATGCAAAAGCGTCAGGCCAAGAAGGGTCTGGCCAGCCTGTGCATCGGGGGCGGCATGGGGATTGCTCTGACCGTCGAGCGTTGATCACCACGGGCCGGGTCGCCGGCCTTTTTATACACAGGAGACATCCATGAGCAAGAAAATCGCCTACGTGACCGGGGGCATGGGCGGCATCGGTACCACCATGTGCCAGCGCCTGCACCGCGACGGCTTCGTCGTCATCGCCGGTTGCGGACCGAGCCGCGACTTCACCAAGTGGCTCGACGAGCAAAGTGCTCTGGGTTACACCTTCCACGCATCGGTCGGCAACGTCGGTGACTGGGATTCCACCTGCGCTGCGTTCGAAAAGGCCAAGGCCGAACACGGCCCGATCGACGTGCTGGTCAACAACGCCGGCATCACCCGCGACGGCATGTTCCGCAAGATGAGCCGCGCCGATTGGGATGCGGTGATCGAGACCAACCTCACCAGCTTGTTCAACGTGACCAAGCAGGTCATCGAGGACATGCTCGAAAAGGGCTGGGGTCGCATCATCAACATCAGCTCGGTCAATGGCGAGAAGGGTCAGTTCGGCCAGACCAACTACTCGGCGGCCAAGGCCGGGATGCACGGCTTCACGATGGCGCTGGCGCAGGAAGTGGCCAACAAGGGCGTCACCGTCAACACCGTGAGCCCCGGCTACATCGCCACCGACATGGTCAA
>CANGBT010000095.1 GCA_947452135.1 Burkholderiales bacterium
CGCGGAAAGGCCACCTTGCTGTACTCGAGCGTGTCGGCCATGCGGCCCACGCGGTCGTGCTGCTTGACCAGCAGGTACTTGCCCTTGATCTGCTCGCGGGTGGTGTCCTTTTGCGGCGGGTAGTAGTCCTTGATGACCTTGAACACATACGGAAACGACGGCAGGTCGAACACCAGCATCACCATGCCCTTGATGCCCGGCGCGATGCGGAACTGGTCGCTCGAGTGCCGCAGGTGCGCGAGGAAGTCTCGGTAGAACAGGTTCTTGCCCTGCTTTTGCAGACCGATCGCGCTGTAGATCTCGCTGCGCGGCTTGCGCGGCATCAGCGAGCGCAAGAACTGCACATAGGCCGACGGCACTTCCATGTCGACCATGAAATACGCGCGGGCAAAGCTGAACAGCAGCTGCAGTTCGTCTTCGCCGAACAGCATCGCGTCGATCGCCAGCGTGCCACCACTGGTGTGCAGGATCGGCATCGCAAACGGGATGTCGCGGTAGCCGTTGATCACCTTGCCCACCAGGTACGCGCCCTTGTTTCGAAAGAACAGCGAACTCAGCACCTGGATCTGGAAATTGGCCCGCGGCAACTGATCGCCGAGCTGGGCCGAGATGGCCGTCACCATGCAGCCGATGTCGCGCGCCAGGTCCTGGAACGGCAGCGTCAGCGCGGTGTTTTCGACGATGCGCGAACACACCTCGTGCAGCGTTTCGCGCGTCGGGTAGTAGGCGCGGTAGGTGGGCTTCGAGGTCGGCTCGTCGTCTTCGATGTACTCGGTCGACACCGCCGGGCGCACGAAGATGAAGTCGTTGTTGAAGTAGCTGCGGTGCAGGATCTTGGTGGTCACCGAGTTGAAGAAGGTCTCGGCGAGTTCGGGCTGGTGGTGGTCGGTGAGCAATCCGATGTAGTGCAGTTTGACCTGCTGCCACACATTGGCGCTGAGCGCGCCGGCCTTGAATTCGGTTTGCAGCCGCTCGGCAGCCTCATCGACCCGGCGGTCGTAGAACTCGATGCGATCGCGCTGCGCTTGGCGCTGACCGAGCCAATCGGCCGCCTCGAAGCGCGCCTGGGCCGCAGCGCTGGTTTCTCGAAACAGCCGGTAGTGGCGGTTGAAGCCATCGAGCATGGCCTGCGCGATGTCGTAGGCACGGGCGTCGTTGAGCGCCGCCGGAAAGCCCGAGCCCTGCGTCATGGCTGCACCTCGCCAACGGCCGGTGCGCACGGACGTCTGGCGTGCAGCGCGGCGAGCGCACCTTGGTAGGCGCCGCGCACTTGATCGAGGCTCGAAATGGTCATCTTCATGTCCTCCAGAAAACCATTGTGCAACCCGTAGAACCAGCCGTGGACGACCAGTGACTGCCCACGCGCCCAGGCATCCTGAACCACCGTGGTGAGGCACACATTGCGCGCCTGCTCGATCACGTTGAGCTCGCACAAGGCGTCCACGCGCTGGGCGGGATCCAGTGTGTCGAGCCAGTCCTGGTGCTGCTCGCGCACGTCTTGCACGTGTCGCAGCCAGTTGTCGGCGATACCCACCCGGCGGTTGTGCAGCGCCGCGGCCACACCGCCGCAACCCGAATGGCCGACGACGATGATGTGCTGGACCTGCAGCTGATCGGTGGCGTACTGCACCACCGACAAACAGTTGAGGTCGGAGTGCGCCACCACGTTGGCCACGTTGCGGTGCACGAACAACTCGCCGGGCAACAGGCCGACGAGTTCATTGGCAGGCACCCGGCTGTCGGCGCAACCGATCCACAGGTACTGCGGCGCTTGCTGCTTGAGCAAGCTGGTGAAAAAGCCGGGCGAGCGCGCTTCGGTGGCGCGCGCCCACATCCGGTTGCTTTCGAAGAGTTCTTTGAGTTCGCTGGTCATGTGTCGCCACAGGTAGAGTCAGTCAAGTTTAGGAGGTTGGCCGCAGCTCCGGTCCAGCGCCGCGCAACATCATTCCGCCCCCCATGGACATCCCTTTGCAAGAACCGCACTACCCCCACGCCGACACGCTGCCCGAGCCGGGCAGCAGCCTTGAGGTCGCGCCCGGTGTGCGATGGCTGCGCATGCCGCTGCCGTTCGCGTTGAACCACATCAACCTGTGGCTGCTGCGCGATGAGATCACCGGTGTCGAAGGCACCTCACAGGGCTGGACGATCGTCGACTGCGGCATCGACAACGAAGCCACGCGCGGCCACTGGGAGCGGTTGTTCGCCACACAGCTCGACGGCCTGCCGGTGCTGCGGGTGATCGCCACCCACATGCACCCCGATCACATCGGGCTCGCGCACTGGCTGACCGGGCGCTGGAGCCGCGCGGCGGGCGCTGCGGATGACGGCTTCGACTGCCGGCTGTGGATGAGCGCCACCGACTACGCCGTCGCCGTGCTGGGCAGCCGCGCCGACAGCTCGATGGGCGGCGATGCCGCAGCCGACTTCGCCGCCCGCCACGGACTGGCCGACACCGACGCGATCGCGCAGATCCGCGAGCGCGCCGGGTTCTTCGCGAGCATGGTGCCGCGCATGCCCGTGGCTTATCACCGGATGATGGATGGCGACCTCGTGTCGGCGGGCAGCGGCGCCACGGCCGCGGGCCGCCACCCGTGGCGCTGCCTGGCCGGCTACGGCCACGCGCCCGAACACATCGCGCTGTACAGCGAGGCGCTGGGCGTGCTGATCTCGGGCGACATGCTGCTGCCGCGCATTTCCACCAACATCAGCGTGAGCCACCACGAGCCCGAGGCCGATCCGCTGGCGATGTTTCTGGCCTCGCTCGACCGGATGCGCGCGCTGCCCCCCGAGACGCTGGTGCTGCCCTCGCACGGCAAGCCGTTTCGCGGCCTGCACGCGCGCATCGACCAGCTCTTTGCGCACCACGCCGAGCGGCTGTCCGAGGTGATGACCGCCTGCGCGAATGCACCGCACAGCGCGGCCGATTTGCTGCCGGTGCTGTTCAGACGGCCGCTCGATGTGCACCAGACCACCTTTGCGCTGGGCGAGGCCATCGCGCACCTGAATGCGCTGTGGCACCAGGGCAAGCTGCGGCGCCGGGCTGATGCGCGCGGCGTCTGGCGTTTTTCGCTGGCCTGATCCGCTCAGTTGAAGACCGGCAGCACGTCGGTCTTGAGCGCGCGGCGGGTGTGCTCGAAGTCGGGCACCACCGAGCGCACGACGTCCCAGAAACGCGCGCTGTGGTTCATCTCGCGCAGATGCGCCAGCTCGTGGGCTACCACGTAGTCTATGGTGGTCAGGCCGAAGTGGATCAGCCGCCAGCTCAGACGGATCGAACCGTCGGCGCTCGCGCTGCCCCAGCGCGTTTGCGCCGATGACAGGCTCAAACGCTGGTAGCGCACGCCGAGTTGCGAGGCGAAGTGCTCGCAGCGCTCGGCGAACACGCGGCGTGCCTGGCGCTGCAGCCAGCTTTGCACCGCATCGCGGATCTGCTCGGGCGTGGCGGTGGCAGGCAGGCCGATGTGCAGCCGGCGTGGTGCGGTGTCGTCGGCCGGCGACGCATCCAGCACGGCGCCCGATGACGTGATGCCGGCGCGCGGATCGAGCACCACCACCACCGGCTGGCCGAGGAACGGAATCGTGGCGCCATCGCGCCAGTCGACGCGAGCCGACTGCAGCCGGCGGCCACGCTCTTGCTGCTCGCGCAGTTTGACGAGGATCCAGTTGGACTTTTCGCGCAGGGCGGCTTCGATGTCGCGCACGCCGACCCATGACGGCGCATTGACGCTCAGGCCATCGACGCCGACCACAAAGCCGATGCTGCGCCGGCGCGAGCGCCGCAGTGCGTAACCCACGGTGTGACCGGCCAGCGCAATGTCGTGCACGGCCTGCGGGTGGCGAAACACCGCCGGCGGCAAGGCTGCGGCGACTGGCGCTGCGGACTGCGTCACCACGGGCGCCGTCGCAGTGGTGAACGCCGGCTCAAAGCGCGGTGGCGCCACCAGACCCGCCGGCTCCATCGGCGGCGCGCTGGAGGCCGTCGGCTCCGCCGACACGAACAGCGACAACTGCGCGGGATCGGGTCGAAGCGGCAGCCGGGCCATGCGACTACGCCGCGGGGGGCGTCTTTGGTGCGGCGGCGGGCGCCGGCACCGCGGCCGGGTAGGCCTCGGGATCGAGGCGGCGCATCTCGGCCTCGATCCAGGCTTCAACCTCGCGCATCAGTTCGTCAGGACGGCGACCGGTCGACGGGATCAGCGGTCCGATCGACACGTCAACGACGCCCGGACGAAGCACCAGTGACTTGCGCGGCCAGCAGCGCGCCGAGGTCACCGCGATGGGCAGCACCGCCGCGCCGGTGGTCACCGCCAGGCGCGTGCCGCCGGATTTGTACTCTTCCTGAGCGCCACGCTCGGCACGCGTGCCTTCGGGAAACATGATCACCCACGCACCGTTCGACATGTGCCGCGCGCCCTGCTCGGCCACCCGGCGCCAGGCTTCGGAGCGGCGCGCACGGTCGATGTGGATCATGTCCATGCGCGCCATCGCCCAGCCAAAGAAGGGGATGTAGAGCAGCTCGCGCTTGAACACATAGGCCAGCGGGTGCGGCATCAACCCCGGAAAGGCAAACGTCTCCCACGTCGACTGGTGCTTGGGCAGCACGATGACCAGCGGTGCCACATTGGCTGCCGCCAGGTTGTCGAGACCGTGCATGCGGTGGCGCACACCACAGATCACGCGCGCCGCCGAGATCGACATGGTCAGCCAGCCGGCGCACATCCAGTAGATGCGCTCGCCGCGCACGAAGATCGACACCAGCACCACCGCCGAGGCCCACGGCACCACCGTGATCGCCATCCACAGAAAAAACGCCGCAGAGCGCAGCGACCACCACAAGCGTTGCATCAGTTCGAGCCCCCAGGGACAGTGTCGGTTCCGGACCCGGTCTCGCCGCGCTGAATGCGCTCATGGCGGATCCACCATTCGGCAAAGGCGGCCAGGTCCTCGTGTACTCGGGTGCCCGGCACCATGCCCAGCGTGTCGGACAGGGCCTGCCCCGACAGGCCGGCGCTGTTGCCGGTCTTGACCAGATGCGTCGGGCAGCCTGCCGCGGCACCCGCCTGGATGTCGCGCAGCGAGTCGCCCACCATCGGCACGTTCTTGAGCGACACACCGTAGCGCTCGCCGATCAATTGCATCAGCCCGGGCAGCGGCTTGCGGCAGGTGCAGCCCTCGTCAGGCGTGTGCGGGCAGAAGAACACCGCATCGATGCGCCCGCCATGCTGCGCCAAAGCCTGGTTCATCTTGACGTGGATCGCGTTGAGCGCCGCCATCTCGAACATGCCCCGCCCCAGCCCCGACTGGTTGGTGGCCAGCACCGTGCGCCAGCCGGCGTGGTTGAGCCGCGCCACCGCCTCGAGCGCGCCGGGCAACGGCTCCCACTCCTGCGGCGACTTGACGTAGTAGTCGCTGTCGGCGTTGAGCGTGCCGTCTCGGTCGAGGATGATGAGCTTGAGCGGTGCGGCCATGTCAGGCGGCCAGCTTCGACAGGTCGGCCACCCGGTTCATCGCAGCATGCAGCAAGGCGAGCAGGCCCAGCCGGTTGGCACGCAGCGCCGCGTCGTCGGCATTGACCATCACCGACTCGAAAAACGCATCGACCGGTGCCTTGAGTGCGGCCAGTGCCTGCAGCGATCCGGCGTGGTCACCGCGCTCGAAGGCCGCATCGGCTTGTGGTTGTACCGCGGCCAGACCCTGCGCCAGCGCGACTTCAGCCGGCTCGATCAGCAAGGCGGCATCGACACGCGGCTCGACCGCGCCTTCGACCTTCTTCAGGATGTTGCCCACGCGCTTGTTGGCCGCGGCCAGCGCGGGCGCCTCGGGCAGCGCCGAAAAGGCACGCACCGCGGCCAACCGCTGGGCGACTTCGCTCAGGCGCTGCGGGCGCAAGGCCATCACCGCATCGACCTCCTGCGCGCTGTAGCCGTGCTCACGCAGGCTGCCCGACAGGCGGTCGAAGATGAACTCGGACAGCGCTGCCGATGGGTCGGTGATCAGCGCGCCAAACGCCGGCAGACTCGCGCGCAGCAGCGCGTCGACATCGAGCGGCAGCGCTTTTTCGATCAGCATGCGGATCACGCCGAGCGCATGGCGGCGCAGGGCAAACGGATCGCGGTCGCCAGTGGGCAACTGGCCAATGCCGAACAGGCCAACCAGCGTCTCGAGCTTGTCGGCCAGCGCCACCACCACGCCCACCTCGTTGCGCGGCAGTTCATCGCCGGCAAAGCGCGGCCGGTAGTGGTCTTCGATGGCGAAGGCGATGTCCTCGGACAAGCCGTCGTGCAACGCGTAGTAGCGCCCCATCGTGCCTTGCAGCTCGGGGAACTCGCCCACCATGTCGGTCAGCAGATCGGCCTTGGCCAGCTGCGCGGCCTGCTCGGCGCGTGCGGCCAGGGCCTCACCACCGAGTTGCAGCGCGATCGCGCGGGCGATCGCCTGCACGCGCACGACGCGCTCGCCCTGGCTGCCCAGCTTGTTGTGATAGACCACTCGGGCCAGGCCGTCGACGCGCGACGCCAGCGTCTTTTTGCGGTCCTGGTCGTAGAAGAACTTGGCATCAGCCAGCCGCGGACGCACCACGCGCTCGTTGCCGCCGACCACCGCGCTGGCATCGGCTGGCCGGATGTTGCTCACGATGAGAAAGCGCTCGGTGAGCTTGCCGGCGGCATCGAGCAGCGGGAAGTACTTCTGGTTGGCCTTCATCGTGAGGATCAGGCATTCCTGCGGCACCTCGAGAAAGCCCGTCTCGAAGCGACCTAGCAGCACGTTGGGCCGCTCGACCAGGGCTGTCACTTCATCGAGCAGCGCGGCGTCATCGATCGGTGTGAGGCCCTCGAGCGCGGCCGCGTGCTGCAACTGGCGCACGATCTCGCCGTGGCGGTCGGCAAAGCCGGCGATCACTGCGCCCTGCTCGACCATTTGCTCGGCGTAGCGGTCGGCGTGCTGCAGCACCACGGGGTCGATCGCCGCCTCGAAACGGTGACCGCGCGTGTGGCGGCCCGATTGCAAACCCAGCGCGTTGAGCGGGACCACGTCGGCGCCATGCAAGGCCACCAGACCGTGCACCGGACGCACGAAGTGCACGCTGTGCCAGCCAGGCTGCTCGCCGGTCTCGAGCTGGTAGCTCATCAGCTTGGGGATCGGCAGCTTGGCAATCGCCTCATCGAGTGCTTTTTGCAGGCCCACCGGCAGCGCCACGCCGGCCACGATGCTGTCGAAGAACAGGGCTTCGGCCTTGCCGTCGGGCAAACGCTTGAGCTGCGGCACCACCGAGGCATCGACACCCAGAGCGCCGAGCCGTTTCAGCAAGGCGGGCGTGGGCTGGCCGTCGGCCGTCAGACCCACCGCCACCGGCATCAGCTTTTGCGACACCGCCTGATCGGGCGCCACGAAGCGCACCGCACTGATGTGCGCGGCCAGCCGGCGTGGCGAGGCGAAGGGCGTCACCGCGGAATGGTCGGTGGTCAGACCCTGCGCCTTGAGGCCATCGGCCAGCAGCTGGGCAAACGTCTCGCCCAGTTTCTTCAAGGCCTTGGGAGGCAGCTCTTCGACGAACAGTTCGACCAGCAGATTGGCTGTGCTCATGGGATCAGGCGGCTTTCTTGTCGCGTTGCTGGGCGAGCTGTGCGATCACTTCATCGGCCCAGGCACGCGGTGCCATCGGGAAGCCCAGACGCGCGCGGCTGTCGAGGTAGCTCGCGGCGACCGCGCGCGCGAGATTGCGGATGCGCCCGATGTAGGCGGCCCGCTCGGTCACGCTGATCGCGCCACGCGCATCAAGCAAGTTGAAGGTGTGCGCCGCCTTGAGCACCTGCTCGTAGGCGGGCAAGGCGAGCTGCGTGGCGATCAGGTGCTGGGCCTGCTTCTCGTGGCTGCCAAAGGCACCCAGCAGGAAGTCGACGTCGCTGTGCTCGAAGTTGTAGGCGCTTTGCTCCTGCTCGTTTTGCAGGTAGACGTCGCCGTAGCTGATGCGCTGGCCGTCGGCGCCGATCGTCCAGGTCAGGTCGTAGACGTTGTCCACGCCTTGCAGGTACATGGCCAAACGCTCGAGGCCGTAGGTGATCTCGCCGGTGATCGGCCGGCAGTCGATGCCGCCGACCTGCTGGAAGTAGGTGAACTGCGTGACTTCCATGCCGTTGAGCCAGACCTCCCAGCCCAGACCCCAGGCGCCCAGCGTCGGGTTCTCCCAGTCGTCTTCCACGAAGCGCACGTCGTTGACCTTCAGGTCGAAGCCCAGAGCCTCAAGGGATCCAAGGTACAGCTCGAGGATGTTGCTCGGTGCGGGCTTGAGCACGACCTGGAACTGGTAGTAATGCTGCAGCCGGTTCGGGTTGTTGCCGTAACGGCCATCCTTCGGGCGGCGGCTGGGCTGCACGTAGGCGGCTTTCCACGGCTCGGGGCCGAGCGCGCGCAGGAAGGTGGCGGTGTGGCTGGTGCCCGCGCCGACTTCCATGTCGTAGGGCTGCAGCAGGGCGCAGCCCTGAGCGTCCCAATATTGCTGCAGGCGCAGGATGATTTGCTGGAAGGTCAGCATGTCGCAGTGCTCATGGGTGATTTGGCGCGGCGCGGCCGAGGATGGAGGAGACCGGTCGAAGCGCAAGAAGGCTCATTTTACGGGCGGGGTGGTGCCGTCGGCCGGCGTGACACCGGCCACCGCGCACGGCGACCCAGCCACGCAGCGCCGGCCACGATGGCCAGCGCGCCGCCGATCAACGGCCACAGTCCGCACACGGCCAGCCAGCGCGCGTAGGGGGTCGTGCCGGTGCGTCCTTCGACGCTGGCTTCAAGGATGCCCTCGGTCAACGGCGGCAGCCGCGCGGTGATGTGGCCATGGTGATCGACCACCGAGGTGGCGCCGGTGTTGGTCGAGCGGATGAACGGGCGCTGGAATTCGAGCGCGCGCATCTGCGAGAACTGCAAGTGCTGGTCTTGCACCAGCAGCCGACCGAACCACGCCAGATTGCTCACGTTGACGAACACCGTGGCGGCCTGATCGCCCACCGCGCTCGAGGCGATCTCCTCGCCGAACAGGTCTTCGTAGCAAACCAGCGGGCGCAGCCTCTGCCCGGCGAAAGGCAGCGCGGCGGTGGTCTGGCCGCGCGCCTGATCGGCCAGCGGAATGCCCATGAGCGTGACGAACCAGTGAAAGCCCGGCGGGATGATTTCGCCAAACGGCAGCAGGTGGCGCTTGCCGTAGCGGTACTCGCCACGCGCATCCGTCGGGTCGGACGGCAGCGCCAGGGTCGAGTTGACGAAGCCCGTTTCGTCGTTGCCCACGAAGATGCCGATCAGCGCCGCGCGCTTGGTGCCGGCATGTCCGGGCAGAGGCCGCAATTGCTCGCGCAGGCCCTCCCAGTAGCCCTCGCTGAGCTGCGAGCGCGTGAGCGGCACCACCGATTCCGGCGTGACCACCAGCGTGCCGCGGGCGGCGGCCAATTGCCGCATCAGTCCCACCAGCTGCGACTCCAGACGTGCGGGGTCAAACTTGAGCTCCTGAGCGATGTTGGGCTGCAGCAAGCTGACCTCGAGCACCCCGGTGGAACGCGTGAATTCCCCGGGCAGGCCCTGCGCCAGCAGCACCAGCGCGGCCACCACCCCGGTGGGCACGGCCCGCTGGCGCAGCGGCATCGCACGCAGCCAGAGCGCGACTGCGGCAGCCACCAGTGCGGCCAGTGCGCACAGGCCGTACACGCCAATCCACGGGGCCCACGCTGCCAGCGGCCCGACCGTGTGGGCGTAGCCTGAAGCGATCCACGGGAATCCGGTGAACACCACCGCACGCGCCAGTTCGGCGAGCAGCCAGCAAGCCGACCACAAGGCGATGTCCCAACCCGGCCGGCCCGTGCGCAGCCACACCCACAGCGCCATGGCGCCGGCGTAATACAGACCCAGCAACGCCGCCAGCACCAGCACCGCCGCGCCTGCCAGCGCAGGATGCAGCCCGCCGTAGTGATGCATGCTGATGTAGAGCCACCAAAAGCCCGCGACCAGCCAGCCCACGGCAAACAGCCAGCCCATCCATGCCGCACGACGAACGGTGGCGCGCGCGGTGGCGTGTGCCAGCACGCCCAGCGCCAACAGCTGCAGCCACCAAGCCTCGAACGGCGAGAAAGACATCGCCTGCGCCACGCCGGCCAGCAGCACCGCGGGAGCGCTGGCCAGCCAGCGCCAGCGGGTCGAATCGCGGCGGGAGTCGGTGGCGCCCGGCGCCAAGCCGAGCATCAGGCGCCGTCGGAGGCCAGCGCCTCTTCGGGCGTTCGGGTGACCTTGAACCAGCGCACCGCGCCGCCACGGGTCAGCATGACGCCAAACATCAGGCCGCCCAGGCTCACCGATTCGCCACGGCGCGGCACGCGGCCCATCTCGTGGGCGATCAGCCCGCCGATGGTGTCGAAGTCGTCGTGCGGCAGCACCGAGCCGAAGGCCTCGTTGACCGCGGTGATCTCGGCATCGCCGGCCACCCGGTGGCTGCCGTCGGCCAGCGTGTAGAC
>CANGBT010000096.1 GCA_947452135.1 Burkholderiales bacterium
AGGCTCTTGCGGGTGTTGACCATCTTCAGCAAACCACGACGACCATGGTGGTCCTTCATGTGGGTCTTGAAGTGGGGGGTGAGTTCGTTGATGCGTGCGGTCAGCAAGGCCACCTGGACTTCGGGAGACCCGGTGTCGTTGGCGCTGCGAGCATTGGCTTTGACGATTTCTGCCTTTTGGGCAACGGTAGCTGTCATGGTGTTTCCTGTTCGAAGATCCGGCCGCTCACGAGGGGCTGGTGTGGATCTCGTTGTTGACTTGCGGTCGCGGGTGGAACAACCTGCGCCGTGCTGAACCCCAGAGGGTTAATCCGAGGGACTGCGAGTATAGCCCGCTCAAACACCCGCCAAAGGCCACCGCGGCCGCACGTTGAAGTGGTGCACCGAGGCAGCCTGCAGCCCGTTGCGCTGCCAGCGCATGGCCGCTGCCAGCGCGATCATGGCGCCGTTGTCGGTGCAAAGCGCCAGTTCCGGGTAGTGCAGCTTGAAGCCACGCTTGATCGTTTCGGCCCCCAGCCGCTCGCGCAGCGCGGCGTTGGCACCCACGCCGCCGGCCACCACCAGCCGCGCCAGACCGGTCGATTTCAGCGCGGCGATCGACTTGCGCGCCAGCACGTCGACGATGGCGGCTTGCGTGCTCGCCGCCAGATCGGCCCGGTCCTGTGCGCCGGGTTGCTCGCCGAGCTTGCGCAAGGCGGTCATCACGGCGGTCTTCAAACCGGCAAACGAAAAATTCAGATCGCCGCTGTGGAGCAGCGGCCGTGGCAGATCGAATCGCGTCGGATTGCCCGCCAGCGCCAGCTCAGCGAGAGCCGGGCCTCCCGGGTAACCCAGCCCGAGCAGCTTGGCCGACTTATCAAACGCCTCGCCGGCCGCATCGTCGATGGTCTCGCCGAGCAGCGTGTAGCAGCCCACGTCGTCCACGCGCATGAGCTGGGTGTGCCCGCCCGATACGAGCAGCGCGACGAAGGGAAACACCGGCGGGTCGACGCTCAGAAACGGCGACAGCAAGTGGCCCTCCAGGTGATGCACACCCCACACCGGGCGCTCCAGCGCCGCTCCCAGCGACACCGCCACGCCCGCGCCCACCAGCAGCGCGCCGGCCAGACCGGGGCCTTGCGTGTAGGCGATCACGTCGATCTCGTTGAGCGCCAGGCCGGCGTCCGCCAGCACATCGCGCGCCAGCGGCAGCACCCGCTGGATGTGATCTCGCGATGCCAGCTCGGGCACCACGCCGCCGTACGCACGGTGCATCTCGATCTGGCTGTACAGCGCTTGCGAGCGCAACTGCGGAACACCGCTGGCGTGGGCCTCAATCAGCGCCACGCCGGTTTCGTCACACGACGACTCGATGCCCAGAAAGATCATGACCGGGCACGCTCAGTGCTGCTCCTTGGCGTGGTTGATCGTGTACTTCGGGATCTCGATCGTCACATCGCGCTGCGCGAGGATGGCTTGACACGACAGGCGCGAGTTGGGCTCGAGCCCCCAGGCGCGATCGAGCAGATCTTCTTCGACCTCATCGATCTCGCCCAGTGAGGCGAACCCCTCGCGCACGATCACGTGGCAGGTGGTGCAAGCGCAGCTCATCTCGCAGGCGTGCTCGATCTCGATGCCGTTGTCCAGCAGCGCTTCGCAGATCGAGGTGCCCGCAGGCGCTTCGATCAGGGTGCCGCCGGGGCAGTACTCGGCATGGGGCAGGATCTTGATGACAGGCATGGATGGCTCTGGTTCAGGCGGCGTCAGACGTCGCTCACGTTGCGACCAGCGAGCGCCTTGCGGATGCCGCGGTTCATGCGCTCGGCGGCAAAGGCCTCGGTGCTCGAGGCAAGCGCCTCGACGATGTCGTCGATGGCGTGGTGATCGGTGAGTTCGCGGCAGGCCTCGACCTGAACCAGCACGGCTTCGATCGCCTCGCGCTCGGGCGCACCGAGCAAGTCGCCATCGGCGGCCAGCGCCGCACGCGTGGCCAGCAGCATGCGCTCGGCCTCGACACGCGACTCGCGCAGGCTGCGCTCTTTCATGTCGACCTCGGCAGTTCCGAAACTCTCGCTCAGCATGCGCGCGATCTCTTCGTCGGCCAGGCCGTAACTGGGCTTGACCGAAATCGAGGCTTCCACGCCCGACGATTCCTCGCGTGCACTGACGCTGAGCATGCCGTCGGCGTCCACCGTGAAGCTCACTCGGATGTGCGCCGCGCCGGCCACCATGGGCGGGATGCCGCGCAACTCGAACCGTGAGAGCGAGCGGCAGTCGCTGACCAGTTCACGTTCGCCTTGCACCACGTGGATGGCCAGCGCGGTTTGGCCGTCCTTGAAGGTCGTGAAGTCCTGGGCACGCGCCGTCGGGATCGAGCTGTTACGCGGAATGATGCGTTCGACCAGCCCGCCCATCGTTTCCAGCCCGAGCGACAGCGGGATCACGTCGAGCAGCAGCATTTCTTCGGCACCGGCGTTGCCCGCCAGCGCATCGGCCTGCAATGCCGCACCCAGCGCCACCACCTCGTCGGGGTTCAGGTTGTTGAGCGGCGGCTGGCCGAAGAACGCTGCCACCGCAGCCTGCACCGCCGGCATGCGCGTCGAGCCGCCCACCATCACCACGCCCTGAACGGCCGAGGTGTCGGTTTGGGCGTCGCGCATGACGCGTCGCAGCACGGCCAGCGTGCGCGCCACCAGGGTGCTGGTGATGGCGTCGAACTGCTCGCGGCTCACGCGCACCGACAGTTCCGTGGCCTCGGTGGCCGATCGCATCAGCGGGCAAGCCAGCGTGGCGTGGTCGGTGAGCGAGAGTTTTTCCTTGGCGGCACGCGCGGCGACCAGCACGGCGCGCTTGTCTTCTGGCGACTCGGCACTCAGGCCCGCTTGGGCCAAAGCCCAGTCGGCCAGCGCCTGGTCGAAGTCGTCGCCGCCCAGCGCTGAATCGCCGCCCGTGGCCACCACCTCGAAGACCCCGGCGCTCAAGCGCAGCAGCGACACGTCGAAGGTGCCGCCGCCCAGGTCGTAGACCGCGTAAAGACCTTCGGAGCCATGCTCGAGCCCGTAGGCGATGGCCGCGGCCGTGGGCTCGTTGATCAGGCGCAGCACGTGCAGGCCGGCCAGTTGCGCGGCGTCCTTGGTGGCCTGGCGCTGCGCGTCATCGAAATACGCCGGCACGGTGATCACCGCGCCGAACAGGTCGTCGTCGAAGGTGTCCTCAGCGCGGTAGCGCAGCGTAGCGAGGATCTCGGCCGACACCTCGACCGGCGACTTGATGCCGTCAGCGGTGTTGATCTGCAGCATCCCCGGCGCTTCGACGAAGTCGTAGGGCAGCTTGCCCCGATCGGCCAGATCGCTCAGGCCGCGCCCCATGAAGCGCTTGACCGACACGATGGTGTTGCGCGGGTCGCTGGCGGCTTCGGCCAGCGCGCTCGCGCCGATCTGCCGCTTGCCACCGCTCAGGTAACGCACCGCCGACGGCAAGATGACATGACCGGATTCGTCAGGCAGGCATTCGGCCACGCCGTGGCGCACCGCGGCCACCAGCGAGTGCGTCGTTCCGAGGTCGATGCCCACGGCGATGCGACGCTGGTGGGGGTCCGGCGCACCGCCGGGTTCTGAAAGCTGTAGCAAGGCCATGAGAGTTATTGTTCCAGTGCTTCGGCGCGCTGATCGACATCGCGGGAAAACCGCTCGACGAACATGAGCGAGCGCACCTGCTGGGCGGCCTGGGCATAGTCGCCGCGCTCGTCGATCGCCACACGAAGCTCATCGAGTGATCGACTGCGCACGGCGCGCACATCGGCGGCCAGGGCGTCAACTTGCGCCAGATCCTGAGCCTCCTCGAGCAACTCGCGCCACTCCATTTGCTGCATCAGGAAGGACGGCGGCATCGCGGTGTTGTCTTCGGCGGCGATTGGCGTGCCATGGAGCTCGCACAGGTAGGCGGCTCGCTGGAGCGGGTCCTTGAGTCGCCGGTAGGCCTCGTTGATGCGCACCGACCACTGCAGCGCCAGACGCTGCGCGGCAGCGCCATCGCTGACGAACCGGTCGGGGTGCACCTGCGCCAGCAGCGCGCGCCATTTGACATCGATCGCGCTGGCGTCCTGCACGTGGCGACGCGGCAGGTCGAACAGTTCAAAGTCGTCGCTGTCGAGCTTCATAGGATGGCCAACGGCGCGGATTTCACGGTGAGGGATCGCGGCGCCCGAAGCCGCCGCGGCGGGTCGTCAGACCCGGAACGATTCGCCGCAGCCGCAGCGGTCCTTCTCGCGCGGGTTGTGGAACTTGAAGCCTTCGTTGAGGCCCTCGCGCACAAAGTCGAGCTCGGTTCCGTCGATGTAGGGCAGGCTCTTCGGGTCGACCAGCACCTTCACGCCATGGTCTTCGAATACGGTGTCCTCGGGGGCCACATCGTCGGCGTATTCGAGCTTGTAGGCCATGCCGGAGCAGCCAGTGGTGCGCACGCCCAGACGCACGCCCACACCCTTGCCGCGCTTGCCGATGTAGCGGATGACATGTCGCGCCGCCGCTTCAGTGAGAGTGACAGCCATGGTTTCAGTGTGCGTCGGGGTTGGCAGCGTCAGCCGCCGAAGTCTTGGCCTTGTAGTCGTTGACCGCCGCCTTGATGGCGTCTTCGGCCAGGATCGAGCAGTGGATCTTGACCGGCGGCAGCGCCAGCTCTTCGGCGATGTGCGTGTTCTTGATGGTCAGCGCCTCGTCGAGCGACTTGCCCTTGATCCACTCGGTGACGAGCGAGCTCGACGCGATCGCCGAGCCGCAGCCGTAGGTCTTGAACTTGGCGTCCTCGATCAGCCCGGTGAGCGGGTTGACCTTGATCTGCAGCTTCATCACGTCGCCGCAGGCGGGCGCGCCCACCATGCCGGTGCCCACGGTGTCGTCGCCCTTGTCGAACGAGCCCACGTTGCGCGGGTTCTCATAGTGCTCGACCACTTTTTCGCTGTATGCCATGTCAGTTCTCCTGATGCGTCAAATGCGGGTTGTGCGCGCTCAGTGCGCAGCCCACTGGATGGAGCTGATGTCGACTCCCTCCTGGTACATGTCCCACAGCGGCGACAGGTCGCGCAACTTGGCGACGCGGTCGCGCAGCGTGGTGACGACGTAGTCGATTTCCTCGGCCGTGGTGTAGCGCCCGATCGTCATGCGCAGGCTCGAGTGCGCCAACTCATCGCTGCGACCCAGCGCGCGCAAAACATAGCTCGGCTCGAGGCTGGCCGACGTGCACGCCGAGCCCGACGACACCGCGATGCCCTTGATGCCCATGATCAGCGACTCGCCCTCGACGAAGTTGAACGACATGTTCACGTTGTGTGGCACGCGCTGCGTGGGGTGGCCGTTGAGGAAGGTCTGCTCGATGCCCGCCAGCCCATCGAGCAAGCGCTGCTGCAACGCGCGGATGCGTTCGTTCTCGGAAGCCATTTCCTCGCGGGCGATGCGAAAGGCCTCGCCCATCCCGACGATCTGGTGCGTGGGCAGCGTGCCCGAGCGCATGCCGCGCTCGTGGCCGCCACCATGCATTTGCGCTTCGATGCGAATGCGCGGCTTGCGGCGCACGTACAGCGCGCCGATGCCCTTGGGGCCGTAGGTCTTGTGCGAGGCCAGACTCATCAAATCGACCGGCAGCGTGGCCAGATCGATCTCGACCTTGCCAGTGGCCTGGGCGGCATCCACGTGGAAGACGATGCCGCGCTCGCGGCACAGCGCGCCGATGGCCGGGATGTCCTGGATGACGCCGATCTCGTTGTTGACCAGCATCACCGAGATCAGGATGGTGTCGGGGCGGATGGCTGCTTTCAACGACTCGAAGTCGAGCAAGCCGTCTTCGCGCACCTCGAGATAGGTCGCGTCAAAGCCTTGACGCTCGAGTTCGCGCACGGTGTCGAGCACCGCCTTGTGCTCGGTCTTCACCGTGATGATGTGCTTGCCGCGCGTCTTGTAGAACTGGGCGGCGCCCTTGAGCGCGAGGTTGTTCGACTCGGTGGCGCCAGAGGTCCATACGATCTCGCGCGGGTCGGCGCCGATCAGCGCGGCGACTTGCTCCCGCGCTTTTTCAACGGCGGCCTCGGCCTCCCAGCCCCAGGCGTGGCTGCGCGAGGCCGGGTTGCCGAAGTGCTCGCGCAGCCAAGGGATCATGGCGTCGACGACGCGCTGATCCACCGGGTTGGTGGCACCGTAGTCCATGTAGATGGGGAAATGCGGGGTGGAATCCATGCGGCAATGTCTGCTGAAAATTCAGGCCGGTTGACGGCGCGGGTGGCGCCATCGTGAGCCGGCTCACTTCGAAAATGCGTTGCCCAATGCGAACACCGAATTGGGCGCCGTGATGCGGATCGGCTTGACCACCGGCTGCGTCGAGATCGCCCGCTTGATCGGGTGCACCTCGATCGACACGCCCTTGGCGAGTTGATCTTCCACCAGCTTTTTCAGCGAGATGGAGTTGAGGTGTTCGATCATCTTGGCGTTGAGCCCCGCCCACAGGTCGTGCGTCATGCAGCGACCACCGTCGTCGCCCATGCAGTTTTCCTTGCCGCCGCAGCCGGTGGCGTCCAGCGGCTCATCGACGGCCAGGATGATGTCGGCCACGGTGATGTCCTCGGCCTTGCGGCCCAGTGAATAGCCGCCACCCGGACCACGGGTGCTGCCCACCAGGTCCTGACGGCGCAAACGGCCGAACAGCTGTTCGAGGTACGACAGCGAGATGTGCTGGCGCGCGCTGATCGCACCCAGCGCCACTGGCCCGGAGTTTTCTCGCAGCGCCAGATCGATCATGGCGGTCACGGCAAAGCGACCTTTGGTGGTGAGACGCATAGAACTGCTCCTGTGCCCTTGCGGGGCGTGATGAAGACCCGGGTCCGAGGGACCACAACGTCCGCTGACCAGCCCGACTGTTGAACCCGAACGCCCTTGTGGAGCAGCTTCGAGCGTCATAGTTGACCAGTTTGGTCGAGTTTAGCGGAAACCTACTGATCTGGTCGACATTGACCCGGAAAGTTCCCGCGCTCGCTGCAAATATCAAGCGCCCGACCTGCGATACGCCGGGCAGACAAGCTCAGAGTCAGGCCAGCAAAGGCAGCACGTTGTCGCCGCCGGCCGCGCCGAAGGCCTGCTCGCGCAGCACGGCGAGTTGATCGCGGACCCGGGCCGCCTTTTCGAACTCGAGGTTGCGCGCGTGCTCGAGCATCTGCTTTTCGAGCTGCTTGATGCGCTTACCGAGGTCCTTCTCGGACAGCGCCTCGACAGGCTCGGCCTGGTGTCCGGCCCGCAGATCGTCCTTGCCCGACTTCTCGGCGTACACGCCGTCGATCAGCTCCTTGATCTTCTTGTTGATCGTGCGCGGGGTGATGCCCATCGCCGTGTTGTGGGCGATCTGCTTGTTGCGACGGCGCTCGGTCTCGTCGATGGCGCGGTGCATCGAGTCGGTGATCTTGTCGGCGTACAGGATCGCGCGTCCGCTGACGTTGCGCGCGGCGCGGCCAATGGTCTGGATGAGGCTGCGCTCCGAGCGCAAGAAGCCTTCCTTGTCGGCATCCAGGATCGCCACCAGGGACACCTCGGGAATGTCCAGCCCCTCGCGAAGCAGGTTGATCCCCACCAGCACGTCAAAAACGCCCAGACGCAAGTCGCGCAGGATTTCCACTCGCTCCACCGTCTCGATGTCGCTGTGCAGGTAGCGCACCTTGACGCCGTTGTCGCTGAGGTAGTCGGTGAGCTGCTCGGCCATGCGCTTGGTCAGCGTGGTGATCAGCACGCGCTCGGCAAGGTCAACGCGGATGCGGATTTCCTGCAGCACGTCGTCCACCTGGTGGGTGGCAGGGCGCACCTCGACCATCGGGTCGATCAAGCCGGTGGGGCGCACCAGCTGCTCGACCACCTGGCCCGACACGCGCTGCTCGTAGGCGGCCGGCGTGGCCGACACGAACACGACCTGGCGCATGCGGGTTTCGAACTCCTCGAAGCGCAGCGGGCGGTTGTCGAGCGCGCTGGGCAGCCGAAAGCCATAGTCGACCAGAGTGGTCTTGCGCGCCCGGTCGCCGTTGTACATGCCGCCGAGCTGCCCGATCAGCACGTGCGACTCGTCGAGAAACATCACCGAATCGGCTGGCAGGTAATCGACCAGCGTCGACGGCGGCTGGCCCGGCGCCGCGCCCGACAGGTGGCGCGTGTAGTTCTCGATGCCCTTGCAGTGGCCGATCTCCTGCAGCATCTCGAGGTCGAAGCGGGTGCGCTGCTCGAGCCGCTGTGCTTCGACCAGCTTGCCCTGCCCCACCAGTTCGGCCGAGCGATCGCGCAGCTCGTCCTTGATGGTGGAGATGGCATTGACCACCTTGTCGCGCGGCGTCACGTAGTGGCTCGACGGGTAGACCACGAAGCGCGGGATCTTCTGGCGGATGCGCCCGGTCAGCGGGTCGAACAACGACAGCGACTCGACCTCGTCATCAAACAGCTCGATGCGGATCGCCAGCTCGGAGTGCTCGGCCGGAAAGATGTCGATCATGTCGCCGCGCACGCGAAAAGTGCCGCGCGAGAAGTCGGTCTCGTTGCGCTGGTACTGCATGCGCACCAGCTGCGCGATCAGCTCGCGCTGGTTTTGCTTGCCGCCTGCACGCAAGATGAGCCGCATGTCGAGGTAGTCCTCGGGCGCGCCGATGCCGTAGATGGCGCTCACCGTGGCCACGATCACCACGTCGCGGCGCTCGAGCAGGCTCTTCGTGGCGCTCAGGCGCATCTGCTCAATGTGTTCGTTGATCGAGCTGTCCTTCTCGATGAACAGATCGCGCTGCGGCACATAGGCCTCGGGTTGAAAGTAGTCGTAGTAGCTGACGAAGTACTCGACTGCGTTCTTCGGAAAGAACTCGCGGAACTCGGCGTACAGCTGCGCGGCCAGCGTCTTGTTGGGCGCGAACACGATCGCCGGGCGGCCGAGCTGCGCGATCACGTTGGCCATGGTGAAGGTCTTGCCCGAACCCGTCACGCCCAGCAACGTCTGGAAAGTCAGCCCGTCGCGCACGCCTTCAACCAGCTGGGCGATGGCGCTCGGCTGGTCGCCAGCCGGCGGATACGGCTGGAACAGCTGGAACGGCGAGCCCGGATAGCCCACGAAGACGCCGGCCTCGGGCGCATCGGCAGGGGAAACAGATTCAGCGACGGGAGCCATGGCGGATAAAATTGGCGCGTTAACTCGCGGTGCAACGGATCGGGACAGCCCTGCAGGGTAGCCCAAACGAGCAGCCCATCGCTGGCTTGCGCTCAACTTCCAACCGCCTCCACAGCCTCACCACAAGGAATTCCCATGGCATCGCTTTTTGCCGCCGTCGACATGGCGCCCCGTGACCCGATCCTCGGCCTGAACGAGCAGTTCAACGCCGACCCGAACCCGGCCAAGGTCAATCTGGGCGTCGGTGTGTACTTCGATGGCGCGGGCAAGCTGCCGCTGCTCAAGTGCGTGTCTGAAGCCGAAAAACTGATCTACGAAAGCGCCAAGCCGCGCGGCTACCTGCCCATTGACGGCATTGCCGCCTACGACAAGGCGGTGCAAGGTCTGGTGTTCGGCGCCGACAGCGCGGCCGTGCAGCAAGGACGCGTCGCCACCGTGCAAGCGCTCGGCGGCACTGGTGGTCTGAAGGTCGGGGCCGATTTCCTCAAGCAGATGGCCGTGCGCCAGGGCAGCAACCCCAAGGTGCTGATCAGCGACCCGAGCTGGGAAAACCACCGCGCGCTGTTCACCAACGCCGGCTTCACCGTCGAGACCTACCCGTACTACGACGCCGACAAGCGTGGCGTCAACTTCGACGGCATGCTGGGCGCACTCAATGCGGCGGCCGCCGGCACCATCGTCGTGCTGCACGCGTGCTGCCACAACCCGACCGGCTACGACATCAGCGCAGCGCAGTGGTCGCAGGTGGTCGCGGCCATCCAGGCGCGCGGTCTGGTGGCTTTTCTGGACATGGCCTACCAGGGCTTTGGCGACGGCATCGCCGAAGACGGCGCGGTCATCGCGCAGTTCCTGAACGCCGGGCTTGACTTCTTCGTGTCGACCTCGTTTTCCAAGAGCTTCTCGCTGTACGGAGAGCGCGTGGGCGCCCTCAGCGTGGTGTGTGCCAGCAAGGAAGAAGCCTCGCGCGTACTCAGCCAGCTCAAGATCGTCATCCGCACCAACTACTCGAACCCGCCGACCCACGGCGCTCAGGTGGTCGCTACCGTGCTGACCACGCCGGCGCTGCGCGCCCTGTGGGAAGACGAACTCGGCGCCATGCGCGTGCGCATCAAGGAAATGCGCCAGCTGCTGCAAACGAAGCTGGTCGCGTCGGGGGCGAAGAACGACGTGAGTTTCATCACTCGCCAGAAGGGCATGTTCAGCTATACCGGACTCACGCAGGCCCAGATGGAACGCCTGCGCAACGAGTTCGGCGTGTACGGCGTCGATTCAGGCCGCATCTGCGTGGCCGCTCTCAACGCAGGC
>CANGBT010000097.1 GCA_947452135.1 Burkholderiales bacterium
ACGACACCATCGTGCTGCCCGACGCCAACGTCATCGTGAACCCCAACCAGCCGGGCTGCGGCTTTGCCAGCAAGCACCTGGCCGGCGTGGGCGTGATGTTCTACGTGCTGCTGGCGTTGCGCAGCGAGCTGCGCGCCCGCGGCGCGTTTGCAGGCTCACCGGGCGCCAGCGCCGACGCCCCGCCGCAGCCCAAGCTCGACAGCCTGCTCGATCTGGTGGCGCTGGGCACGGTGGCCGACGTGGTGCGGCTGGATGCCAACAACCGCCGGCTGGTGGCGCAAGGGCTCAAACGCATCCGCGCCGGACGCATGCAGCCGGGCGTGGCCGCGCTGTTTGCGGCGGCCGGGCGCGACCCGTCACGCGCCGGCGGTGCGGACTTCGGTTTTGCGCTGGGCCCGCGCGTCAATGCGGCCGGGCGGCTGTCGGACATGACGCTGGGCATCGAATGCCTGCTCACCGACGACGCCGGGCGCGCCGCGCAACTCGCGCAGCAACTCGATGCCATTAACCGCGAGCGGCGCGAGCTCGAATCGGGCATGCGCGAGCAGGCCGAGTCGCTGCTCGAAGCGCTGCTGCAAACGCTGCAAGGCCCCGCCGCCGCGCCGCCGGCGCTCGCCATCTACGACCGAGGTTTTCACGAAGGCGTGGTGGGGATCGTGGCCTCGCGCCTGAAAGAGCGCGTGCACCGCCCCACCTTCGTGTTCGCGCGCGGGCACGATGGGCTGCTCAAGGGCTCGGGGCGCTCGATCGAAGGCTTTCACCTGCGCGACGCGCTCGATCTGGTCAGCAAGCGCCACCCCGGCGTGCTCAAGAAGTTTGGCGGGCACGCGATGGCGGCGGGCTGCACGGTCGACGAGGCCGACTTCGCCACATTTGATGCCGCCTTGCAGCGCGTGGCCGCCGAGTGGCTGGATGCCGCCACGCTCGAGCGGCGGGTGCTGTGCGACGGGCCGCTGGGCATCGAGCACTTCACCACCGCCACCGTGGCCACGCTCGATGCGCAGGTCTGGGGGCCGTCGTTTGAAGCGCCGCTGTTCAGCGACGAGGTCGAGGTGGTCAGCCAGCGGCTGGTCGGCGAAAAGCACCTCAAGCTCAGCGTCAAGCACTCGGGCACGCTGCGCGACGCGATCTGGTTCAACCACGCCGAGCCGCTGCCCGAGCGGGTGACGCTGGCCTACCGGCTGAGCGTCGATGAATACAACGGCCGCCAGCGGCTGCAAATGATCGTCGAGTCGGCGCAGGCCACCGGCCCCGGCTGATCCCGCACTGCGCACAGGGGCAAGCCAAAACAGGCCGGCTCCCTACAATCGGTCGGTGACTTCGCCCCCCGCCTGGACCAACGCCGATCTGCACTGTCATTCGTGCGTGTCCGACGGCACGCTGCAGCCGGAAGCGCTGGCCGCGAGGGCCAAAGCCAACGGCGTCGAGTTGTGGGCGCTCACCGATCACGACGAAGTCGGCGGCCAGCACCGGGCCCGCGATGCGGCCCACGCGCTGGCGCTGCCCTACCTGGCCGGCACCGAGATTTCGGTGTCGTTTGCCGGCCTCACGGTGCACATCGTGGGCCTGGGTTTCGACATGGACAACGAGGCGCTGCGCCATGGGCTCGAAGCCACCCGCGGCGGGCGCACCGAGCGCGCCCGCGAAATGGCCGCCGGGCTGGAGCAAGCGGGCGTGCGAGGCACCTTCGAAGGCGCGCTGAAGTACGCCGGCAACCCCGAGCTGATCGCACGCACGCACTTCGCGCGCTATCTGGTCGAAACCGGTGTGTGCTCGAACACCAACGACGTGTTTCGCAAGTACCTCGTCGAGGGCAAACCGGGCTTCGTGCCGCACCGCTGGGCCTCGCTGGGCGACGCGGTGCGCTGGATCACGCAGGCTGGTGGCATGGCGGTGATCGCCCACCCGGGGCGCTACAAGTTCACCGCCAACGAAGAGTACGCACTGTTCACCGAATTCAAGACCCACGGCGGGCTCGGCGTGGAGGTGGTGACGGGCAGCCACACCTACGGCGATTTCCTCAAGTACGCGGACATGGCGATCGAATTCGACCTGCTCGCCTCGCGCGGCAGCGACTTCCACAGCCCGGATGAAAGCCGCGTCGATCTGGGCACGCTGCCCGCGTTGCCGGCGCGCCTGTCGCCGGTGTGGGAAGCGCTGCGCGAGCGCGTCTTGCTGCCGCCATGACCTGCCGGCGCCCGAGGGCACAGCCCGCCAGCGCTTGATCGCCGAGCGCCACCGACCCGGTCTGGGCATCGCACTCACGGTGCTGATGGCGATGTGCTTCGCCTGCATGGACACCAGCATCAAGCACCTCGGCATCACGATGCCGGTGCTGTTCATCCTGTGGGCGCGCTACGGCACGCAGATGCTCTTGATGGCGCTGTGGCTGGCGCGCGGCGCCAGCTCCACAAACGGTGCCACGTGGCGGCCCAGGCAACCGCGCTTTCAGCTGATGCGAGGTGTGCTGCTGCTGGCCACATCAGCGGCCGGCTTCTACGGATTGCAGGTGCTGCCGGTGGCCGAGTTCACGGCCATCGTCATGCTCACGCCGGTGATGGTCACGCTGCTGGCGGCGTGGCTGCTCAGGGAGCGGGTGTCGCACTGGCGCTGGGCGCTGGTGGCCGGTGGCTTCGTGGGGGTGCTGATCGTGATCCGCCCCGGCAGCGGGCTGTTCGGCTGGGCGGTGCTGCTGCCGCTCGCCGCGGCTTGCTGCTATGCGGCGTTTCAAGTGCTGACGCGGCGCCTGTCGGTGCTCGAAAGCCCGTACACGACGCATTTCTGGACAGGCCTGATCGGCTGGCTGTGCCTGAGCGCCGTGCTGCCGGCCGGTGGCATCGATCCGTTCGCCGCCTGGCAGACCGCCACGCCGGGGCAACTGGGTTTGCTGCTGGCCATCGGCCTGATGGGCACGGTGGGGCACTTGCTGCTGATCTTTGCGCTGAGCATGGCGCCAACCTCGACGCTGATGCCGTTTGCCTACAGCCAGATCGCGATGGCAGCGGCCGTGGGCTGGTGGGTGTTCGGCGCGGTGCCCGATGGCTGGGCCTGGCTGGGCATGGGCGTGGTGGCGGTGTGCGGTGCGGCCAGCGCCTGGTCGAACCGCAGTTGATCTGGCTCGCGGCCGAGCGCTGAGGCGCCGACCACAATCGCGGCATGTCGCAGTACTTCGAAATCCACCCTGACAACCCGCAGCAGCGCTTGCTCAAGCAGGCCGCGCAGATCCTGCAAGACGGCGGCGTGGTGGCCGCGCCCACCGACTCGAGCTACGCGCTGGTGTGCCGGCTCGACGACAAGGCGGCGGTCGATCACCTTCGGCGCATCCGCGGCGTCGACGAAAAGCACCACCTGACGCTGCTGTGTCGCGACCTGAGCGAGCTGGCCAGCTACGCGCGCGTCGACAACCAGCAGTTCCGGCTGCTCAAGCTGGGCACACCGGGGCCTTTCACCTTCATCCTCGAGGCCTCGAAGGAAGTGCCGCGCCGGGTGTCGCACCCGTCACGCCGCACCATCGGCCTGCGTGTGCCCGAGCACACCGTGATGCAGGCCTTGCTGGCAGCCCATGGCGAAGCGCTGCTGGCCACCACACTGATCCCTGCGGGCGAAAGCGAGCCGCTCAACGACCCTGAAGACATCCGCGAGCGCTACCAGAAGCAACTTCAAGCGGTGGTGGATGCAGGGGCCTGCCCGCGCCAGCCGACCACGGTGGTGGACCTGAGCGGCGACACGCCGGTGCTGGTGCGCATCGGCCGTGGCGACCCGGCCGCGCTCGGCCTGCACGCCGAGTAAGGGCCGGCTCAGCGACCCTCGAGCGCCCGCGCCACGCGCTCGGCATCGAAGCCCAACTGACGCTCCCCGCGCACCAGCAGCGTGGGCGTGCCCGGTGCACCGTGCGCGCGGTAAGACTCGGCGCACGCGGCGTCGCGTTCGATGAAACATTCGTCAAAGCTCACCCGGTGCTTCACGAGCCAGCGACGCGCGGCTTCGCAATAGACGCAGTGGTCGGACGACAGCATCACGATGTCACCCGGTTTGGCAGCCACAGCCAGCCGCTCGCCCAACGCTCGCTGCTGCTGGCCCTGCCACAGCTGCACGCCGGCCCACGCGGCGCCCGCCAGCAGCAGCGGCGCGATCCACCCGCGGCGCGGGCGATCGCTCATCGCTCGTCGGGCTGTGGCGCGGGTGCGGTCTTTTGACCGATCTTGCTCTCGGTGCCGTCGAGCAGCTTGCGGATGTTGGGGCGGTGGCGCCACACCAGCAGCACCGCGATCACGAGGCAGGTGATGGTCGCCGGACCGAAGCCCCAGATCAGACATTGGTAGAACGGGGCGAACACCGCAGCCACCATGGCCGCGAGCGAGGAGTAGCGCGAGAAATACGCCACGATGGTCCAGCTGAGCAGCGTGGCCAGCCCGAGGATTGGGTTCAAGCCCATCAGCACACCGGCTCCTGTGGCCACGCCCTTGCCGCCCTTGAAGCCAAAGAACACCGGCCACAAGTGGCCGAGAAATGCCGCCATGCCGACCATCGCTGCCGCGCGTTCATCGAGGCCATAGGGGGCGCCGAACGCCACCACCGCCCACACCGGCACGAAGCCCTTGAGCGCATCGAACATCAGCGTGAGCAGCGCGGCCGTCTTGTTGCCCGAGCGCAGCACATTGGTCGCACCCGGGTTGCCCGAGCCGTAGGCGCGCGGGTCATCGAGCCCCATCAGGCGGCTGACCACCACCGCAAACGAGATCGAGCCGATCAGGTAACCCAGCAAGGTGGCGATCAGGGGCAAAGGTGACTCCATGGAAGGGCGGTGTGGGTGAACGAAAGGTCGCTCTCAGCGACCGGACGCAACGCAGATTTTGCGCCCGAGACCCGGCTGACCGGGCTCAGCGCTGCGACCTCGACGGGCCCTGCGGCACGGCGCCGCCCATGCCGCAATGCACCGGCCGCGCGCTCAGCAGCGTGACCAGCACCTTGGGATCGATGCCCACCAGGTAGCCGCGGCGCCCGCCGTTGATGTAAATCAGCGGCAGCTCAAGCACGGTGGCTTCAACATACACAGGCATCGCCTTGCGCGTGCCGAAGGGCGACGTGCCGCCCACCTGATAACCGCTGTGGCGCTCGGCCACCTCGGGCTTGCAGTTGTTGACCTTTTTCGCGTTGATCTGGCGGGCGAGGTTCTTGGTGCTGACCTGCATGTCGCCGTGCATCAGCACGATGAGCGGCTGAGCGGTGTCGTCTTCCATCACCAGCGTCTTGACGACCTGGTGCTCGTCGACCGCCAACTGGCGCGACGACTCGGCCGTGCCGCCGTTGTCGACGTAGTCATAGACGTGCTCGGAATAGAACACCGCGCGGCGCTTGAGCATCTGCGTGGCGGGGGTTTCACTGACGTGTTCTTTGCGGGCCATGGGCTCAGGTGCGAAAGCGCTCGAGGGCGTCACCGGTGACGCGGCAGATGCGCCAGTCGGGCATGACGGTGGCGCCCATTTTTTCGTACAGCTCGATGGCGCGAGCATTCCAGTCGAGCACGCTCCATTCGAAGCGGCCGCATTCGCGCTCCACGGCGATGCGCCCGACTCGACCGACCAGCGCGCTGCCCAAGCCGATGCGACGGTGGTCGGGCTTGACGTAGAGGTCTTCGAGATACAGCCCGGGCTGCGACAGGAAGGTCGAGAACGTCGTGAAGAACAACGCGAAGCCGACCACCTCGCCAGCGACTTCGGCCACCAGGGCTTCGACCACCGGTCGCTCGCCAAACAGGTGCGGGCGCAGCTTCTCGGGGGTGACCTGCAACAGGTGCGTCAGGTGCTCGAACTCGGCGAGTTCACGGATCATCGAGACGATGGGAACCACGTCGCGCAGTTCGGCACCACGGATCGAAAAAGCGGCTGGCGCAGAAGAGTTCATGCCCGCATTCTCGACTGTGAGCAGGGCTGCTGGCGACGCCTTGGCGCCACAGGTCGCGTGAGACAATAAGAGCTTCGAAATCGCCGTGGAAAACCGCCCTCATGGACACCGAACAGATCAATGCAATTGGCCATCAACTGGCCGATCTGAGCCAGCGCACGATCGACCTCCGGGGGTATCTTTGACTACGATCGCAAAGCTCTGCGACTGAACGAAGTCAACGCCGCGCTCGAGAACCCGAGCGTGTGGAACGAGCCCAAGCGGGCACAGGAGCTGGGGCGCGAAAAGCGCACGCTCGAAGCGGTCGTCAACACCATCGACCACCTCACCAGCAACCTGTCGGACAACACCGAGTTGTTCGACATGTCGAAGGCCGAGGGCGACATCGACGGCATCCAGGCGATGCAAGCCGAGACCGCCAAGCTTGAAGAAACGGTGGCGCAACTCGAGTTCCGCCGCATGTTCAACAACCCGGCCGACCCGAGCAACTGCTTCATCGACATTCAGGCCGGTGCCGGCGGCACCGAGGCGTGCGACTGGGCCGGCATGCTGCTGCGCCAGTACCTCAAGTACTGCGAGCGCAAGGGCTTCAAGGCCACGCTCGAAGACGAAACTGCAGGCGACGTGGCCGGCATCAAGAGCGCGACCATCAAGGTCGAGGGCGAGTACGCCTTCGGCTTGCTGCGCACCGAAACCGGCGTGCACCGCCTGGTGCGCAAGAGCCCGTTCGACTCGGCCGGCGGTCGCCACACCAGCTTTGCCAGCCTGTTCGTCTACCCCGAGGTCGACGACTCGATCGAGATCGACATCAACCCGTCGGATGTGCGTACCGACACCTTCCGCGCCAGCGGCGCCGGCGGTCAGCACATCAACAAGACCGACTCGGCGGTGCGCCTGACGCACATCCCCACGGGCATCGTGGTGCAATGCCAGGACGGTCGCAGCCAGCACAGCAACCGTGACGTGGCCTGGAAGCGCCTGCGCTCGCGCCTGTTCGACCACGAAATGCGCAAGCGCATGGAAGAGCAGCAAAAGCTCGAAGACACCAAGACCGATGTGGGCTGGGGTCACCAGATCCGCAGCTACGTGCTCGACCAGAGCCGCATCAAGGATCTGCGCACCGGCTACGAAGTCTCGGCCACCCAAAAGGTGCTCGATGGCGATCTGGATCCCTTCATCGAAGCCAGTCTGAAGCAAGGCGTTTGACCATGCGCGAGAGCACCGCTCCTGTGATCCACCGCGGTGACTACACCGCCCCGGCGTTCTGGATCAAGACCGTCGACCTGACGTTCGACCTCGACGCAGCACGCACGCTGGTCACCAGCCGCATGCAACTCGAACGCAACCCGGGCGTGCCCGAACAAGCGCTCAGGCTGCACGGCGACGACCTGACGGTGCTGCGCGTTCTGGTCAATGGCGCGAGCGTGTCGTTTCGCCATGAAGCGGGCATGCTGGTGGTCGAGGGGCTGCCCGAGGGCGTGTTCACGCTCGAGATCCGCAACACCTGCGCGCCCGACAAGAACACGCAGTTGTCGGGCCTGTACACCTCGAGCGGTGGGCTGTTCACGCAGTGCGAGGCCGAGGGCTTCCGGCGCATCACCTACTTCCTTGACAGGCCCGATGTGATGGCGGTGTTCACCGTCACGCTGCGGGCCAACAAGGCGGCGTACCCGGTGCTGCTGAGCAACGGCAATCTGGTCGAGCAGACCGACATCGACGGTGGCCGCCATCAGGCCATCTGGCACGACCCGTTCCCCAAGCCGAGCTACCTGTTCGCGCTGGTGGCCGCCGATCTGGTGGCGCGCGAGCAGCGCATTCGCACCCGCGCCGGGCGTGATCACCTGCTGCAGGTCTACGTGCGGCGCGGCGACCTCGACAAGACCGAGCACGCGATGAATTCGCTGATCGCCAGCGTGGTCTGGGATGAGGCGCGCTTCAAGCTGCCGCTGGATCTGGAGCGCTTCATGATCGTGGCGGTCGGCGACTTCAACATGGGCGCCATGGAGAACAAGGGGTTGAACATCTTCAACACCAAGTTCGTGCTGGCCAGCCCGGCCACCGCCACCGACATCGACTACAGCGGCATCGAAAGCGTGGTCGGCCACGAGTACTTCCACAACTGGACCGGCAACCGCATCACCTGCCGCGACTGGTTCCAGCTCAGCCTGAAAGAAGGCCTGACCGTCTTTCGCGATCAGGAATTCAGCATGGACATGGCGGGCAGCGACACCGCCCGTGCCGTCAAGCGCATCGAGGATGTGCGTCAGCTGCGCCAGTTGCAGTTCCCCGAAGACGCCGGCCCGATGGCGCACCCGGTGCGCCCCGACAGTTACCAGCAAATCAACAACTTCTACACGGCCACCGTCTACGAAAAAGGCGCCGAGGTCGTGCGCATGATGCAAACGCTGGTCGGGCGTGACGGCTTCGCGCGCGGCATGACGCTGTACTTCGAGCGCCACGATGGCCAGGCCGTGACCTGTGACGACTTCGCGCAGGCCATCGCCGACGCCAACCCCACCAGCGAACTGGCCTTGCAGCTCGAGCAGTTCAAGCGCTGGTACGCACAGGCCGGCACGCCGCACCTGAACGCCACAGGCGCCTACGACGCTGCCGCCCGCACCTACACGTTGTGCTTCGAGCAATCGGCTGCCGGCGGCGAGCCTTTCGTGGTGCCGATGGCGATGGGTTTGCTGTCGCGCGAGGGTCAAGCGCTGCCGCTGCGGCTGGCGGGCGAGGCCGCCGCCGGCCCGCTCGAGCGCGTGCTGGTGCTCAACGCCACGCGCAGCAGCCACACCTTCATCGACGTCGACAGCGAGCCGGTGCCGTCGCTGCTGCGCGGTTTTTCGGCGCCGGTGATCCTCGGTGATGCGCTGGGCGACGCCGACCTGCTGGTGCTGCTCAAGCACGACAGCGACGCCTTCAACCGCTGGGAGGCTGCGCAACGTCTGGCGCTCAACCGGCTGCTGGCGGCCGCGCAGTCCGATGCGCCGCTGGTGCTCGACGCCGGCTTCATCGAGGCGATGCGCGACACCCTGCGTCACCCGGCGCTCGATGCGGCCTTCAAGGAACTGGTGCTGACGCTGCCGAGCGAGTCGTACCTGGCCGAGATGCTCGACGTGGTCGACCCGCAGCGCATCCACACCGCACGCGAAGCCATGCGATCGCAGCTGGCCACCGAGCTGCGAGCCGACTGGGCTTGGGCGTTTGAAGCGCATCAGGTCGTTGGTGGCTATTCGCCCGATCCGGTGTCCTCAGGCCGACGTGCGCTGGCCAATCTGGCGCTGTCGATGCTGTGTCTGGACGCCGTGGCGCAAGGCGATGCCATCTGGCCGGGCCGCGCGTACCAGCGTTTCAAGGACGCGGCCAACATGACCGACCGCATCGGCGCGCTCGCCTCGTTGGTCAATTCGCACGCCGAGCTGGCAGCGCCCGCTCTGGAGCGCTTTCACGCGCTGTTCAAGGACGAGCCGCTGGTCATCGACAAGTGGTTTGCGATGCAGGCCACCGCGCCCGAATCCGAAGGGCGCGTGTTCGCCCGCGCGCAGCAGTTGCTGCATCACCCTGACTTCTCGATTCGCAACCCGAACCGTGCGCGCAGCCTGATCGCCGCGCTGTGCATGATGAACCCGGCGGCCTTCCACCGCGCCGATGCGGCAGGCTACGTGTTCTGGGCCGATCGGGTGCTCGAGCTCGACGCGGTGAACCCACAGCTCGCTGCGCGCATGGCCCGCATCATGGATCGCTGGAGCCGTCTGGCCGAGCCCTACCGCAGCGCGGCCCGGGAAGCCTTGAGCCGCGTCGCGGCCAAGCCCGATTTATCGAGTGACGTGCGCGAAATCATCTCGCGTGCGCTGCTGGCCTGAAGGAGCCCCGATGAGCAAAAGCATCAGCCTGACGCAATACCTGCTCGAGCAGCAGAGACTGCACGGCAACATTCCCGCACAGCTGCGGCTGCTGATCGAGGTGGTGGCGCGCGCGTGCAAGCGCATCAGCATCAGCGTCAACAAGGGCGCGCTGGGCGATGTGCTGGGCAGCGCCCACAGCGAGAACGTGCAAGGCGAAATTCAAAAGAAGCTCGACATCATCGCCAACGAGGTGCTGATCGAAGCCAACGAGTGGGGTGGCCACCTGGCGGCCATGGCCAGCGAGGAAATGGAAGACATCTACCCGGTGCCCAACCGCTTTCCGCAAGGCGAATACCTGCTGCTGTTCGACCCGCTCGACGGCTCGAGCAACATCGATGTCAACGTGAGCATCGGCACCATCTTTTCGGTGCTCAAGCGCGAAGAGTCGGGTGGCACCGTGGGGCCGTCCGAGTTCTTGCAGCCCGGCCGTCAGCAAGCCGCCGCCGGCTACTGCGTGTACGGCCCGCAAACCACGCTGGTGCTGACCGTGGGCGCTGGGGTGGTGATGTTCACGCTCGACCGCGAGCAAGGCTCTTTCGTCCTGACCCAGGACAAGGTGAAAGTCCCCGAAGACACCCAGGAATTCGCGATCAACATGAGCAACATGCGCCACTGGGCGCCGCCCATGAAGCGCTACATCGACGA
>CANGBT010000098.1 GCA_947452135.1 Burkholderiales bacterium
CTGCATGTTCATGATTTCGCTGTACGCCTGGACGAGCTTGTTGCGCACCTGCAAGGTGGCCTGAAAGCCGATCTGGGCTTTTTGCGCTGCGACCATCGTTTGTTCAATGCTGACGCTGGGGTTGTCGAGCTGCACCTCGCGCTGCAGCCTGCCCACTTCGGCCTGACTGTTGCTCACTGTCTGGAGCGCTTGTGTCAGTGCCGTCTGAAATCCGCCGCCGTCGACCTGTTTCGCCTTGGCCAGGGGTTGTCCCTGCGCGTTCAGCCCGGCGCGAGCCACGGCCTGAGCGAAGTCGAATGGTTTGAGCGTCACGTTCATGGCGGTTCCCCGGTAACCCGTTGGGTTGGCGTGGTGCAAAAGCACGCGGCGCGCAGCACCCAGTGGAACGAATCGTAGTCAGCGCGGCCCGAAGTGAACTCGCGAACAAGGGGGCGTTTGCTTCGTTGTTCGGTCGTTGGGCACCCTCAAGTCCTCCGAATAATGGTTTCCATCGGCCGGTGTATTCGGCTCCTCTTCCGATGTGAACGAGAACGATGGACAACGCACTCACCCTGAACGCTCCTGGCGTCATGAACACGCCCGATACGGGATTTGCTTCGCGTCTGGCGGCCTTGCCGGCCAGGAGCAAACTCAATCTGGGCATGGGCCTGGCAGCGCTGGTCGCGGTGGTTCTGGGTCTGGTGATGTGGAGCAACGAGGGTGACTACAAGGTGCTCTACGCCAACCTGTCGGACAAGGACGGCGGCGCCATCATTGCGCAGCTGTCGCAGATGAACATCCCTTACCGCCACTCGGATGGCGGCGCGGCCATCCTGGTGCCGGCCTCCAAGGTTCACGATGCCCGGCTCAAGCTGGCTTCGGCTGGGTTGCCCAAGGCCTCGGTGGGCGGTTTCGAGCTGATGGACAACGCGCGCTTCGGGCAAACGCAGTTCCAGGAGCGGCTGACCTTTCAGCGCGGACTCGAAGGCGAATTGAGCCGCTCGATCGGCTCGCTGGCTGCTGTGGAAAGTGCCCGCGTGCACCTCGCGCTGCCGGCGCAGAACGGTTTTTTCCGCGAGCAGCAAAAGCCCAGCGCCTCGGTGGTTCTGACGCTGCACGCCGGACGCACGCTCGACAACGGCCAGGTCGCCGGCATCGTGCATCTGGTGTCGAGCAGCGTTCCTGACATGAACCCCAAGGCGGTCAGCGTGCTCGACCAGACCGGCGCGTTGATTTCCTCGCCCCCCGAAGCCGGCCAGCAAGCCGGTCTGGACGCGCAGCAGCTGCAGTACATCGCGCAGATCGAGCAGGGCTACACCAAGCGCATCGCCGAGTTGCTCGAGCCGGTGGTGGGTCGTGAAAACCTGCGCGCCAACGTGACGGCCGACATCGACTTCTCGCAGACCGAATCGACCGAAGAAGCCTTCAAGCCGAACCAGGGCGCCAACGCGTCCGCAGCGACGGTGCGCAGCCAGCAGACGACCGAGCAAAACGGTGGCAGCAGCACGGCCACGGCGTCGGGTGTGCCGGGCGCCGCCAGCAATCAGCCGCCGCTGCCGGCCACGGCTCCACTGAGCGCCGCCTCGGGTGCTGCGACCGCCACGGCCGCCGCCGTCGGACCCAACAGCCGGCGTGAAGCGGTGACAAACTTCGAAGTCGACAAGACGGTGCGCGTCACGCGCAACGCCACCGGCTCCATCAAGCGGCTGAACGCGGCGGTGGTGGTCAACAACCGCAGCGTCACCGACCCCAAGGGCAAGGTCACCCAGGTGCCGCTGTCGAACGAAGAGCTCGACAAGCTGACCGCGCTGGTGCAAGAGAGCATCGGCTTCAGCAAGGACCGCGGCGACTCCGTGCGGGTGGTCAACGCGCCGTTCAAGGTCGAGCCGGTCACCGTGGTCGACGTGCCGCTGTGGAAGCAGCCTGAAGTCATCGACATGCTGCGCGCTGCCGCGGTGCCTGCCGGCTTGTCGCTGGTGGCGATGCTGGTGTTCTTCGGCATGGTCCGCCCGGCGTTCAATGCGGCGCTGGCGCCACTCGTGCCGGAGCCGGGCAGCAACGTCGACGCCAGCGTGGATGACGACGTGGAGATGCCTGCCTTGTCGATGTCCAACGCCATGAAGGCGCTCGAGGGCCCCGTCAACACCGAACACCTCGATGCTGCACGCAACCTGGCGATGCAAAACCCGGCGGCTGTGGCGCAGATCGTGCGCGGCTGGGTCAATGGCCAGCCGGCCTGATCCGGCTGACAGCACCCCTCACATGAAGAGCCCAAGATGAGCGCCGAGTCCGAATCCGCAGGCCTGGAAAACGCCGCGATATTGCTGATGTCGCTGGGCGAGCAGGAGGCCGCCGAGGTCTTCAAGCACCTTGCGCCCAAGGAAGTTCAGCGCCTGGGCGAGACCATCGCGAACATGAAGACCGTCACCCGGGAACGCGTGGACGGCGTGCTGCAGAAATTCACCATCACGGCCAGCGAGCAGCACATGCTGGTGGCCGACAACGACGAGTACGTGAAGGCCGTGCTGCGCCGCGCGCTGGGCGATGAAAAGGCCAACCTGCTGATCGATCGCATCCTGCAAGGCAGCGACGTGTCCGGGCTGGAAGCGCTGAAGTGGATGGACCCGCAATCGGTCGCCGAGCTGCTGCGCAACGAACACCCGCAGATCGTCGCGGCGATCCTGGTGCACCTGGACTTCGAGCAGGCGTCTTCGGTGCTCAAGATGTGCACCGAACGCCACCGCAACGAGGTGCTCGTGCGCATTGCCACGCTCGACGGCATCCAGCCGGCCGCGCTCAAGGACCTCAACGAGGTGATGAGCCGGGTGCTCGCCGGTGGCGATCGCAGCCGCAAGTCGTCGCTCGGTGGCGTCAAGCCCGCCGCCGAGATCATCAACATGATGGGCGGCAGCATCGAGACCTCGGTGCTCGACTACATCCGCGAGGCCGACAGCGACCTGGCCCAGAAGATCATGGACAACATGTTCACCTTCGACGACCTCGAAAAGCTCGAGGACAAGGCGATCCAGACGGTGCTCAAGGAAATTCAGAGCGAGTCGCTGGTGATCGCGCTGAAGGGCGCCACGCAGGAACTGCGCGACAAGGTGTTCCGCAACATGTCCACCCGTGCGGCCGAGACGCTGCGCGAAGACCTCGATTCGCGCGGTCCGGTGCGCGTGAGCGAAGTCGAAAACGAACAGAAAGAACTGCTGAAGACCGTCCGCCGCCTGGCCGACGAAGGACAGATCCAGTTGGCGAGCGGCAACGATGATGACTTCCTCTAATTTCAAGAACGTTCCGCCGCCCAAAGACGGCGCCAAGGGCTCGGTGTATTCGCGCTTCATTCCGCGCGAGGAGCTCAGCTCGTTTTCGAGCTGGAACCCGGACTCTTTGTCGGGCTCGACGACGCGCTCGGGCACCGGCGCACCTACCGAAGACCCGGTGCCACCTGCCGAAGTGCTGGCACAGCAGCTGACTGCGGCGCGTCAGGGCGGCTACCAGGATGGCTACCGCGACGGCATGGCTGCGCTCGAGGGCTTCAAGCAGGGCTTTGCCACGCAGATCACGGCGCAGCTCGGGCGCCTGATGGAGTCGCACGGCGTGCAGCTCGATGCCATTTCGCAGCAAGCCGCACAGGCGGTGGCGCAGTGCGCGCTGTCTTTGGCCCGCGAGGTGGTGCGCAGCGAACTGTCGTCGCGCCCGGAGCTGGTGCTGACGGTGGCCAACGAAGCCATCGACGCCTTGCTGCTCAGCGCACGGCACATCACAGTGCGCGTGCATCCCGACGACCAGCCGCTGGTGGCGCAAGGCGCTGCCGACGTGCTCAAGGCACGCAGCGCCCGCCTGATCGCCGACCCGACCATCGTCCGCGGTGGCTGTCAGGTCGACAGCGACATCGCCAGCGTGGACGCCACGGTTCCGACGCGCTGGCGCCGGGCCGCCGCATCGCTGGGTTCCGAGGTGGTCTGGGGCGTCGACGATGTCGAGCAAGCCGCGGCCGGGTCGCAAGACGACGACGAGGACGACGCGCCATGAATTCGTACCCGACAGAAAAACGCGGGATGGGACCCGGCGCACAGAACCCGAGCGGCATGCCGGCCGACATGGGGGCCGCCTGGCAGCGCTACCTGCGCGACTTGCAGATGTTTGCCGCTGATCCGGTGCCGCTGGAGACCCAAGGCATCCTGGTCAAGGTGGCCGGGCTGGTGCTCGAAGCCGCCGGCTTGCGCGAGCCGGTCGGCTCGGTGTGCGAAGTGCTGATGAACGGTCAGCCCCCCGTGCGCGCCGAAGTGGTCGGCTTTTCGGGCGATCGCACCTACCTGATGCCCACCGGCGACGTGCACGGTCTGGCCAGTGGCGCGCGGGTCATCCCCAAGGCTTCGCCGCCGGTGCCGCTGCAACTCGGCGCCGTGCGTCACCAGTGGCGTCGCAGCATCGACCGCACCTTGCACCTGCCCGTGGGCGCCGGTTTGATCGGCCGCGTGGTCGATTCGCACGGCCACCCGATGGACCGCCGCGGCCCGCTGGTCGATGTGCATGAAGAACCTCTGGTGCGCCGCCCGATCAACGCGATGGACCGCGACCCGGTGCGCCAGCCGCTCGACACCGGCGTGCGCTCGATCAACGCGGTGCTCACCGTCGGGCGTGGTCAGCGCCTGGGCCTGTTCGCCGGTACCGGCGTGGGCAAGTCGGTGCTGATGGGCATGATGGCGCGCTACACCGAAGCCGACGTGATCGTGGTCGGGCTGATCGGCGAACGCGGCCGTGAAGTCAAGGAATTCATCGAGGACATCCTCGGCACTGAAGGCCTGGCCCGCTCGGTCGTGGTGGCTGCGCCGGCCGACGCGCCCCCGCTCACGCGCATGCAAGGCGCCAACTACGCCACTGCCATTGCCGAACACTTTCGCGACCGCGGCCAGCACGTGCTGCTGCTGATGGATTCGCTCACCCGCTACGCGATGGCGCAGCGCGAGATCGCCCTGGCCATCGGCGAGCCGCCGGCCACCAAGGGCTATCCGCCCAGCTGCTTTGCCAAGCTGCCGCAGCTCGTCGAGCGCAGCGGCAACGGCACCGCGGGCAGCGGCTCGATCACCGCCATCTACACCGTGCTGACCGAAGGCGATGACCAGCAAGACCCCATCGCCGACGCCGCCCGAGGCATCCTCGACGGCCACATCGTGCTGTCGCGCGAGCTGGCCGAGTCGGGGCACTTCCCGGCCATCGACGTCGAGCGCTCGATCTCGCGGGTGATGACCAACGTGGCGCCGCAGGTGCAACTCGATGCCGCACGGCGCTTCCGCCAGCTGCACTCGAAGCACCAGAAGGCGCGCGACCTGATCCAGCTCGGCGCCTACGCGCCCGGCCACGACACCGAGCTCGACACCGCCGTGCGCCTGAATGCACCCATGACCCAGTTCCTGCAGCAAGACATGCATCAGCCGGCCAAGATGGCCGACAGCGTCAAGCGGCTGTGCGCGGTGATGGCCGCCGGATGACCTGACCTTTGAACCCCTGACTTGCCCACAAGGACCCCGGCGATGAGTTCGATGCAACCTTTGATGACCTTGCTGGGGCAGTGCGAGCGTGAGCGCGATGAGCTGGCCGTGACCAGCCAGCGCGCGGCCATGACCCACCGCAGCGCGGTCGAACAAGCGCAGCAGCTGGTGGTCTATCGCAGCGAATACGAGCAGCGCTGGGCCGAGCAGTTCCGCACCGACGGGCGCATGGAGCTGGTCAACTGCTACCGCGGTTTCATGGAGCGGCTGACGCAGGCTGTCGAGCAGCAGCAGCGCATGGTGGTGCAGGCCGAGGCTGCCTTCGAGCAAACGCGTGTGGCGCTGCGCGATGGCGAGATCCGCGTGGCTTCGGTGCGCAAGTTGATCGAACGGCGCGTGGCCGAAATGCGCCTGTCGGCAGATCGCCGCGAGCAAAAGGCCACCGATGAATTCGCTTCGCGCGTGGCCTGGAACCAGCGCAACTCCGATGATCACTCCGGCAACTGGTGAGGTGAGCCCCACATGATTGCAAACCCTTCGTCTTCACTGAACACCGCGCTGCGTGGCGGTGCTGCGGCGGCCCAGCCGCTGAGCGCGTCGCCTGCGGCGCGTCCCGGCCCGACGAGCCCGCCGGCATCCAACGAGTTCTCGCGCATGCTCGAGCACAACCAGACCGCAGCCCGCCAGACTCAGGCGGCCATCCAGGCGCGGCAAGTCGCGCAAGGCGCTGGCAATCGCGCGGCCGACCAGACCTCTCAACCAGCGTCTTCAGCGCCGGCCAGCGCGGCAGCGCCCGAACAGGCAACGGCCTCTCAGGACCCATCCGAGGCACAGGCCAGCGAGAGCGCCTCTGTCCCCGGTGACGCTGCACGCAGCGCACGCTCCCCGAGCGCACGCGACAAGGCCTCCCCGGCGCGTACCGCACGTGCTGATGCCGCCGAGCCTGCCGATGCGAAGGCCTCGCCAGAGAACGTGATTGAGTCCGAAGACGCGACGGCGCTGGTGTTCGCAGCCACCCCGGGCCAGCCTGTGCTGCCCGCTGCGGCCGCCATGGGCCTGGCCACTGTCACGCCGGGCGACACCGCTGCGGCGGGCGATGCCGCCGTCGCAAGCCAGGCCATCGACGCCGCATTGGCCGGTGTGGCCGGCGGCAAGCCCGGCCCGCGCGACGCCAGCAGCGGCGTGCGCCCGGAAGCAGCCAAAGCCGTGCGATCAGAAGCCACCGCCGGCACCGCTGCCGCCGTGGTGAGCGACGCCCAGACGGATCTGCGCGAAGCCGCCAACGCCGCGCATGCCGATGCCCTGCCATCCGGCCCGGCCGTGCCTGCGGCTGCCAAGGGTTCGGCAGCACCTGTCGATCCTTCCCTGGTGGCCATGAACGGCGCGGCCGGTCGCGATGTATCCATGCCTCTGCCAGGCGCACGTGAGCTGTCGGAACGCACTGCACATGCGCCCGAGGCCACACCCGACGCCGCGCTGGCCGCCCTGGCGCGCAGCGCGCTGTCTGAACCCGCGCACCGCACGGCCGCTGCCGGCGATGCCGCATCGCCCGCCGCCTTTGGCATCGCGCTGGCCAACGTCCAGGCCGCACGCGCCGGCGATGTCTCGACCCCGGCGGTCGCGCAAGCCAGCGTGGCCACACCGCTCACCGACCCCGGTTTCCAGCAAGCGCTCGGCTACCAGGTCAGCCTGCTCGCGCGCGACGGCATCGGCCAGGCCGAGTTGCACCTGAACCCGACCGACATGGGCCCGGTGTCGGTGCAGATCACCATGACCGGCGACCAGGCCCGCGTCGACTTCGGCGCCGACCTGGCGCAAACCCGCCAGCTCCTCGAAGCCGGCTGGGCCGAACTGGCCTCATCCCTGAAGGACGCCGGCTTCACGCTCAGCGGCGGCGGTGTGTCCGACCACGCGCGTGAGCGCCAGGCCCAGCAAGGGCAGGGGGCTGCGCAGTCGTTTGGCGGGCGCGTGGCTCGCGACTCGGGTGAGTTGCCGGCTGTGGCGCCGGTCGCGGCGCGGCGGGTTGCAGGGGGCGTGGACGTTTACGCCTGACTGGGGGTTTGGGTTTCGCTTCCCGCGTGGGGTTTCCCTTTGCGGTGGACCGAGCCGGGTTCTGCCCCGGCGGGCGGGTAACTTTCATTTGTGGGCCCAAATGAAAGTCACCAAAGCAAAGGGCTTGGAACACCAGACCATTTGAGTAGCTCGCTTCGGCCACAGGCCTACTTCAGAGGCTCTGGCTCGAGAACATTCACCGAGCTACTTTGGCGGTGACCTCGCTAACACTCACCCGCTCAAGTTCGTTTCGCCTCGACCCTGCGGGTCCACGGCCAAGGCAAAGCCTGTCGCCGCTGTGTCCAGTTCTCAGTGCCCGTTCTCGTGCATCGTCCTAGAAAGTCCGCCTGTAGCCGAAGCGGTCAGGCCAAATGGTCTGGTGTTCAGGCCCTTTGCTTTGGTGACTTTCATTTGGGCCCACAAATGAAAGTTACTCGGCAGCCGGGCCGAAACCCGGCGGGCTCTCGCCCAAAGAGACCACCCCGCGGGAAGCGCGAACCCCAACGCGAGCGGCGAGCGCAACCGCCAATTCGCCCCTGTTTCCATGCCTTATCAACGCATCCCCACCCTCAAGCCGTTTTGATAATGAGCCGTCAGACGACACATGGCGCACCGGCGTGGTGGGTCGATCTGCTGAACCCAACAAGGAACCTTCATGGCTGCTGCCCCTGCCCCCGTCGCCGAAGCTGATGCTGCGCCGAAGAAAGGCAAGAAAAAGCTGATCATCATCATCGCCGCCGTGTTGCTGGTGGTGCTGGCCGGCGGTGGTGCGGCTGTCTTCATGATGAAGAAGAAGGCTGCGGCCGAAGCGGCTGCGGCGGCCGAAGCCGATGGTGGTGATGGCGAAGACTCCGCTGATGCCGAGCCGAAGGCCCATGGCGACGAGCACGCCAAGAAGGACGAGCACAAGGCGCCGCCGGTGTTCGTGCCACTCGACCCGTTCGTGGTCAACCTGGCCGACCGTGACACCGAGCGTTTTGCCCAGATCGGCGTGACCTTGCAGGTCGAAGACGCCCACTTCGCCGACGAGATCAAGCTGTACATGCCTGCGGTGCGCAATGGCGTGCTGATGGTGCTGGCGCACAAGACCTCGAAGGAGCTCCTCGAGCGCAGCGGCAAGGAAAAACTGGCCGCCGAGATCATGCGCGAGTCGGTGCGCCCGATGGGCATCAACATCGCCGCCGAGGAAGAAGAGCCGCCGGCCGATGCCGAGGCCGCTGACGCCAACGCCGACGAGAAGCCCAAGGCCAAGAAGAAAAAGAAGAAAAAGGCACCGCCCGAGCACAACCCGGTGCTCAGCGTGAATTTCTCCAGTTTCATCATCCAGTGAGAGGGAGCCTCGAATGAGTCAGCAAATCCTCTCCCAGGACGAAGTCGATGCACTGCTGCAAGGCATCACCGGCGAGAGTCAGAAGCTCGAAAAGGAAGACCAGCCGCAAGGTGGTGTTCGCGACTACGACATCTCCAGCCAGGAACGCATCGTTCGCGGGCGCATGCCCACGATGGAAGTCATCAGCGAGCGCTTTGCTCGCAACGTGCGCATCGGGCTGTTCAACTTCATCCGCAAGAGCCCCGAGGTCTCGATCGGCAGCATCAAGGTGCAGAAGTACAGCGCCTTCCTGCGCGAGATCGTGGTGCCCACCAACTTCAACCTGGTCAACGTCAAGCCGCTGCGCGGCAACGGACTGATCGTGTGCGACCCGACGCTGGTGTTTGCGGTGATCGACTCGCTGTTCGGCGGCGCGGGCAAGTACCACACGCGCATCGAGGGCCGTGACTTCTCGCCCACCGAGCTGCGCATCATCTTGCGGCTGGTCGAAGTGATCATTGCCGAGTACAAGAAGGCGTGGGTCGGCATCTATCCGGTCGACATGGAGTTCGTGCGCTCGGAGATGCAGCCGCAGTTCGCCAACATCGCCACGCCCAGCGAGATCGTGGTGTCCACGGCGTTCACGCTGGAGATCGGCGACTCGACCGGCACCATCCACATCTGCATCCCCTATTCGACGCTCGAGCCGATTCGCGACGTTCTGTACTCGACGATGCAAGGCGACAGCGCCGAGCCCGATCGCCGCTGGGTCAACCTGATGAAAGAACAGATCCAGGCCGCCGAGGTGGAACTGGTGGCCGAGCTGGCCACCGCGCCGGCCACGGTCGAGCAGCTGCTGTCGTTCAAGGCGGGCGATTTCATCGAGCTCGACTTGCAGCCTCAGATCGAGGCCAAGGTCTCCGGCGTGCCGGTGATCGAGTGCCACTACGGAATTTCCAACGGGCGCTATGCGCTGAAGGTCGATCAACTGTTGTCCAGCTCATCTGCGGGCTGGTTGGGAGCAAGCCATGTCTGACGAAGCAGCACTGCAAAAGCAGTCCGAAGAAGATGCCATGGCCGCCGAGTGGGCGGCCGCGCTGGCCGAGGGCAAGCCCGGCGGCGATGACGCCATGGAGGCCGGCATGCAAACCACCGTCGATTCGGTGGCGCCGGCGAAGTTCACCAACTTCTCCAACGATGGCGGGGTGTCTGCCGGCAACGACATCAACATGATCCTGGACATCCCGGTGCAGCTCACCGTGGAACTGGGTCGCACGCGCATTCCGATCAAGCACATCTTGCAATTGGCTCAAGGCTCGGTGGTCGAGCTCGAGACGATGGCCGGCGAGCCGATGGACGTGCTGGTCAACGGCTACCTCATCGCGCAAGGCGAGGTGGTGGTGGTCAATGACAAGTTCGGTATCCGGCTGACCGACATCGTCACGCCGAGCGAGCGCATGCGTCGCCTGAGCCGCGCCGGATGAACACCGCCATGCCCGTGTCGGCGCTGCTGTGGTTCGCGGCGATCGTCGTCATGATCCCGCTGGCGCTGTGGCTGCTCAAGCGCACGCCGCTGGGCGGC
>CANGBT010000099.1 GCA_947452135.1 Burkholderiales bacterium
CGTGATCGGCCAGCCACTGCGCGTAGAGCGTGAGGTCGCGCCGGTAGGCGGCCAGCGTGTTGGCGGCCAGCCCGTCCTCGATCCACATCGCATCGATGAAGCGATCGATCGCCGCGCCGCTGATCTGGATGGGGTTCATGGGCCTCGCAGGAACGCCCCGACTCTGTGGTCCGGGCTGGGCGTCATTCTCGCGGCTGGCAAACTCGGCGCCTATGTCCAACGCCCTTGTGCTGCTGCCCGACTTGCTGCTGATCATCACGGGCTTCGTGCTGTGCCGTCACACGCAGCTCAACCGCACGGTGTGGGATTCGGTCGAGCGGCTCACCTACCACCTGCTGTTTCCGGTGCTGCTGTTCAGCTCGATCATGAAGAGCCCGCTGCAGCCCGCGCAAACCGCCGGTCTGGGGGTGACCGGTGTGGGAACGGTGGCCTGCGGCATCGCGCTGTCCTATGCCATCGGGCGCTGGCCGGGCGTGGATGCGCGGCTGCACGCCTCGGGCGCCCAAACCGCCTTTCGCTTCAATTCGTTCATCGCGCTGGCGCTGGCCGAGCGACTGGGCGGTGCCGGCTCGGTGACCTCGATGGCGCTGCTGATTGCGCTGTGCGTGCCGCTGTGCAACGTGGCCGCGGTGTGGCCGCTGGCGCGCCACGGCGGCCAGTCGTACCTGCGCGAGCTGTCGCGCAACCCGCTCATCCTCGGCACGCTGGGCGGTTTGCTGGCCAACCTGGCCGGCCTTCAGTTGCCCGAGGCGGTGGGCACCAGTTTGCACCGCGTGGGTCTGGCCGCCTTGCCGCTGGGGCTGATGGCCGTGGGCGCGGGGCTCAAGCTCGGTGGCCTGCGCGAATCACCCACGCTCGCCACAGCGCTGCTGGGCATCCGTCACGTGGCGCTGCCGCTGGTCGCGCTCGGCCTGTCGGGCCTGCTCGGGCTGCCGCCGGCGCAGCGCGCCGTGGTAGTCGGCTTTGCCGCGCTGCCCACCGCGTCGAGCGCCTACGTGCTGGCCGTGCGCATGGGCGGCAACGGGCCGTTCGTGGCCGGGCTGGTGACGGTGTCGACGCTGCTCGGGATGATCAGCGTGCCGGCATGGCTGGCGCTGGGCGGGCTGCGCTGACGGCTTCGAGCTGCTGGGCCAGTGCCCAATCGATGTGCTCGCGCAGCAGTTCGCTGGCAGCGTCGCGCGCATCGGCCAGCGCACCGCGCAGCGCGGCGTGGATGTCGGGCGCGGCCTGCGAGCGCAGCGCGTTGCCCATCGCCACCGCCAGGTTGCGCTGCCAGCGGGCGTGGCCGATGCGGCGGATGGCGCTGCCTTCGGTGTGGCGCAAAAACTCGGCCTCGCTCCAGTGCCACAGCTCGAGCAGCGTGACGTCGCCCAGCGGCGCGCGCGCATCGAAGTCGGGCAAGGCGCTGCGCTGCGCGTACTTGTTCCACGGGCACGTCAGCTGGCAGTCGTCGCAGCCGTAGATGCGGTTGCCCATCGCCGCGCGGAATTCCTCGGGAATCGCGCCGTCGTGCTCGATCGTCAGGTAGCTGATGCAGCGCCGCGCATCGAGCCGGTAAGGCGCGACGATGGCCTGCGTGGGGCACACGTCGATGCACGCGGTGCAGCTGCCGCAATGCGCTTCGAGCGATTCGGTGAGGGGCAGCGGCAAGTCGAGGTAGATCTCGCCCAGAAAGAACATCGACCCCGCCTCGCGGTGCAGCGTCAGCGTGTGCTTGCCGCGCCAGCCGATGCCACTGCGCGTGGCCAGCTCCACCTCGAGCACCGGTGCCGAATCGGTGAACACGCGGTAACCAAACGGCCCCACCGCCTGGGCGATGCGATCGGCCAGCGCTTGCAACCGACTGCGCAGCACCTTGTGATAGTCGCGGCCCCGGGCGTAGATCGACACCGTGGCCTGCCCGGGCGAACGCAGCCGCTGCCATTCGATGGCCTGCCAGTCGCGATCGACCGCCTCGGCTAGTGGCCCGTTCGAGGGCTCGGTGCGCGGCAGGTAATCCATGCGCGCGGTCAGCACGCGCAGCGTGCCATTCACCAGCTCGGCCGGCCGCGCACGCGTCATGCCGTGGCGCGACATGTAATGCATGGAACCATTGAAGCCGGCGGCCAACCAAGCTTGCAGGCCGGGCTCGGCGGTGCTCAGGTCGATGTCGGCCACCCCGATCTGGGAAAATCCGAGTTCAGTGGCCCACTGCTGCACCCGAGGCCACAACGCCGACGCCTCCAGCCCCGTTTGCCCCTCATCCGCAGCGACCATGCAACCTTCCACCCGACCCAAACGACCGGCATGCCGATCTTAGAAGCCCGCACCGTGCGGTGGCCCGACGAGGCTGGGTGCGCCAGCACGGCGCAGGCTTTGGCCGCGCGGGTGGGCATCGCTCGCGCCTTCATCGAGCTGCACGGCACGCTGGGCGCGGGCAAGACCACCTTCGTGCGGCACCTGCTGCGCGCGCTGGGCGTCACCGGCCACGTCAAGAGCCCCACCTACGCGGTGGTCGAGCCGTACTCGACGGCGGCCTTCGAGGTCTGGCACTTCGACTTCTATCGCTTCGAAGATCCGCAGGAATTCGAGGACGCCGGCTTTCGCGATATCTTCGCCAGCCCCGGACTGAAGCTCGCCGAATGGCCGGAGCGCGCCGCCGGGTTGCTGCCGACGTGCGACCTGCGCATTGACATCGCGCTGCTCGACGCCAACCCGGCCGACGACAGCCTCGATCCGTGCCGCGAAGTGCGATTGCAGGCGTTCACCCCGCTCGGCGCCTCGCTGCTGGCTTGACCATGGTGCGGCCGATCCCCTCGACCCCCCTGCCCGCACGGCGCCGCGCGCTGGGTCGCATGGGCATGCTGGTGTTGTCGCTGGGCGCAACCGAACTGGCGCGCGGCGCGGCCATCGTTGCGGTGCGCGTGTGGCCGGCGGCCGACTACACGCGCGTGACGATCGAATCCGACAGCGCGCTGTCGGCGCGCCACTTCATCGCCGAGAACCCCGCGCGGCTGGTCATCGACGTCGACGGGCTGGACCTGAGCGCCGAGCTGCGCGAACTCGTCGGCAAGGTGCGCGCCGACGACCCGTTCATCGCCGGCGTGCGCATCGGCCAGTACCAGCCGCGCGTGGTGCGCATGGTCATCGACCTCAAGCAGTCGACCAAGCCGCAGCTGTTTTCGCTGCTGCCGGTGGCGGCCTACCGGCACCGCATGGTGTTCGACCTCTACCCCACCGAAGAGCGCGACCCGCTGCTCGCGCTCATCCAGGGCCGCGACCAACCCAGCCAGCAAGCCGCGCAAGCGGTGCGCGATGCGCTGGGCGAGTTCATCGGCCAGGTCGATCGCCCCGGCGCGGCAGCACCCGACAAGCCCGCCAGCGGCAGCGCGACGGCCAAACCCGGTACCGCGGCCGCCTCGGCCAGCGCAGCCACGCCACCCGAGCCAGGCGCGTCATCCGCCGGGCGTGTCAACCGGCTGGTGATCGTGGCGCTCGACCCCGGTCACGGCGGCGAAGACCCCGGCGCCGTGGGCCCAAGCGGCCTGCGCGAAAAAGACGTTGTTTTGGCCGTGGCGCTGCAACTGCGCGACCGCCTCAACGACGTGCCCGGCATGCGCGCCATGCTCACGCGCGACGCCGATTTCTTCGTGCCGCTGCAAGACCGCGTGCGCAAGGCGCGCCGGGTGCAGGCCGACCTGTTCGTGTCGATCCACGCCGACGCCTTCTTCACGCCCGAGGCACGCGGCGCGTCGGTGTTCGCCCTCAGCTCGGGCGCAGCCAGCAGCGCCACCGCGCGCTGGATGGCCAACCGCGAAAACGCCGCCGATCTGGTGGGCGGCATCAACGTCAAGGCCAAGGACGCCGAAGTCATGCACGCCTTGCTCGACATGAGCACCACCGCCCAGATCAAGGACAGCTTGCGCCTGGGCAGCGAAGTCCTCGGCCAGATCGGCCGCGTCGGCAAGCTGCACAAGGCCAGCGTCGAACAAGCCGGCTTCGCGGTGCTCAAGGCACCCGACATCCCGTCGATCCTGGTCGAAACCGCCTTCATCTCGAACCCCGAGGAAGAAGCCAAGCTGCGCGATGAGCGTTATCAGGCGCAGTTGGTGGATGCGTTGACGGTGGGGATCAAGCGGTATTTCGCGAGGAATCCGGCGTTGGCGAGGACCAGGGGAACCTGAAGTCAGGTTTGCGGTGCCCGCACTCGCGGGGGGGCGGTTGGTCTTGCTTGCTGCGGCGCTGGTTCTCTGGGCGAGAGCCCGCCGGGTTTCGGCCCGGCTGCCGAGTAACTTTCATTTGTGGGCCCAAATGAAAGTCACCAAAGCAAAGGGCCTGAACACCAGACCATTTGGCCTGTCCGCTTCGGCTACAGGCGTACTTTCTCGGACGCCGCACGAGAACGGGCACTGAGAACTGGACACAGCGGCGACAGGCTTTGCCTTGGCCGTGGACCCGCAGGGTCGAGGCCAAACGAACTTGAGCGGCTGAGCGTGAGCGAGGTAACCGCAAAAAGTAGCTCGCTGAATGTTCTCGAGCCAGAGCCTCTGAAGTAGGCCTGTAGCAGCAGCGAGCCACTCAAATGGGCTGGCGTTCAGGCCCTCTTCTTTGGTGACTTTCTTCTGGGCCAGCAGAAGAAAGTTACTCGGCAGCCGGGCCGAAACCCGGCGGGCTCTCGCCCAAAGAGACCCCCACGCGGGCAGCGCCAACAACACCCGTCACTTCATCAACAGGTGCGGCAACCACAACGTCAACCCCGGCCAGTACGTCACGACCGCCAGGAACCCCAGCATGGTGAGCAGCCATGGCAACACCGCCACCGTGAGCTCGCTGATGCCCATTTTGGTGATGCCTGAGGCCACGTAGAGGTTGAGGCCCACGGGCGGGTGGCACATGCCGACTTCCATGTTGACCACGATCAGGATGCCGAAGTGGATCGGGTCGATGCCCAGCTTGATGGCCACCGGGAACAAGATGGGCGCCAGGATCAGGATGATCGAGCTGGGCTCCATCACGTTGCCGGCGAGCAGCAGCAGCACGTTGACCACCAGCAGGAACACCACCGGCCCGAAGCCCTGGTGGATCATCCAGTCGGCCATGGCCTGCGGGATGTTCTCGCTGGTCATCAGGAAGCTGAACAGCACCGCGTTGGTGATGATGTACAGCAGCATCGCGCTCATGCTGGCCGAGTCGAGCAGCACCTTGGGGATCTTCTTGAGCGGCATGTCCTTGTAGACGAACACCGCCACGATGAAGGCGTACACCGCAGCCATGGCGGCGGCTTCGGTCGGCGTGAAGATGCCGCTGTAGATGCCGCCCATCACCACCACGATCAGCAGCAGTCCCCACACGCTTTCGCGAAACGCCAGCCAGCGTTCGGCTGCGCTGGCCTTGGGCATGCGCGGGTAGTTGTTCTTGCGCGCGATGTTCCAGGTGGTGAACCCCAGCGCGATGGCCAGCGCGATGCCGGGCACGATGCCGGCGATGAACATGGCGCCGACCGACACGTTGGTCGAGACCGAATACATCACCATGGCGATCGACGGCGGGATCAGGATGCCCAGCGAGCCCGAGGTGGTGAGGATGCCCGCGCCGAACTTGGGCGGGAACCCTTGCTTGACCATCGCTGGCAGGATGACCGAGCCGATGGCCACCACGGTGGCCGGCGACGAGCCCGACACGGCTGCGAACAGCGCACAGGCCATCACGCCGGCCAGGCCCAGACCGCCATGCCAGTGGCCGATCATGCTGCTGGCAAAGCGGATCATCCGCCGGGCCACGCCGCCGTGGGTGAGGAAGTTGCCCGCCAGGATGAAGAACGGGATCGCCATGATCTCGAACTTCTCGATGCCGGTGAACAGCTTGAGCGCGACCGACTGCACCGGCACATCCGTCATGGTGAACAAGAAGGTCAGCACCGTCAGGCCGAGCGAAATGCTGATCGGCATGCCCGTGAGCATGAGCACGATCAGCAGCACGAAGATGATGGCGGAGTTCATGCGCGACCTGCCTTGGCGCCGGCCACGGCCGCCGATTCGTCAATCTGGAAATCGTCAACGCCTTCGACATGGCCGTGGTCGTGGTGCGGCAGTTCGGCACCGTGCGCAAAGGCCCAGGCCACCTGAAGGAATCGGAAGCACATGAGCGACGAGCCCAGCGGCACACACAGGTAGACCCACCACATCGGCACTTCGAGGTCGGCCGAGGTCTGGTCGGTCTGGCTCATGTGCCACACGAAGTTCGCACCCAGGCAGGCCACCGTGCCGGTGAACACCGCCCCGGCCAGCAAGCCGAACAGGATGAGCGCGCGCTGGGGCTTGCCCGTGAGCTTGCGCACGATCACATCCACACCCACGTGGATGCCGGTGCGCACCCCGTAGGCCGCGCCGAACTTGGCCATCCACACGAACATGAAGATGCACAGTTCCTGGGCCCAGCTCACGTTCATGCGCACCGTGTAATCCTGGATCCAGGGCACCCCCGACAGGAAGCGGTGCACCACAGCCGCGAAGATGACCAGGGTGGCCGCGCCAATGAGGAAGGCGATCAGCCACTCCTCCAGGTGGTTGAGGATGCGATTGATCACGCCTGTTTCTCCTTCAGTGCGCGCGGCGGATCACTTCGGCGCCACGAAGCCGGCTGACTTGTAGGCCGCGTCGATGGTGGCCTTGCCCAGGCGGGACTCCATGTCCTTGTGCACCGGCATGAGGGCCTTCTTCCACTCCAGCAACTCGGCATCGGTGGGGGTGTAGACGGTCGACTTGCCGCTGGCCTTGATCTTGTCGAGCGACATCGCGTTTTCGGTGGCGGCGATGGCGTTGGCGTACAGCGTGGCGTCGCGCATGGAGCTGTCGAACACGACGCGGATGTCGGCCGGCAGACCTTCGTAGAACTTCTTGTTGATCACCACCGCATAGGCCAGGTGGCCGTGGTTCGACAGCGTGATGTGCTTTTGCACCTCGAAAACCTTCTGGGTGTAGATGTTCGACGGCGTGCCTTCGGTACCGTCCACCACGCCCGACTGCAGCGCCTGGTACAGCTCCGAGAAGGCCATGACCTGCGGAATCGCGCCGAGCGCGCGCATCTGGGCGTCGAGCACCTTCGACGACTGGATGCGCATCTTCAGGCCCTTGAAGTCGGCCAGGTTGTGCAGCGGTTTGTTCGCGGTCATGACGTGAAAGCCGTTGTCCCAGTAGGACAGGCCGGTGATGCCCTTGGCGTCGAGCTTCTTGAACAGCTCCAGACCCAGCGTGGCCGTGGTGTTGCGAAAGGCGGCGTCGTCCTTGAACAGGAACGGCAGGTCGAACACCTCGAACTCCTTCACGCCGAGCGGGCCGAACTTGGCCAGCGAGGGCGCGAGCATCTGCACCGAGCCGAGCTGCAGCGCTTCGAGCTCTTCCTTGTCCTTGTAGAGCTGGCTGTTCGGGTAGACCTCGACCTTCACGCGGCCCTTGCTGCGCTCTTCGAGCAACTCCTTGAAGCGCTGCGCGCCCTTGCCCTTGGGGGTGTCGGGCGACACCACGTGGCTGAACTTGATGACGATGGGCGACTGGGCCTGCGCTGCCAGCGGCAGGCTCAAGGCCAGGGCAGTTCCCAAAAGCAGACGGCGGGCGATGAGCAGCATGGTGAGGTCTCCGTTTCGAGTTGTTCGGGTCGGTGGGCCAAAAGGCCGATGAAGTATCCGGTGGCCCTTGAAGCCGCACCAGTGTGGACTTCCACATGTCGCAGCCAGCCAGGTGCAGCGCCCCGCAGGCCACGGCTAGACTGGCCCGATGCCCGATGCCGCCGCCCTCCTCCGGCCCGCTCTGACCCGCCTGTTGCCGCTGCAGCGCCACGCCCCGGGCCTGTGGGCGCTGCCGCTGCTGCTGTCGCTGATCTTCGTCGCGGGGGTGGCCTGGTGGGCTCAGCGCAACGAGCGCGAGGAACACGACGAAGCCCGCCGCACCATGATCTCCGACGCCCTGAGCGCCGAGGCGCAGGTGCGCTCGCGCCTGGACGTCGAGGCGGCGCACCTGCGGGTGCTGGCAGGGCAGCTCGCCACCACCGCGCACACGCCAGCCGCCCTCGAGGCCAATGCCGAGGTCAGCGCCGGCTTTCGGCGTTTCTGGCTGAGCGTGACGTGGCTGGACGCCAGCAACCGCATCCTCGCGCACGTACCCGAACAGGCGCTGCCGCTGGCCGCGTCCAGCGACGCTGACGACGAGCCGCGCGGCTTGTCCTCGCACCTGGTGGCGCCCGTGGGCGCGCGCAGCACCAATGTCGAGCCCAACCCGTACGACGTCTCGGGCGAGAAGGTGGTGGTTCGCTACACGCCGGCGGCGCTGCTCAAGCGAGGCGTGCCGTGGTGGCTGGCACGCCGCTACGAGGTGCGGCTGGTTGATGTGTCCGATCAGGTGGTGGCCACGCTCGACGACACACCTGCGCGGGCCAACGCAGCTGGCGGCGAGAGCTACCGCGTGCAGATGGCCTCTGGCATGCCCGGGGTCTTTCTCGAGCTGACCCAACGCGACGGTCCCACGCCGTGGTGGCGTGCCTTGCCGATGGTGCTGGTCGCCGGCTTCTTGCTGCTGATCGGGGTGGCCACCGCGTTGCTGCGCCGGCAGGTGCGGCAGGTCTCGGCGGCCGAAGCGGCCTGGCGCACCGAGCTGTCCTGGCGCAGCGCCATCGAAGACTCGGCGCTGGTGGCGCTGCGCGCGCGCGACGCCGATGGCCGGCTGCTTTACGTCAACCGCACCTTTTGCGAAATGGTCGGGCTGGACGCCGCCCGGCTCATCGGCATGGCGCCGCCCATGCCCTACTGGCCGCCCGACGCCATCGACGAAGTGATGCTGCGCAGCCGCCGCAACCTGGCCGGCCAGGCCCCGCGCGAAGGCTACGAGGCCCGCTGGCGCCACAGCGACGGGCGAATGATCGATGTCATGGTGTTCGAGTCGCCGCTGGTCGATGCGGCGGGACGCCAGATCGGCTGGATGGGCTCGATCATCGACATCACCGAGCGCAAGCGGCTCGAAGAGCGCGAGCGCCGTCAGGTCGAGGCCATGGCCCATCAGGCGCGGCTGACCACGCTGGGCGAGGTGGCGTCGGCGCTGGCCCACCAGCTCAACCAGCCGCTGGCCGCGATCGCCGGCTACAACGCGGGCGTGCTGCGCTCGCTCGAGCGCGCCGGCTTTGCCGAGCCGGCCGTGCTGCAAGCGGTGCGCCGTCTGGGCGAGCAGGCCGGCGAGGCCGGGCTCATCGTGCAGCGCATCCGCGAGTTCCTCACCCGGCGCTCACCCCAGCGCGAGCGCTGCGAGCTGCCGGCGATCGCGCGGCGCGCCGTCGAGCTGCTGCGCCGCGACCTGCAGCGGCTGGGCGTGCAGTGCGACTGGCAGGTCGCCGCCGCGCTGCCGGCCGTGCACGCCGACCCGGTGCTGATCGAGCAGGTGCTCATCAACCTCGTGCGCAACGCGGCCGACGAAATCGGCGCGGCCGGCCGCGGCGGGCGCATCCGCATCACGCTGGCGCCGGCCGGCGCGCGCTTCGTTCGGGTCGATGTGGACGACGACGGCCCCGGTCTGCGCGGGCGCGGCATCGAGCAGCTCAGCGCGGCGTTTTATTCCACCAAGCCCGAAGGCATGGGCATGGGCCTGGCCATTTGCCGCTCGGTGGTCGAAGCGCACCACGGCAACATGGACGCCGGACCCTCGGCGCTCGGCGGCGCGTGCATCTCGTTCACCCTGCCCGTGCATGAGGAGGCGACCCATGGCCACGACTGACCCGTGCGTGCACATCGTGGACGACGAGGCGAGCGTGCGCGACGCGCTGGCCTTCCTGTTCGACTCGCATGGCCTGGCCACGCGCAGCTACGACAGCGGCCCCGCCCTCATGCACGCGCTGGACTCGGGGCCACTGCGCGGATGCATCCTGCTCGACGTGCGCATGGAGCCGCACTCGGGCTTGCAGGTGCACGACGCGCTGGTCGAGCGCGGCGTTCGGTTGCCGGTGATCTTCCTGAGCGGCCATGGCGACATCCCGATGGCGGTCGATGCGCTGAAAAAAGGCGCCTTCGATTTCGTCGAGAAGCCGTTTTCCGGCGACGCGCTGGTCGAGCGGGTGCAGCGCGCACTGCGCGTCGAAGCGTCGCAGCAGGCCAGTGCCGCGCGCGGCGACGAGCGCGAGGCCCGGCTGGCCAGCCTGAGCGAGCGCGAACGCGAGGTGATGCTGCGGGTGGCCGCCGGCAAGCTCAACAAGGTGATCGCCGACGAGCTGCATGTGTCGATGCGCACCGTGGAGGTCCACCGCGCCCGGGTCTACGCCAAGCTGGGCGTGCGCTCCGGCGCCGAGGTGGCCACGCTGCTGGCCGGC
>CANGBT010000100.1 GCA_947452135.1 Burkholderiales bacterium
GACAAGCAGAAAGCGGGCAAGAAGCGCATGAAGCAGATCGGTTCGGTGGAAGTGCCCCAAGAGGCCTTCCTGGCCATTCTCCAAGTGGAAGATTGATGAGCAAGTTGACCGGCGTGCTCTATGGCTGCCTGATTGTTTTTCTGGGCGGCTGGTTCCTCGGGGAGTGGAGCGGCAACTTCTCGGCGCTGCTGCTGATGCTGACGCTGGTGACGATGGTGTACTGGCTGCTCGAGCGCTTCCACTTCGCACCCAACCGTGCCGCCACGGTCGCCACGCTGTCGGCTCAGGCGGACGCGCGGCGCCGTCAACTGGCCGAGCAGGGCATCACCCGGGTCGACGAAGACTTTGGTCCGGCCCGTGCTGCGCTGCTGGCCCAACCGTGGTGGCTCGACTGGACCGCGGGGCTGTTCCCGGTGATCCTGGCGGTGTTCCTGCTGCGCTCGTTCCTGTTCGAGCCGTTCAAGATTCCATCGGGCTCGATGATCCCGACCTTGCTGGTGGGCGATCTGATCCTCGTGAACAAGTTTCACTACGGGCTGCGTCTACCGGTCATCAACAAGAAGATCATCCCGTTCAACGACCCGCAACGTGGTGACGTGATGGTGTTTCGGTACCCGAAAGACACCCGTATCGACTACATCAAGCGTGTGGTCGGCGTTCCGGGCGATGAGGTGTCCTACCGCCATCAGCAGCTTTACCTCAACGGCGTGCTGGCGCCGACCCAGGCCTTGCCGGATTTCTACAACGAGGACAGCCTGCGCTACTCCGCGCAGTTCACCGAAGATCTGGGCACGCTCACGCACCACATCCTGGTGGACCGCTCGCGGGAGATGTTCTTGCGCCAGATCGGTTCGTTTCCGTTCAGCGAGAACTGTCGTTACACCATCGAGGGCATCACTTGCAAGGTGCCGCCGGGCCATTACTTCATGATGGGCGACAACCGCGACAACTCCGAAGATTCCAGGTTCTGGGGCTTCGTTCCGGACGAGAACATCGTCGGCAAGGCGTTTTTCGTGTGGATGAATTTCGGCAACATCAAGCGCATCGGCGCGTTCCAGTGAGCCGAGTCAGCGCGCAAAATGGGAGCGGGCCTACCGTTCATTTCCTGTTGAGTTGTGGAGCATGAAGCCATGACATCTGAGCGCTTGAAGGGTTCCCGCGGTCAGCGGGGCGTGTCGTTGTTCGGCATGTTGTTCTGGGCGGTCGTCGTCGGCTTTGTGGCGCTGCTGGGCATGCGGGTGTTGCCCACGGTCAACGAGTTCTTCACCATCAAGAAGGCGGTCAACAAGGCCGCTGTGGATGGCGGAAACACCGTGGCCGGCATCCGCGCAGCCTTCGACAGGCAAAAGGACATCGAGTACTCCATTCAGTCGATCACCTCGAAGGATCTCGACATCACCAAGGAAAACGACCGGATCGTGGTGCGATTTGCCTACGACAAGGAGATCGAGGTGATGAGCCCGGTGTTCCTGCTTCTCAAGTACGAAGGGCGCTCTCCCTGACGCCCGAGCGCATGTCCGTCCGACTCGATCGCTCCCCCATGGACCCCCGCATTCAATCGCTGCAAGGACACCTGGGGTACTCGTTTGCAGATTCGTATTTGCTGGCGCTGGCCGTCACCCATCGCAGCTTCAGCGCGGACCACAACGAGCGGCTCGAGTTTTTGGGCGACGCGGTGCTGAGCCTGGCGGTGTCGAGCCTGCTGTTCGAGCGGTTTGCCGGCTGCGACGAGGGTGATCTGACCCGTGTTCGCGCCCATCTGGTGCGCGAAGACAGCCTGCACAAGGTGGCGCTGCGTCACGGTTTCCCCGAGGCGCTGCGGCTCAGCGAAGGCGAGGCTCGCGGTGGTGGTGCGCAACGCGCGTCGATCCTGGCCGATGCGCTGGAGGCCGTCATCGGAGCGACGTTCGTCGATGGCGGGTTTGTCGCCGCACGTGCGCTGGTGGAGCGGCTGTTCGGCGATGTGATCAACTCCACCGAGATCGGCAACTGGACCAAGGACGCCAAGACCGAGTTGCAGGAGCTGCTGCAGGCGCGTCGCCTGCCGGTGCCGAGCTACCGCATCAGCGCCACGCGTGGCCAGGCCCATGCTCAGACCTTCGAGGTCGAGTGCGAGGTGCCGGCGCTGAGTCTGAAACACAGCGGCGAGGGGCGTTCGCGCCGCCTTGCCGAACAGGAAGCCGCCCGTCGCATGCTCGACGTGCTCAAGGCGACCGACATGCCGGGCGGCACCGTGCGCGCCTGATGCTCTTTGATCCATCGTTCTTTGAAGGCCCAACCATGAATGCTGCCCATGACCGACGTTGATGAAACTACCGCTGGCCACGAGCCCGCTGCGCAACGCTGCGGATTGGTGGCCATCGTCGGGCGCCCCAACGTGGGCAAGAGCACCTTGCTCAATGCCCTGGTCGGCCAGAAGGTCAGCATCACGTCCAGCAAGGCGCAAACCACGCGGCACCGGATCACGGGTATCCGCACCGCTGGAGCGGCGCAGTTTGTCTTCGTGGACACGCCCGGTTTCCAGATGCGCTATGCCGCCGCCTTGAACCGCACGCTCAACAAGACCGTACACAGCGTGCTGGCCGATGTGGACGTGGTGCTGTTCGTGGTCGAGGCCGGCCGCTTCGGGCTGGACGACGCCAAGGTGCTGTCGCTGATGCCTTCGGGCGAATACGCCAAGCCGGTGTTCCTGATCGCCAACAAGCTGGATGCCGTCCATCGCCGCGCTGAACTCGCGCCTTGGCTCAAGGGCATGCAGGACCGGCACGCCTTTGCCGAATTCGTGCCGCTGTCGGCCAAGAAAGACGCCGACGTGCAAAGGCTGCTGGGCATCATCGAGCCCTACCTTCCCACGCAATCCTGGTTCTATGAAGAAGACGCGCTGACCGACCGCAGCGACCGCTTTCTGGCCAGCGAGATCATCCGCGAGAAGCTCTTCAGGCTGATGGGCGACGAGTTGCCCTACACCTCCACGGTGGTCATCGACAAGTACGAGGAAGAAGGCGGCTTGCGCCGCATCGCCGCGAGCATCGTGGTCGAACGCGACGCTCACAAGGGCATGGTCATCGGCGGTAACGGTGAGCGGCTCAAGCGCATTGGCAGCGAGGCCCGTCAGGAGCTCGAAAAGCTCATGGACGCCAAGGTGTTCCTTGAGATCTGGGTCAAGGTGCGTTCGGGCTGGGCCGACGATGAGGAACACCTGCGCAGCTATGGCTACGAGTGAGCGCACGGCGGCCGTGCTTGCGCGCTCGGACTGATCGCGCGCGGTGGCCACTTCCCGCCGCCCTCCGTCGGTGCTCACGGCCTATGTGCTGCACCGCTACGACTGGAGCGAATCGAGCCTGATCCTCGATGTGTTCACTCGCGAGCAGGGCAGACTGATCGTCGCGGCGAAGGGAGCCAAGCGCCCCTATTCGCAACTGCGCTCGGTGCTGCTGCCGTTTCAGCGTCTGCACATTGCGCTGGGGCGCGCGCCGAAGGCCGATGCGATCGAAGGCGCTGGTTCCGGGCGCGAAGTACAAACCCTGCGCAGCGCCGAGTGGGCCGGTGGCGCAGCGATGCTCACCGGTGCCGCGCTTTTCAGCGGGTTCTACCTCAACGAGTTGTTGATGAAACTGCTGGCGCGCCACGATGCCCATGCCGCGCTGTTCGACGCCTATGTCGCGACGTTGCCGGCACTGGCCTGTGGCGATGAATCGTCGGCGCAATCGGCGCTGCGCGCCTTCGAGATCACCTTGTTACAGCAAACGGGCGTGCTGCCCGACCTGAGCCAGGTCACGACCACGCTCGAGGCCCTGGCCGCCGACACCCGCTACGCGTTGCTGCCCGAGGCCGGCGTGGCGAGGGCCCGTCCGGGTGAGCCGGGTCTGCCCGGGTCGGCCTTGATCGGTGTGCAAGCCGCTTTGCTGCACGGCAGCCTGCAAGCTGTGACGCACGCCTGTTCGACAAACCTGCCCGAGTGGCGCCACGCCCTGCGCGCTTTGCTTCACTATCATCTCGGCGGCCCGACTCTGCGCACACGCAAGGTGATGCTTGAGCTGCAAGGCCTGTCGACTCCGGGCCATCACGCCCCCGCACCATGAACCCTTTGCTCACCACCGGACTCGATGTGCACCGCGGCCACACCGCGCTGTCGGTCAACCTCAACAAGGTGGCGCTGCTGCGCAACCAGCGCACGCTGGGCATCCCCAGCGTCACCCGCGCGGCCACGCTGTCGCTCGAGGCCGGCGCCCAAGGCATCACCGTGCATCCGCGGCCCGATGAGCGTCACATCCGTGCGCACGACGTCTTCGATCTGGCCGCGCTGATGCAGGACTGGCCGCAAGCCGAGTTCAATGTCGAGGGCAACCCGCTGCACAACTTGATGGACTTCATCCGCCAGTTGAAGCGCCAGGGCCTGCCGCTGCACCAGTGCACCTTCGTGCCCGATGCGATGGACCAGTCCACCTCGGACCACGGCTGGCAGCTGCCGCACGACGCGGAGGCATTGCGTCCGCTGATCGCCGAGGCTCAGTCCCTGGGCGTGCGGGTCAGCCTGTTCATGGACCCCGTGCCGCAGGCGATGGCAGCGGTGCGTGAACTGGGCGCCGAGCGTGTGGAGCTCTACACCGAGACCTATGCGAGCGCCCACGGCACCGCCGAATTGGCCGCCGTGCTGGCGGGTTTCACCGCCACCGCCGAAGCCGGCCTGCGCGAGGGTCTGCAAATCAACGCCGGCCACGACCTCAACCGCGACAACCTCACCGACTTCCTGCGCGCGGTGCCCGGCGTGCAGGAGGTGTCGATCGGCCACGCGCTGATCGCCGATGCGCTCGAGCTGGGCCTGAGCGAGACGGTGCGCGACTACCTGCGCTGCATCCACCGCGCGGCGGGTGCCGTCGCCAGTACCCTGTGATCTACGGCATCGGCACCGACATCTGCGATTTGCGCCGCATCGCGGCCACGCTCGAGCGACGCGGCGAGCGCTTCGCTGAAAAGGTGCTCGGACCGCAGGAGATGCTCGTCTTTCGGGCCCGCCGCGCGCGCGTCGAGGCGCGTGGTGTCAGCTACCTGGGCACGCGCTTTTCGGCCAAGGAAGCCTTCTCCAAGGCGATCGGCCTGGGCCTGCACACGCCCATGGCCTGGCGCGACTGCGAAATCCTCAACCTGCCCAGCGGCCAGCCGCACATCTGCCTGCACGGTGCGCTCGCCGTGTGGTTCGACGAGCGCCGGCTGCGCGCGCAGGTGAGCCTCACCGACGAAACCGACTACGCCACCAGCTTCGTGGTGGTTGAAAGCCTGCCATGACAAAAACCACATCGACCACCACTCGCAAGCGAGCCAAACCGGCGGTTCCCGTCGCCAGTCTGCACGCCCCGGTGGTGCTCGACATCGAAGGTCTCGGCCTCAATGCGGCTGACCGGCGCCGTCTGCGCCATCCGCTGACCGGCGGTTTGATCCTGTTCGCGCGCAACTGGCAGGACCGCCATCAGCTCACCGAACTCACCGCCGAGATCAAGTCCATCCGCCCCGACGTGCTGGTGTGTGTCGATCATGAAGGCGGGCGTGTGCAGCGTTTTCGCACCGATGGGTTCACCCACCTGCCGCCCATGCGCCGGCTTGGCGAGCAGTGGATGAAAGACCCGTTGGGTGCCACCGACGCGGCCACCGCCACCGGCTTCGTGCTGGCCAGCGAGTTGCGCGCTTGCGGCGTCGACATGAGCTTCACGCCGGTGCTCGACCTCGACTTTGGCGCCAGCAGCGTGATCGGTGATCGCGCATTTCACCGCGACGCGCGGGTCGTCACGATGCTCGCCAAGAGCCTCATGCACGGCTTGCTGCGTGCGGGCATGGCCAACTGCGGCAAGCATTTCCCCGGGCATGGTTTCGTGAAGGCCGACAGCCACCTCGAGATCCCGATCGACAAGCGCTCGCTCAAGGCGATCCTGACCGACGACGCAAGGCCGTACGAATGGCTGAGCACCAGCCTGTCCAGCCTGATGCCTGCGCACGTGGTGTATCCGAAGGTTGATGCCCATCCGGCAGGCTTTTCGCCGCGCTGGCTGAAAGACATCTTGCGGCTGCAACTGGGCTTCACCGGCGCGGTGTTCAGCGATGACCTGAGCATGGCCGGCGCGCGTCGCATCGCCGGTGTCGAGGTCAGCTACACCGACGCGGCCGAAGTCGCACTCAATGCGGGCTGCGATCTGGTGCTGCTGTGCAACCAGTCCAGCGATGGCGGTGCCGCCGTCGATGCGCTGCTCGATGGCTTGCTGGCCTCGCAGGCGCAGGGCCGCTGGCACGCTGACGAGGACAGCGAGCAGCGCCGTTTGGCCTTGCTGCCGCAAACGCAGCCGCTGACCTGGGATCAGCTGATGCACGACCCCGCCTACCAGCGCGCGCTCGAGCGGCTGCCCTGATCGGCACGGGCAGCCCCCGGCAGGCACGATAAAAAAGGCGCACCTCGGTGCGCCTTTTTCGTTGCCGGGCCGGTCTCCCGGCTCAGTGGGTCGGGCTCAGGCGGACGGCTTGTCCGACTCGAACGGCAGGGTGACCTGAGACAGGTCCTTGCGCGTTTCCACCATCACCAGGGGGCTGTTGTCGGCCGGTGGGGTCGGCTTGATCACGCGGGGCACGTGCTCGGGCTTGGGCTCATTCGCCATGGCCTGCTGCGCTGCGCGGATCTTGTCGGCATCGGAGTTCACCCACTGCAGGCCCGCCGTTTCGGCCACCGCCACCAGGGCGTCGGTTTCCAGAACGAAAGGTGCAGCGGCTGCGACCATCGCCGGGGCGGAAACGACCGCGGGTGCCACCACCGCCACAGGTGCCGGTACCGGTGCCGGTGCCGGTGCCGGCACGGGAGCCTCGACCACCACCGGGGCTGTCTCAACCACCGGTGCCGCTTCCACGACCACTGGCTGTTCCATCACCGGGGCAGGTGCTGCCACCGCTTCAACCACCGGAGCCGAAGCCACGGGAGCTGCCACGGGAGCGGTCTCCACCACCTCAGCGGCCACGATCGACGTGACCGGCCGCACGGCTGGCGCCGCTTCGGTCGACTCGCTCACAGGCGTTACGGCCTCAGCTCCAGCGTCGACAGCGGATTCGCCATCGGTGCGTGGCTCGCCACGCTCGCCTCGACCGCGCCCACCACGGCTGCGGCGGCGGCTCTCGCGCTCACCACCTTCAGCGGCTTCCGGCGATGGCGCGGCTTGCGCGGCGGCGCCGTCTTCGCTGGTGATGGGCAGGTCGTTGGCGTGTTCGCCCTCGCCATCTGCCGGACGCTCGGCGTTGCGGTCACGTCCACCACGTCCACCACGGCGACGGCGACGGCCGCCTTCACGAACTTCGCTGCCCTCAGCGGCTTCTGCGCCTTCGGCGGCAGAAGTTGCCGGGTTGCCTTCGGCATCGACTTCGGCAATGGGCAAGCCGTTTTCTTCGGTCACACCCTCAGCGCCCGGAGCGGTGCTGCGTGCATCGCGTTCAGGGCGGTCACCGCGGCCGCGGCCACCACGACCACCGCGTGAGCGGCGGGTCTCGTCGGCGCCTTCGGCACCGGCTTCGGCGCGCGGCTCGTTGCGGGCCGGGCGATCGTCACGGGCGATGCCCGTGTCGGCTGCGGCCATCTCGTCGGTGCGCTCGGTGCGCGGGCCACGACCCGGACGGCCGTCACGGCGTTCGCCGCCACGGCCTTCAGGACGCGCCTCGCCGGTGCGCTCGGGTTTCTTGCCGTCGCGGCCATCCCGGCCATCGCGACCGCCTCGGCCACCACGACCGCCGCGACCGTTGCGATCACCGCGGCCGGTGTCGGCTGAAGGCGCACTCGATCCGCCAGTCGACGATGGTGCTGCCGGTGCGGCTGCGGGCGTGCTGCCCGAGAACAGGCGTCCCAACCAGCCGAAGAAGCCGCCCGATGAAGCGGGTGCGGCCACGGGAGCGGCCACGGCCACAGGCACCGGAGCGGGTTTGGGTGTCGCTGCAGGTGCCGGGGTCTCGGGCAGCACGCCCTTGACGACGGGTTCTTGCTTCGGCGCGGTCTTTTCGCGGCGGGTGACTCCGGTCTCCTCGGAGGCCTCTTCGATCATCGTGTAGCTGGCTTGCAGGTTTTCCAGCCGTGGATCGTCGTGGCGCAACCGCTCGAGGCGGTAGTTCGGCGTGTCGAGGTTCTTGTTGGGCACCAGCAGCACCGTGACGCGCTGCTTGAGCTCGATCTTGGTGATTTCGGTGCGCTTCTCGTTGAGCAGGAAGCTGGTCACTTCCACCGGCACTTGCACGTGCACGGCGGCGGTGTTTTCCTTCATCGACTCTTCCTGAACCATGCGCAGGATCTGCAGCGCGCTGGATTCGGTGTCGCGGATGTGGCCGGTGCCGTTGCAGCGCGGGCAGGTGATGTGGCTGCCTTCGCTGAGCGCCGGGCGCAGGCGCTGGCGGCTGAGTTCGAGCAGGCCGAACTTGCTGATGGCGCTGACCTGCACGCGGGCACGGTCGGGGCGCAGTGCCTCGCGCAGTCGGGTTTCGACCTCGCGGCGGTTCTTCGACTCGTCCATGTCGATGAAGTCGACCACGATCAGGCCGCCCAGGTCGCGCAAGCGCATCTGGCGGGCGATTTCGTCGGCCGCTTCGAGGTTGGTGCGGGTGGCGGTTTCTTCGATGTCGCTGCCGCGGGTGGAGCGTGCGGAGTTGACGTCCACCGACACCAGCGCTTCGGTGTGGTCGATCACGATCGCGCCGCCCGAAGGCAGGTTGACGGTGCGCGAGAACGCCGTTTCGATCTGGTGTTCGATCTGGAAGCGGCTGAACAGCGGCGCGTCATCGCGGTAGCGCTTGACCTTCGGTGCCATCTCCGGCATCACGTGGGCCATGAACTGCTGGGCCTGTTCGTAGATGTCGTCGGTGTCGATGAGGATTTCGCCGACGTCGGCGGTGAAGTAGTCGCGGATCGCGCGGATCACCAGCGACGACTCCTGATAGATCAGGAACGCGCCCTTGCCCGCCTTGGAAGCGCCGTCGATGGCGTCCCACAGCTTGAGCATGTAGTTCAGGTCCCATTGCAGCTCGGGCGCGGTGCGGCCGATGCCGGCGGTGCGCGCGATCAGGCTCATGCCCTTGGGGTACTCGAGCTGGTCGAGGTTTTCCTTGAGCTCTTCGCGGTCTTCGCCCTCGACACGCCGGCTGACGCCACCGCCGCGCGGGTTGTTGGGCATGAGCACCAGGTAGCGGCCGGCCAGGCTGACCATGGTGGTCAGGGCGGCGCCCTTGTTGCCGCGCTCTTCCTTGTCGACTTGCACCAGCAGCGCGTCGCCTTCGCGGATCGCGTCCTGGATGCGTGCGGTGCGCACGTCGACGCCTTCACGGAAGTAGTTGCGCGAGATTTCCTTGAACGGCAGGAAGCCGTGGCGGTCCTCGCCGTAGTCGACAAAGCAGGCTTCGAGCGAGGGCTCGACGCGGGTGACTACCGCTTTGTAGATGTTGCCTTTGCGCTGTTCGCGCCCTTCGATCTCAGTCTCGAAGTCGAGCAGTTTTTGGCCATCGACAATGGCCAGGCGACGCTCTTCGGGCTGCGTCGCATTGATCAACATGCGTTTCATGTGTGCTCCTGTACCGCGGCCAACTGGCCAGCGGATCCGTCAACATGCCGACACCGGACAACGGTGCCAGCTCATCGATGCACGAGAAGTGCCGGTGGAGCCCAAAAGGAATCGCCCTGGACTGCGCCCGCCCGACCGTGAGGGTCGGCGGCGCAGCGTTGGCGCTTGCGTGGTCGTGGTGGCGGCGGAGCCGAAGGCCTTGGCGCTGACCGTCACACCGCGAGGGTGCGAGGGCTGGCCGGGCCGGGCGAGCGTCTACGGACAACATCCCGGTCGTTCGGCTGAGACGACGGCCGACGGTCGCACAAGGCACCGGGGTGGTCTGACTCAGATGGAACGAGGGGGGTGTGGAAGACGACATCCGCGTGGTCACTGGACGCGGGCAACAGCTGAGGCGCAGACGACCGTAAAGCGGGTCTGCTGCACCGGTCTGTCACCGGAAAACCTTGGTTGAATCCGAAGCGGAGCTTCGGGGGCTCGATTGACGATTTCTCTGCCGCCATCAACCGTGGGCTGCCGGGACTCTTGGGGTCTGGGCCCGCCGCACGCTGAGAGCGTTGCATCACCTGGGGGCCGAAACTTGCGCTACGGCCATCACGTCTTGCTGCAAGCGCGCGAGTAAACTCAAGAAAATCAAATACTTACAGCGCAAACGTGGTGCAACCGATTATAGGGGCCAAAAGGCCCCGGACGACCACGACGGCGAGCCCGCCGGTCTCAAAAACCGCCCCTCCGGCCGTGC
>CANGBT010000101.1 GCA_947452135.1 Burkholderiales bacterium
ACCGCCATGCCGGCCTCAGCCTGTTTGAGGAACCCAATGATCTGTTCCTCTGTGAATTTGCTCTTCCTCATGTCCGCCATTCTCCTGGGTGGCGGACTCCTGCTACTTCAGGTTGGTATGGCTGGAAGGGGGCAGGTCACCGGGATCAACCACAGCGCAGCATCCGTTCACGCGGAGTTGCAGCAACGACTGGATGCGCGGCGCAAGTCGGTCCTGCGGTGAGCGGGTCGTTTGAGGTTCGCTAGTCCAGCTCGGCACGGAATGACCTGCTTCGGCTGTGCGACTTCCTGCTGGAGCGAGCAAGCACAGAAAAGGGCCTTGATGCGGCGCAGGCCGCCATTGATGCAATTCAAGAGGCCGTCGAGCGAAACCTCAGCAGCTCGCCATTCGCCTACCCCGGGGCCGCAAACGTCCTTTTCTTCGAGAACTGATGATCTCTTTTGAAAGCACAGGCGACGTTGCCGTGTACGAGATCGAGGACGCATCCCACGTGATGATCCTGGCGGTGCGTCATCAACTCGAGGATGGCTGCCACTGAGGTGGGCCACGGCCGTATTCGAACCGCGCACTGGCGAGTACCCCATCCAATGCAACTTTGCCGCGCGTTGCCATGCGGACAAGAAAAAACCCCCAGATCGGTAAACGATCTTGGGGGTTTGGTCTTTTTCGGCCCTTTGCGGGGCCTGAGATGGTGGGCGGTGCAGGGTTCGAACCTGCGACTTCCACCGTGTGAAGGTGGCACTCTACCGCTGAGTTAACCGCCCGATATTCCGGGGCGATCGCCGCATCGATTAACAACGCAGCGTCCCAACAAGCTCATGATTTTGCCACAGACGCCCCCCAGATCGCGCCTGATTTGCAAGATGCGCTCAGGTCTGCGATCAAAGCTTCGTGCAACCCCAGCTCCGCATCGCCCGCTGCCACGACCGGAGGCGAGTACGCACGCAGGTCTCGGGTGGCCTCCTGATGGCTTGCGGTTTGCACCTGCTCGGCCTCGACGACCAGGGCTTTTTGCCCACGCGTCATGCGCAGATACACCTCGGCCAGCAGGCCCGCATCGAGCAAAGCGCCGTGGGTGGTGCGGTGCCGGTTGTCGACCTCAAGCCTCTTGCAAAGGGCGTCGAGTGAGTTGGACTTTCCGGGGTAGGCCTCGCGGGCCATCGTCAGGCTGTCGGTGATCTGTGCGACGCCCTCCCTGAATTTGGGTCGGCTCAGCCGGCGCAGTTCTTCGTCCAGGAACCCCACGTCAAAGTTGGCGTTGTGGATCAGGATTTCAGCCCCGGCAACGAATTCCATCAGCCCGTCGACCACGTCGGAGAACACCGGCTTGTCGCTCAGAAACTCGTCGGTCAGGCCGTGGATTCGCAGCGCATCCGGATGGCTCGATCGTTGTGGGTTGATGTACAGGTGCAGGTGCCGACCGGTGATGGCCCGGTCGACCATTTCGATGCAGCCGATCTCGATGATCCGGTCGCCGGTTGCGGGGCTCAGGCCCGTGGTTTCAGTGTCTAGAAAAATCTGTCTCATCGGTCTGCCGGATCGTTGGTGGTGCGCTGGTGCGCGGTTGCTTCGGCGTCGCGGGTCGATCGCCACATCAGGAACAGCCCGGCCAGCACCATCGGCACGCACAGCCACTGGCCCATGCTCATTTGCAGCGCCAGCAAGCCCAGGAAGCCGTCGGGCTCGCGGAAATACTCGGCCGCAAAACGCAACAGCCCGTAGCCCACCAGAAACGCGCCGGACACGGCCCCCAGGCCACGCGGCTTTCTCGAATAGACCCAAAGCAGCACGAACAAGAGCAGGCCTTCGAGGGCGAACTGGTAAAGCGGCGAAGGGTGCCTCGGCACAGCCGAACCCGACTGCGGGTAGACCATGGCCCAGGGCAGCGACAGGTCTGCGGCCCGGCCCCACAACTCTCCGTTGATGAAGTTGCCCAGCCGCCCGGCCGCGAGCCCACTCGGCACGCAAGGCGCGATGAGGTCTGTGACTTCCAGGAAGCGCCGACCCCGCAATTTGGCGAACAGCGCCATGGCTGAGATCACGCCCAGCAGCCCGCCGTGAAAGGCCATCCCGCCCTTCCACACGGCGAACACCTCGAACGGGTTGGCAAGGTAGTAGCCGGGCTTGTAGAAGACCACGTAGCCCAGTCGCCCGCCGATCACCACGCCCAGCACGCCATAGAACAGGAGGTCCTCGACGTCGCGCGCCGTCCAGCCCGTGTTCACGAACTGCGGCAGCACGATGCGCCGGTTGGCCAGCCAGAGAAACAGGCCAAAGGCGACCAAATAACAAATGCCGTACCAGTGCACCGCGATGGGTCCGAGCTGCAACGCGATCGGGTCGAACTGGGGATGTACAAGCATGTGGCGGGTCGCAGCGGGGGTCGGCCGGGCCATGATAAGCGTCGGGCTATCATCAAAAACCGAGGCAAGGTGCTCCTCGAGACCACTTCCAAAGCGCCCTTCCACCCGATCAAACGAGACCACCGATGAGTATCAATCGCCGCTCCAAAAACATCACCGAAGGCGTGGCTCGTGCACCCAACCGATCGATGTACTACGCGCTCGGCTACCAGGAAGCCGACTTCAAGAAGCCCATGATCGGCGTGGCCAACGGGCACTCGACCATCACGCCGTGCAACTCCGGCCTGCAGCGTCTGGCCGATGCCGCCGTCGCGGGCATTGAGGCGGCTGGCGGCAACGCACAGATCTTTGGTACGCCCACGATTTCCGATGGCATGGCCATGGGCACCGAAGGCATGAAGTACAGCCTCGTGTCGCGCGAGGTCATCGCCGACTGCATCGAGACGTGCGTCGGCGGTCAGTGGATGGATGGCGTGCTTGTGGTGGGTGGCTGCGACAAGAACATGCCGGGCGGCATGATGGGCATGCTGCGCGCCAACGTGCCGGCCATCTTTGTTTACGGCGGCACCATCCTGCCGGGCCGCTACAAAGGTCAGGACCTGAACATCGTCAGCGTGTTCGAGGCGGTGGGCCAGTTCAGCGCCGGCAACATGAGCGAAGAAGACTTCTGCCAGATCGAGCGGCGCGCCATCCCGGGCAATGGCTCTTGCGGCGGCATGTACACGGCCAACACGATGAGCTCGGCGTTCGAGGCACTGGGCATGAGCCTGCCTTACTCGTCGACGATGGCCAACCCGCACGACGAGATCGAGGAAACCGCCAAGCAAGCCGCCAAGGCCGTCTACGAGGCTGTGCGCAATGACTTGAAGCCGCGTGACATCGTCACCCGCAAGGCCATCGAAAACGCCGTGGCTGTGATCATGGCCACCGGGGGATCCACCAACGCCGTGCTGCACTTCCTGGCGATCGCCCACGCCGCCGAAGTCGAGTGGAGCATCGACGACTTTGAACGCATGCGCAAGCGCATTCCGGTGCTGTGCGACCTGAAGCCATCAGGGCGCTATCTGGCAGTCGATCTGCACCGCGCAGGCGGTATTCCTCAGGTCATGAAAACGCTGCTGGCGGCCGGCCTCATTCATGGCGACTGCATGACCATCACCGGCAAGACCGTGGCCGAGAACCTGGCCGATGTGCCTGATGTGCCACGCCTCGATCAGGATGTCATTCGCCCGATCGGCAACCCGATGTACGCCGAAGGGCACCTGGCCATCCTCAAGGGCAACCTGTCACCGGAAGGCTGCGTGGCCAAGATCACCGGACTGAAGAACCCGGTGATCACCGGACCGGCCCGCGTGTTCGACGACGAGCAATCGGCGCTGGCCGCCATCATGGATCGCAAGATCGTGGCGGGCGATGTGATGGTGCTGCGCTATCTGGGCCCCAAGGGCGCGCCTGGCATGCCGGAGATGCTCGCGCCCACGGGTGCGCTGATTGGCCAGGGGCTGGGCGAATCCGTCGGCCTGATCACCGACGGACGCTTCTCAGGCGGCACCTGGGGCATGGTGGTCGGACACGTGGCGCCGGAGGCCTATGTGGGCGGCAGCATCGCCCTGATCGAAGAAGGCGACCTGATCACCATCGATGCCCACACGCTCAGCTTGAACCTGCATGTGAGCGACGCCGAGATCGCTGCGCGCCGCGCCGCATGGAAGGCGCCTGCCCCGCGCTACACCCGCGGTGTGCTTGCCAAGTTTGCGAAAAACGCGTCCAGCGCCAGTTCGGGAGCGGTGCTCGACAAGTTCGAGTGACGCGTCAGCGGCCCTGTTGATCAGGGCCGTCGCCGGCCCTTGTCACCCAGGCCCAGAGCGTCCAGATTTTTGCGGCGCCGCGCGTCCTTGCGTGCCTCCATCTTGTCCATGGCCTGACGCTGCGTCCAACCGGACTTGTCGGCATAGGTCCACCAGACAACAGCACCGCCGAAAGGCAGTAGCACGGCCCAATAGGGCCAGTCAGCCACGGGCCCGAACGCTGCGACTTTCATGGCCAGAAACAACACGCCCAACACGACCAGATACATGACAGGTTCCCGCCGCTAGTTCGAGGTAAATGGTTCAGCGATCGTGCCTGACCGCCTTCCTAGAATGACCCGGGCGACTGTACCCGCCGACCGGAACCGCGCAGCGATGACAGTGCGGTCCTCTCAAGGAAAAACGATGAAATCTCTTGCATTGGCGTGGGCATTGATGGCCTTGGCGACCGCACCTGCGCTTGCCAGTCAGGATCTGGCGCAAAAGAAAAACTGCTTGTCGTGCCACGCCATCGACGTCAAGCGAGTGGGCCCCGCTTACAAGGACGTCGCGGCCAAGTACGCCGGCGCCAAGGATGCCGTGGCGGTTCTTTCAGCCAAGGTCATCAAGGGAGGCAGCGGTGCATGGGGCGTGGTCCCGATGCCCGCGAATCCGCAGGTCTCGGAAGCCGAGGCCAAGGCGCTGGTGCAGTGGATCCTCACGCTGAAGTGATCCCTGCACGCAGACGAACGCAGCCTCAGTAAGCCTGACCCAGCTGGTCGAGGATCGCCGGGTTCTCGAGCGTGCTGGTGTCCTGGGTGACCGCTTCGCCTTTGGCCACCGAGCGCAGCAAGCGGCGCATGATCTTTCCGGAGCGCGTCTTCGGCAGGTTGTCACCGAAGCGGATGTCCTTGGGCTTGGCGATCGGACCGATCTCCTTGCCGACCCAATCACGCAACTGCTTGGCAATGGCCTTGGCCTCGTCGCCCGTCGGGCGTGAGCGCTTGAGCACCACGAACGCGCAGATGGCCTCGCCGGTGGTGTCGTCCGGGCGTCCCACCACCGCGGCCTCGGCCACCAGCTCGGTGCAGCTGACCAGCGCCGACTCGATTTCCATCGTGCCCATGCGGTGGCCCGACACGTTCAGCACGTCGTCGATGCGGCCGGTGATGGTGAAGTAGCCGGTCTTGGCATCACGGATCGCGCCGTCGCCTGCCAGGTAGTACTTGCCCTGGAAGTCTTCGGGGTAGTAGCTCTTCTTGAAGCGCTCGGGATCGCCCCAGATCGTGCGGATCATGCTCGGCCAAGGGCGCTTGACGACCAGGATGCCGCCCTGCCCCCAAGGCACATCGCGGCCGGTCTCGTCGACCACCGCGGCCATGATGCCCGGGAAGGGCAGCGTGCACGAACCCGGCACCAGCGGCGTGGCACCCGGCAGCGGCGTGATCATGTGGCCGCCGGTTTCCGTTTGCCAGAAGGTGTCCACGATCGGGCAGCGCCCGCCACCGATGTTCAGGTGGTACCACTCCCAGGCTGCCGGGTTGATCGGCTCGCCGACCGAACCCAGGATGCGCAGGCTGCTCAGGTCATAGCGCTTGGGGTGCACGGCCTCGTTGGACTCGGCCGCCTTGATGAGCGAGCGAATGGCGGTGGGCGCGGTGTAGAAGATCGAGACCTTGTGGTCCTGAATCATTTTCCAGAAGCGCCCGGCGTCCGGATAGGTGGGCACGCCTTCAAACACGACCTGCGTGCCGCCCAGCGACAGCGGGCCGTAGGCGATGTAGGTGTGACCGGTCACCCAGCCGATGTCGGCGGTGCACCAGAAGATGTCGTCGGGTCGCAGGTCAAAGGTCAGCTTGGTGGTCAGCGCGGCGTGGACCAGATAGCCGCCAGTGGCGTGCTGAACGCCCTTGGGCTTGCCGGTCGAACCCGAGGTGTAGAGCAGGAACAGCGGGTGCTCGGCCCCCACCCACTCAGGCTCGCAGGTGGCGGGTTGCGCAGCCATCACCTCGTGCAGCCACAGGTCGCGCGGGTTCCAGGCGATCTTGCCGCCAGTGCGGCGATAGACGATGACGTCACGCACGGTGTCGCACTGGCCTGAGGCCAAAGCCTCATCGACGATCGACTTCAACGGCAGCGATTTGCCGCCGCGAAGCTGCTCGTCGGCGGTGATCACGGCCACCGCGCCGGTGTCCTTGATGCGGTCTTGCAGGCTTTGCGCCGAGAACCCGCCGAACACCACCGAGTGCGTCGCCCCGATGCGCGCGCAAGCCTGCATGGCCACCACGCCTTCGATGCTCATCGACATGTAGATGACCACGCGGTCACCCTTGCTGATGCCACGGGCTTTGAGCGCGTTGGCAAGCTGGCAGGTGCGTGCCAGCAGGTCGGCGTAGGTGACCCGGGTGACCGTGCCGTCGTCGGCCTCAAAGATGATCGCGACCTTGCCGCCCAACCCGGCCTCGATCTGCCGGTCGAGGCAGTTGTAGGAGGCGTTCAGGGTGCCGTCTTCGAACCACTTGAAGAACGGGGCCTCGCTCTCATCGAGCACCTTGGTGAAGGGCGTTTTCCAGGACACGAGCTCGCGGGCTCGCCGGGCCCAGTAGCCCTCGTAGTCGTCGTTGGCCTCCTGGACCAGCGCCTCATACTGCGCCATGCCCTGAACATGGGCACCGGCCATCGATTCGGCTGAGGGACTGTAGGTGTGCAATTCAGTGGGGCTGGTCGCGCTCATGTGTGTCTCCTGAAGAATTTTTATGGTGAACCGGCGTCAGCTTAGGTGTCAGCTCTTACGAACCGCTTACTCGAGCCCGCGAAGAGCGCGGACGCCTTCCGGCCCGTGTACGTCAGTCAAGATGGTGTCCAGCGTGGCACACGCGCTTCCTAGAATCCATCAGAGTTCCCGTTCCCCGCAGTCAACCGTTGAGCAGCCTCATGACACGACAGCAAAAAAGCCCACCGCAAAGCCTTGCGCGCCTGCCACGGCTGATCTTTGCCACACGCTGGTTGCAGTTGCCGCTCTACCTGGGGTTGATCCTGGCTCAGGGTGTCTATGTGTTCCAGTTCTGGGTCGAGCTGGTGCACCTCATCGAGGCGGCCTTCGGCAACCAGGCTGCGCTGATCACGCTGGTGAAAAGTACCGGGTACCAGGCAGCGGCGATCCTCGGGCCGGACGGCAAGATCGCCGGTTACGAACCGATCAACTCGCTGAATGAAACGATCATCATGCTGGTGGTGCTGGCGCTGATCGACGTGGTGATGATCAGCAACTTGCTGATCATGGTGATCGTCGGCGGCTACGAGACCTTCGTGTCACGACTGGGACTCGAAGGTCACCCCGACCAGCCCGAATGGCTGAACCACGTCAACGCATCGGTGCTCAAGGTCAAGCTGGCCACGGCCATCATCGGGATCAGCTCGATCCACCTGCTCAAGACTTTCATCAACGCAGCGAACTACAGCGAGAAGGTGCTGATGTGGCAAACCATCATCCACATCGCCTTCCTCACCTCGGCGCTGGCCATCGCCTTCACCGACCGGCTCATGCACCCGCCCGGTGAAGAGCACTGAGCTCCAAACGGGTGATCAGCGCTGCCGGTGTGCGGCCATCAGGATGGCCGTGCCCAGCAGACCCGACAGCATCGATCCGCACAGCACGCCGAGCTTGACGCGCAACTCGTAGCCAGCGTCCAGCCCGGCGAACGCCAGGCCGCCAATGAACAGGCTCATCGTGAAGCCGATGCCGCACAGCACGGCCACACCAAAGCATTGCAGCCAGCTCGCACCGGCAGGCCGGTTGGCCCAGCCGCAACGCACCATCAGCGACAGGCTGCCGAACACGCCCGCCGCCTTGCCGGCCACCAACCCCAGCGCAATGCCCAGCGGGATGCCCTGAAACAACGTGGCCGGGTTGACGCCAGCCAGGGCCACGCCCGCATTGGTGAAGGCGAACACCGGCAGCACCACAAACGCGACCCATGGATGCAGCGCGTGCTCGAGATCCTGTGCCGGCGAGTGACCCTCGGGTGCGCGCATCGGGATCGCCAGCGCCGTGACCACGCCGGCCAGCGTGGGATGCACGCCCGACTTGAGCACGCACAGCCACACGGCCAAACCCACTGCCAGATACACGTCCACCCGCATCACCCGCGCGCGGTTGAGAAGCACCAGCACCAGCACACCCAACGCCGCGCCCATGAGCATGGGCAGCGACAGGTGGTCGGTGTAGAAAAGCGCAATGACCACGATCGCGCCCAAGTCGTCGATGATGGCCACGGCGGTCAGGAAGATCTTCAGCGAGGTCGGCACGCGCGGCCCCAGCAGCATCACGATGCCAATGGCAAAGGCAATGTCCGTGGCCGCCGGAATGGCCCAGCCGCGCAGCGCCACCGCGTCGCCCAGATTGCACAGGCTGTAGATCAGCGCGGGCATCGCCATGCCACCGAGCGCGGCCACCGCGGGCAGCATGGCTTGACGCCGGTCGCCCAGTTCGCCCTCGACGAACTCGCGCTTGATCTCCAGGCCAACCAGCAAGAAGAACACCGCCATCCACAGGTCGTTGATCCACACCACCAGCGGCTTGGCGAGCAGCACCCACTCGCCCAGGCGCACTTCGCCCTGGATCTGCACCAGCGCCTCGTACACCGGATGCCACGGCGAGTTGCTGATGATCAGCGCGGCCACGGCGGCGATGGCCAGCACGATGCCCGCAGCGGACTCGTGGGCAAAGAACCGCAGAAACGCCAGCGAGGAGCGGCGATGGGCGTCAGGCTTCAATCAGGATCCCTTCGGTAAACTCGTTTGGCGATCCGGCGCGTGCCGGCGCCTTTACGCGACCAACCCTTGCGAGCCCCCATGACCACCATCCGTCAAGCCGACCTGATCGAGAGCATTGCCGCCGCGTTGCAGTACATCAGCTACTACCACCCGAAAGACTATATCGCCCACCTCGCGAGGGCCTACACCGCTGAACAGAGCCCGGCGGCCAAGGACGCGATCGCCCAGATCCTGACCAATTCGCGCATGTGCGCCGAGGGCCGCCGGCCGATTTGCCAGGACACCGGCATCGTCAACGTGTTCCTCAAGATCGGCATGGACGTGCGGCTCGAAGGCTTCGACGGCAGCATCGAAGACGCCATCAACGAAGGCGTGCGGCGCGGCTACATGAACCCCGACAACACCCTGCGCGCGAGCATCGTGGCCGACCCCCTGTTTGCGCGCAAGAACACCCAGGACAACACGCCGGCCGTCGTCCACATGACGGTGGTTCCGGGCAACACGGTCGACGTTCAGGTCGCGGCCAAGGGCGGCGGCAGCGAAAACAAGAGCAAGTTCGTGATGCTGAACCCGAGCGACAGCGTGGTTGACTGGGTCATGAAGACCGTGCCCACGATGGGCGCTGGCTGGTGCCCGCCGGGCATGCTGGGCATCGGCATCGGCGGCACCGCCGAAAAGGCCATGCTGATGGCCAAGGAGATCCTGATGGATCCGATCGACATGTACGAGCTCAAGGCCCGCGGCCCGAACAGCAAGCTCGAAGAGTTGCGCATCGAACTGTGCGACTCCATCAACGCGCTGGGCATCGGCGCGCAGGGCCTGGGCGGCCTGACCACGGTGCTGGATGTAAAGATCGCCATGTACCCGACCCACGCGGCCAGCAAGCCGGTGGCCATGATCCCGAACTGCGCGGCCACCCGCCACGCCCACTTCGTGCTCGACGGCTCAGGCCCCGCCTACATCGACCCGCCCAGCCTCGACCTGTGGCCTGACGTGCACTGGCAGCCCGACTACAACAAGAGCCGCAAGATCGACCTCAACACGCTGACCAAGGCCGAAGTTGCCAGCTGGAAGCCTGGCGACACGCTGCTGCTCTCAGGCAAGGTGCTGACCGGCCGCGATGCCGCGCACAAGCGCATTCAGGACATGCTCGCCAAGGGCGAAAAGCTGCCGGTCGACTTCACCGACCGCGTCATCTATTACGTCGGCCCGGTCGATCCGGTGCGCGACGAAGTGGTGGGGCCCGCCGGCCCCACCCCCGCCACCCGCATGGACAAGTTCACCGAGATGATGCTGGCGCAAACCGGCCTGATCGGCATGATCGGCAAGGCCGAGCGCGG
>CANGBT010000102.1 GCA_947452135.1 Burkholderiales bacterium
ATGCGCCGGTTTTGTGAGCAGGTGCGTGAGGCAGACGCCCGCATCGCTGCCAACCCAAGCTGAAGATTGAGACCCCCCATGTTTGACTACCACCAGCCCGACGCCAGCGGCCATTTCGGGCCCTACGGCGGCACCTTCGTGGCCGAAACACTCATCCACGCGCTTGATGAGTTGAAGCAGGCCTACGCCGAGGCGCAGGCCGATCCCGCGTTTCGGGCCGAGTTCGAGTCCGAGTTGGCGCACTTCGTGGGGCGCCCCAGCCCGATCTATCACGCTGCGCGCATCAGCCGTGAGCTGGGTGGCGCTCAGATCTACCTCAAGCGCGAAGACCTCAACCACACCGGCGCGCACAAGATCAACAACACCATCGGCCAGGCGATGCTCGCGCGCCGCATGGGCAAGCCGCGGGTGATTGCAGAAACCGGTGCCGGCCAGCACGGCGTGGCCACGGCCACCATCTGCGCGCGTTACGGACTCGAATGCGTGGTCTACATGGGCAGTGAGGACGTCAAGCGCCAGTCGCCTAACGTGTACCGCATGAACCTGTTGGGCGCCACCGTGGTGCCGGTCGAAAGCGGATCCAAGACGCTGAAAGACGCGCTCAACGAGGCGCTGCGTGATTGGGTCACCAACGTCGAGCGCACGTTCTACATCATTGGCACCGTGGCCGGGCCGCACCCTTATCCGATGATGGTTCGCGACTTCCAGCGGGTGATCGGCGATGAATGCCTGGTGCAGATGCCTGAAATGATCGGTGGCCAACCCGATGCCGTGATCGCCTGCGTGGGCGGTGGCAGCAATGCCATGGGCATCTTCTACCCCTACATCCAGCACGAAGGCACGCGCCTGATCGGTGTCGAGGCCGCAGGCCTGGGTATCGAGACGGGGCACCATGCGGCTTCGCTCAGTGCGGGCTCGCCAGGCGTGCTGCATGGCAACCGCACTTACTTGCTGCAGGACCCGAACGGCCAGATCATCGAAACGCACTCGGTATCTGCCGGTCTCGATTACCCCGGCGTCGGGCCGGAGCACGCGTTCCTCAAGGACATCGGCCGTGCCGAGTACGTGGGCGTCACCGACGACGAGGCCCTCAAGGCCTTCCACATCCTGTGCCGCACCGAAGGCATCATCCCCGCGCTCGAGTCGAGCCATGCGGTGGCGCATGCGATGAAGATGGCGCCGACCATGCGCCCCGATCAGAGCCTGCTGGTCAACCTGTCGGGCCGTGGCGACAAGGACATCGGCACGGTGGCCGACCTGTCCAACGCCCAGTTCTACTGCCGGCCATCGTGCCGCGGCGAGACCGTCAAGGGCGGTGAAGTTGCCATGAAAGGTCCGAAATGAGCCGCATTGCTGCCACCTTCGAGTTGCTCAAGCGTGATGGGCGCAAGGCGCTGATCCCGTTCATCACCGCCGGTGATCCGCACGCCGAAAGCACGGTCGACATCCTGTGTGCGATGGCCGATGCCGGCGCCGACGTGATCGAACTGGGTGTGCCTTTTTCCGACCCGATGGCCGACGGTCCGGTGATCCAGCGCGCCGCTGAGCGCGCGCTGGTGCGCGGCATCGGCATGCCGCAAGTTCTCGATTACGTGCGCCGCTTCCGTGAACGCAACGCGACCACGCCGATGGTGCTCATGGGCTACGCCAACCCCATCGAACGCTACGGCGTGGAGCGCTTCGTGGCCGACGCGAAAGCCGCCGGCGTCGACGGCGTTCTGGTCGTCGATTACCCGCCCGAAGAGTGCGAGGCGTTCGCTCGCACGTTGCACCGTCACCAGATGGATCCGATCTTCCTGCTCGCTCCCACGTCGACCGAGCAGCGCATGATCGAAGTCGGCCGCGTGGCCCGGGGCTACGTCTATTACGTGTCGCTCAAGGGGGTGACCGGTGCAGGCCATCTGGATGTCGGCGGCGTGGCCGACATGCTTCCGCGCATCCGCGAGCATGTGCACGTGCCCGTCGGTGTAGGCTTTGGCATCCGCGACGCGGCGACCGCCAAGGCAGTGGCTGCTGTGTCCGATGCGGTGGTGATCGGCTCGGCGCTGGTGCAACTGCTGGAGACCCAGACGCCCGAGGCGGCGCCGGCTGCCGCCGGCCGCTTCATCGCCGAAATTCGCACCGCGCTGGACACCCTTCCAGGAGTAACTGCATGAGTTGGCTCGAAAAACTGCTGCCATCCAAGATTCAGCAGACGGATCCCAGCGAGCGCCGCTCGGTGCCCGAAGGGCTGTGGATCAAGTGCCCGTCTTGCGAAACGGTGCTCTACAAGACCGACCTCGAGCAAAACATCAACGTGTGCCCGAAGTGCGGTCACCACCACCGCATTGGTGCTCGTGCTCGGCTAGACGCCTTTCTCGACCAAGAAGGCCGCTACGAACTGGGCCAGGAGGTGGTGCCGGTTGACGCGCTGAAGTTCAAGGACAGCAAGAAGTACCCCGAGCGGCTCAAGCAAGCGCTCGAGGCCACCGGCGAGACCGATGCGCTCGTGGTGTTTGGCGGTGCGGTGTGCAGCCTGCCGGTGGTGGTGGCTTGCTTCGAGTTCCAGTTCATGGGCGGCTCGATGGGCTCGGTGGTGGGCGAGCGCTTCGTGCGCGGCGTCGAGACGGCCGTGCAGCAAAAAACCCCCTTCATCAGTTTCACCGCCACCGGCGGTGCTCGCATGCAAGAAGGCCTGCTCAGCCTGATGCAAATGGCCAAGACCAACGCCGCGCTCACGCGGTTGGCCAAGGCGCGTTTGCCCTACATCAGCGTGCTGGCCGACCCGACCATGGGTGGCGTGTCTGCCAGCTTCGCCTTCATGGGCGATGTGGTGATCGCCGAGCCCAAGGCGCTGATCGGCTTTGCCGGGCCGCGGGTGATCGAAAACACTGTGCGCGAGAAGCTCCCCGAGGGCTTTCAGCGCGCCGAGTTCCTGTTGCAAACCGGTGCCGTCGACATGATCGTTGACCGTCGTGAACTGCGCACCGAGATCGCCCAGATGATCGCGATCCTGCAACGTCAAAGCGCCGACGCGCTGGCCTGACGCGCTTGTCTTCGCTTCCCACCACGCTGGCCGGCTGGCTGGCCCGATGCGAGCAACTGCATCCGACGGAAATCGACATGGGTCTGCAGCGCGTCGAGCAGGTCCGCGCACGCCTTGACCTGAAGTTCGACGTTCCGGTGATCGCCGTGGCCGGCACCAATGGCAAGGGGTCAACCTGCGCCATGCTCGAGTCGATTGCGTTGCACGCTGGCTACCGCGTGGGGCTGTATTCCAAGCCTCACCTGGTCCACTTCGAAGAGCGTTGCCGTGTCAACGGGGTCATGGTCGCGGGGGGCGATCTGCTCGAGCATTTCGAAGCCGTCGAGGCCGCGCGTGATGGCGTGAGCCTGACCTATTTCGAGTTCACCACGCTCGCGATTGCGCGGCTGTTGTCGTGTGCGTCTCTTGAGCTGGTGATTCTTGAAGTCGGCTTGGGCGGGCGGCTCGATGCGGTGAATGTGTTCGATGCGGATTGCGCGGTGATCACCAGCATCGACCTCGACCACACCGAGTTCCTCGGCCCCGACCGCGAATCGATCGGTCGCGAGAAGGCCGGCATCATGCGCTCGGGTCGGCCGGTCGTTGTCAGCGATCCGCTGCCCCCGCAAAGCCTGATCGATCAGGCCCGCGAACTGGGCGCTGACCTGCGGCGCGTGGGCGTCGACTTCAATCACTCGGGCGACAAGCAGCAGTGGGGCTGGGCCGGGCGCGGCAAGCGCTACAACAGCCTCGCGTATCCCGGCCTGCGTGGTGCCAACCAGCTGATCAATGCTTCGGGCGCGCTGGCGGTTTTCGAAGCGCTCGCTCAGCAGTTGCCCATCACGGCACAGGCGGTACGGCAGGGCTTCGCGGCGCTGGAATTGCCGGGGCGTTTTCAGATCGTTCCCGGGCAACCCACGCTGGTGCTGGATGTGGCGCACAACCCGCATGCGGTGGCAGCACTCGCCCAGAACCTGGATCACATGAGCTTCCATCCGCGCACCCATGCGGTGTTCGGCGCCATGCATGACAAGGACCTTGAGTCCATCTTCCGGCGCATGGCGCCGATCGTCGATTCATGGTGTTTCACTGACCTGCCGGTGCCCCGTGCCGCATCGGCCGTGCAGCTTGAGGAATTGCACGCCAGCCTGGGGCTGAAAGGCCCCGGCCCGCTGGCGATTTCCATCCATCCCGCACCGCTGGCAGCGCTACAGCACGCCCTGGGCCTCGCAGACCCCACGGATAGAATCGTGGTCTTCGGATCCTTCTTGACTGTGGGCGGCGTTCTGCAACACGGACTGCCTCGGCTGGGCAGTTCGCACGGTGCCTGAGATGGCTTTGCGGCGGCTCCAACGTTGTGGTCGTTGAGCCGCCGGAACTGCTTCGAAACCTTCTTTTTTCACGCACGCCCTTCATCCATGGCCCTGTCGAGTCTTTTCAAGCGCAAGACCTCAGGCGATGCCGGTGGTGGCCCGGCCGCATCCGCCGCGCCTGTGGATGGTGTTCAAAAGGTGCGCACCCGAACGCGTCGGCGCCTTATCGGCGCAGTCGTTCTGGTCACGGTGGGAGTGATCGGGTTTCCTTTGCTGTTCGAGACACAGCCGCGGCCGATTCCGGTGGACATCCCGATCGAGATCCCGTCGCAGGACAACACGCCGGCGCTGGCTCTCCCTGCAGCCAAGCGTGACGCGCCTCTCGCGCGCAGCGTGCAACCCGCCAGCGGCGCCGAAGCGGCTTCTGTTGCCAGCGTGGCACCACGTGACGCTGTGCCGGCGGGTGCTTCTGCGCCGACCGTCGCAGCATCAGCTCCGGCTGCAACGGCCAGCGAGGTGCCTACAGCGAAGCCAGCATCCTCGGCCTCGGCCGTTCCTGCGGTGAGAGCCTCTGCGCCTGCTGTCAAGTCTGTGACCGTGAGCGCTTCGGGTGTCGAGTCGCGCGCCGTGAGCACACCGGCGAAGCCGGCCTCCGAGCCGGCCTCTGCCGCTGCCACGCCACGGTTCGTCGTGCAGGTGGGAGCCTTCGCCGACCCGGCGTCGGCCCGGGAGGTTCGTCTCAAGATGGAAAAGCTGGGTCTCAAGACCTACGCACAGACCGCCGAGACCAAAGATGGCAAGCGCATCCGTGTTCGGCTCGGTCCGTTTGTCAGTCGCGCTGAGGCTGACAAGGCGGCGGCGCGCGCGCACGACGCGGGCGTGGCCTCGGTCGTCCTGACGCTTTGAGCGGTATGAGCCGCGCGTCGCGCATGCTTGCATGCGGCGCATGAATGGGCTCGATGACAAGCGCTTGGAACGGCTTCGACGTTGTGATGCTGGCGGTGCTGTTGCTGTCCACCGTGGTCGGCGCCTGGCGCGGTCTGGTGTTCGAGTTGATGTCACTGATGGGCTGGTTCGCCGCCTACTTCGCGGCCCAGTGGGGCACCTTGGTGGTGTCGCCGCACATCCCGGTGGGCGCTCCGGGGTCCCCGCTTAACCATGCTGCAGCTTTTGCGCTCATCTTCCTGGTGGCGTTGATCGGCTGGGGTTTGCTGGCCAGATTGCTCAAAGCGCTTGTCACCGCGACCCTTCTAGGCGGGTTCGATCGCCTGCTCGGTGCGTTGTTTGGTGCTGTACGGGGCCTCGTGCTGCTGCTGGCGTTGGCGGCGGTGGTCACTCGTACCCCATGGGTCGAGTTGCCAGCCTGGCAGCAGTCCCGGGGCGCTGCTGTGCTCAAGGTGCTTTCGGTGGGGCTGGGCTTCAGCTCGCCCCCACAGATGGACGCCAATTCGCAGCCATGAGCTCGACCCGGGCCGACAATGGCGTTGGTTGCGCGGCAGGCTTCGCGCCCCGCTTTTCTTGATTCAGGAGTGATGACATGTGCGGCATCGTGGGAGTGATTTCAAAGGCACCGGTCAACCAGCTCATCTATGACGCCTTGCTGCTGCTGCAGCACCGCGGGCAGGACGCTGCAGGCATCGTCACGATGCAGGATTCGCGCTGTTTCATGCACAAGGCCCGTGGCATGGTGCGCGACGTGTTTCGCACCCGCAACATGCGTGCGCTGCCGGGCACGGTCGGGCTGGGTCAGGTGCGCTACCCCACCGCCGGCAACGCCTTCAGCGAGGAAGAAGCGCAGCCGTTCTACGTCAATGCGCCGTTTGGCATCGTGCTGGTGCACAACGGCAACCTGACCAACGCTGCTGCGCTGAAGGACGAGCTTTCACGCATCGACCGCCGCCACATCAACACCGACAGTGACACCGAGGTGCTGATCAACATCTTGGCTCACGAGCTCGAAGTCGCTGCGCGCGACCGCCAGCTGACGCCGGAGATCGTCTTCAAGGCGGTCGCCGCCGTGCACAAGCGCCTCAAGGGCTCGTACGCCGTGGTGGCGCTGATCGCCGGGTTCGGACTGCTGGCTTTCCGTGATCCGTACGGCATCCGGCCGCTGTGCTTTGGCCAGGGCGATACGCCCGATGGCTGTCAGGTGATGGTGGCCAGCGAATCGGTGGCGCTCGAGGGCACGGGGCACGTGCTGACCCGCGACGTGGCGCCCGGCGAGGCGATCTTCATCACCGCCGAGGGGCAGGTCTACGCCCAGCAATGCGCTGAAAACCCGAGCCTGCACCCGTGCATGTTCGAGTACGTGTATCTGGCGCGACCCGACTCGATCATGGACGGCATCTCGGTCTATCAGGCTCGGCTGAACATGGGCGAGACGCTGGCCCAGCGGCTGATCTCGACCATGCCGCCAAGCGAGATCGACGTGGTGATTCCGATCCCCGAATCGAGCCGTCCCTCGGCGATGCAGCTCGCCCAGAAGATCGGCAAGCCGTACCGCGAGGGCTTCGTCAAGAACCGCTACGTGGGTCGCACTTTCATCATGCCGGGGCAGGGCGTTCGCAAGAAGTCGGTGCGCCAGAAGCTCAACGCCATCGGCGTCGAATTCGCTGGTCGCAACGTGCTGCTGGTCGACGACTCCATCGTGCGCGGCACCACCTCGAAAGAGATCGTCCAGATGGCCCGCGAGGCCGGCGCGCGCAAGGTCTACATGGCCTCGGCAGCGCCGCCGGTGCGCTTCCCCAACGTCTACGGCATCGACATGCCGACCAAGGACGAGCTGGTGGCACACAACCGCACCATGGAAGAAATCCGCCAGTTCATCGGCGCCGATGCGCTGATCTACCAGGACGTCGACGCCATGAAGCGCGTGGTGGGCGCCTTGAATCCGGCAGTGGCCGGCTTCGAGGCTTCGTGCTTTGACGGGCAGTACATCACTGGCGACATCTCGGCGGCCGACTTTGACGCGATTGCGTCGCAGCGCCTGTCGCAAAACCAGGAAGAAGAGGCTCCCGGCCGCTCGCGGCTGGCCCTTCAAAGCGCGGAGCAACCTTGATGGCGGCCAAAAAGACCATTCCCCGTGTGGCCCTGCCCAAGGGCGTCCGGCGCGACACGCTGGCGGTGCGCGAAGGCCTGCCACGCAGCGCCTGGGGTGAGAACTCCGAGGCGCTGTTCCTCACCAGCAGCTTCGTGCAACCCGATGCGGCCACCGCCGCCGCGCGCTTTGCCAACGAAGAAGAAGCCTTCATCTACTCGCGCTTCACCAACCCCACGGTCACCATGTTCGAGCGCCGTCTGGCCGCGCTCGAGGGCACCGAGGCGTGCATCGCCACGTCGAGCGGCATGTCGGCGATCCTGCTGATGGCCATGGCGCTGCTCAAGGCCGGTGACCACGTGATCTGCTCGCGCAGCGTCTTTGGCGCCACCATCGCCTTGCTGGGCCGCGAGTTCGGCAAGTTCGGCGTCGAGACCACGTTCGTATCGCAGACCGATGTGGCCGAGTGGCGCGCCGCGGTGCGCCCCAACACGCGGCTGCTCTTTGCCGAGTCGCCCACCAACCCGTTGACCGAGGTCTGCGACATCCGCGCGCTCGCTGACGTGGCGCACGATGCGAACGCGCTGCTCGCAGTTGACAACTGCTTTTGCACGCCAGCGTTGCAGCGTCCCGTCGAGTACGGCGCGGACCTGATCATCCATTCGGGCACCAAGTACCTCGACGGTCAGGGTCGCGTGGTCGCCGGCGCCGTGTGCGGCACTGAGCAGCTGATCAATGAGAAGTTCGTGCCGGTGATGCGCAGCTCGGGCATGACCTTGTCACCCTTCAACGCCTGGGTGGTCTTGAAGGGCCTCGAGACGCTGTCGATCCGCATGCAGGCGCAAAGTCAGCGCGCACTCGAGTTGGCCACCTGGCTCGAACAGCAACCGGGCATCGAGTGGGTTTTCTACCCGGGCTTGAAGTCGCACCCCCAGCACGATCTGGCCATGGCCCAGCAGTCGGGCAGTGGCGGTGCGGTGGTGTCATTCAAGGTGAGGTCGGGCGTGCCCGCCGGTGCGCAGCCAGACGCTGCGGCCGAGCGCCGCGCGGCATTCCATGTCATCGACAGCACGCAGGTGTGCTCGATCACCGCCAATCTGGGCGACACCAAGACCACCATCACGCACCCGGCGAGCACCTCGCATGGGCGCCTCACCGAAGACCAGCGCCAGGCCGCGGGCATCACGCAGGGGCTGGTTCGCGTGGCGGTCGGCCTCGATGACGTGGAAGACCTGAAGGACGACTTGCTGCGCGGCCTCGATTCACTCTGACCAATTTTTGAAGACGCCCCACCGATGACCCGAAAAGTTCGCACCCGCATCGCCCCGTCGCCCACGGGCTTCTTGCATCTGGGCACCGCTCGCACCGCGCTGTTTTCGTGGGCGTTCGCGCGCCATCACGGTGGCGACTTCATCTTGCGCGTGGAAGACACCGACGAGGCACGTTCCACCCAGGAAGCGGTCGACCAGATCATCGCCGCCATGAAGTGGCTCAACCTCGATCACGACGAGGGCCCGTTCTTCCAGATGCAGCGCATCGAGCGCTACCGCGAGGTGATCGCCCAGATGCTCGAGGCCGGTTCGGCCTATCTTTGCTACTGCTCGCCGGCCGAGGTCGATGCGATGCGCGAGGCGCAGCGCGCGCGCGGCGACAAACCCCGCTACGACGGTCGCTGGCGCCCCGAGCCCGGCAAGACGCTGCCACCGGTGCCCGAGGGCGTGCGACCGGTGGTGCGCTTTCGCAATCCGGTCGACGGCGTCGTCACCTGGGTCGACATGGTCAAGGGCCCCATCACCATTTCGAACGCCGAACTCGATGACCTCGTCATCGCACGCCCTTCGCTCGACGCCGGCAGCGTCATCGGTACGCCGACCTACAACTTCTGCGTGGTCGTCGACGACTGGGACATGAACATCAGCCACGTGATCCGCGGCGATGACCACGTCAACAACACGCCGCGTCAGATCAACATCCTGCATGCCCTCGGCGCCGAGTTGCCTGTGTATGCGCACGTGCCGATGATCCTCGGGCCTGACGGCGACAAGCTGTCCAAGCGCCACGGCGCGGTCAGCGTCACGCAGTACGAAGATGCCGGCTACCTGCCCGAGGCCATGATCAATTACCTCGCGCGTCTGGGCTGGAGCCACGGCGACGAGGAGATCTTCAGCCGCGATCATCTCGTGGGCTGGTTCGACGGGCAGCACCTGGCCAAGAGCCCGGCGCAGTGGGACGCAGCCAAGCTCAACTGGGTCAATGCCCACTACGTGAAGGCGATGCCCGACGACGTGCTGGCGGGCCATGTTGCTTTGCGCTTCGCGTCGCGTGGCATCGAGGTTCCAGCCGACGCGTTGCTCGCGCGGATGTGCGCGGTGTTCAAGGACCGTTGCGCCACCACCGTCGAGTTGGCCGAGTGGCTGACGATGTACTTCGTGCACATCGAGCCACGGCCAGAAGACCTCGCCGCCCACGTCACCGAGGCCATCCAACCGGCGCTGAGCGATCTGCGGGATCGTCTGGCCGGCGCCGAATGGTCGAAGGCGGCGCTGGCAGCAGTCATCAAGGCCGTCATCACGGAGCACGGCATCAAGATGCCACAACTGGCGCATGCCGTACGCGTGCTGGTTTGCGGCCGCGCCCAAACACCGTCGATCGATGCGGTTCTCGAGCTTTTCTCGCGCGAAGTTGTGATCGCGAGGTTGTCAGCAGGGTGAAAAACGGGATACACTCTTGGACTCGCTTGAACAGCGCGAAGACGTCAACAAAGAGGTTTTTGATGACGTTGTCCCAAGGGGTACCCGAGGTATCAAATGGGGGTATAGCTCAGCTGGGAGAGCGCTTGCATGGCATGCAAGAGGTCAGCGGTTCGATCCCGCTTACCTCCACCAAAGAC
>CANGBT010000103.1 GCA_947452135.1 Burkholderiales bacterium
CCGCCTCCGCCCCCTCCGGTGGAGCCGCCTCCGCCCCCTCCGGTGGAGCCGCCTCCACCTCCACCGGTGGAGCCACCTCCGCCGCCGCCTGTCGAGCCACCTCCGCCCCCACCGGTGGAGCCGCCTCCGCCGCCGCCTGTCGAGCCGCCGCCTCCTCCACCAGTGGAGCCTCCTCCGCCGCCGCCTGTCGAGCCACCTCCACCCCCACCGGTGGAGCCGCCTCCGCCTCCACCGGTGGAGCCGCCTCCGCCACCGCCAACAAACCATGCACCCGTGGCGCTGGACGACTCGGGATCGCTGCTCGCCTCGCAAACTAGAGAGGTGAATACCGCCGACGGGGTGATCTTGTCGACTTCAAACGAAGCCGGTCGTGACACCGACTCCGACGGAGACGCTTTGATCGTCACGCTGGCGACAGCAGGATCCGGGACTCCCGACATCACGATCACGCCGCTAGGCGTGACCGTGGTCGGAACGTACGGAGACCTGACGCTACGCAGCGACGGCAGTTACAGCTACGTGGCGAACCGTGCGGGTTCGGTTTCGTCTGGGGTTCAGGTCGATGACGTCTTTTCGTACCAAATCACCGACGGCAAAGGCGGCTTCGACACGGCCACGTTGACGCTGCACATCACGGGTCAGGCCGAGACGCTCGTCGCCCCTCCTCCGACCACCACCCCACTGTCCAACCCGCTCGGCCTGAGCGCCGAGTACTACGGCTACAACGACTTCAACCCGAGCGGCAGCAACGCCAACAGGCAGCACAGTGACGATGGCACGTTCGGTAATCTGAACAGCGTCGCAGATGTGACCTCGCTCATCAACGGTCGCAATGCAGCTTTCAGTGGCGGCAATGTGGTGGGTTCCACGGTGGCTACGCAGGACAACGCCACCGATGTGCGCTTCACCGCCACCACGCTGGATTACGGACGCATCAACGCGGTGACCAACTCGCTGGGCACGAACCCCAACGTCGCTGAAGGTGCGGGTAGTCCCGTCTCCATCAACCGCACCAACAGCGAGTTGTTCAAGTTCATCAACAAGACGGTCACCAGCGCACCGGTGGACCTGCGTGTGACTCAGGGCACCGCAGACAACGATGCATTGGGAACCGGACCCACCAGCGGTCTGGGCAAGACCAGCGATGCCGCAATGCGTTTCACCGGCCAGGCGTATCTGGATGCGGGTCTCTACGACATCCGGGTGACGGCCGATGACGGATTCCGGTTGCGGCTCGACGACCAGACGGTTGCGATATTTGATGGCAACCAGTCGGCGACCACGCGGGTCTATTCGGGCGTGGCGATCGAAGGCGGCCTGACCCCGCTCGAACTGCTTTACTGGGAGCAAGCCGGCAGCGCGGTGCTGCGTGTGGAGTTCAAGCTACATGGCGATGCAGACACCAGCTACAAGGTGCTGGGATCGAGCACGCTGCCGCTGTACAGCGACACGAATGCCCCCGTGCTGTCAGAGTTGCAGGACATCGTGGCAGGCACCAAGGCGGGTACGTATGCGGTTCGTACCGGCTCATTGATCACTGGCGGTGCGGCGGATGACCACCTGAGCGGCGGCGATGCCCGTGATCACCTGATCGGCGGCGAGGGGCGCGACACGCTTGCCGGCGGCGCGGGGGCTGACGCGATCGAAGGCGGCAAGGGTGATGACCACCTGACTGGCGGCGTCGGCAACGACGTCTTCCGCTGGTCGCTGGGCGACGCCGGCAGCACGGCTGTACCAGCCCACGACGTGATCACAGACTTTGACAACACGAGCCATGCAGGCGATGTGCTGGACTTGCGCGACCTTCTGATCGGCGAGTCTCATGCCGCCAACACCACGGCCTTGCCAGGCACCGTCGGCACGGCCAACGCGCTGACGATCACCGCCCATGAGGGCAACCTCGCCAACTACTTGCACTTCTCGGCAGATGGCAGCGGAAACACCGTGATCGAAATCAGCTCGAAGGGCGGTTTCGCATCAGGCACCTACGACCACACGGCCGTAGATCAGGTGATCACGCTGAGCGGGGTCAACCTGATGGGAAGCTTCACCAACGACCATCAGGTCATCGCCGACCTGCTGCAGCGAGGCAAACTGATCGCCGACTGACTCTGGACGTCGTCACCCCCCGGCGACGACGTCCAGCGAACTGATCCACGGCCCGGTGGCGCCGTCGATGCCGCATTCCCACAGGCGTGCGGCGTCGGTCTCATCGGTCACGCCCTCGGCGTAGACCTGAATCGCCATCCCGTGGAGCAGCGTGACGGTGCTGCGCACGAAGAGCGCACGCTGCTCGTCGCGGCCCACGCCTGACACCATCGATGCGTCGAGCTTCACGTAGTCGAAGCCCGCCTCGAACAGACGTGGAATCTGCCCGAGCCGCTCGCCGGCATGGTCGATGCCGAAGCGAATGCCGGTAGGCCGCAACTGGCGGCCGAGTTCCTGCAACAGGTCGAAGTGTTCGACCGCCGCAGTCTCGGCCATCTCAAGCCAGATGAGCCTTGCAGTTTGCGGCGCGGTCCACAGCAGGGCACGCAATCGAGCCGCGAAGCTGCTGTCCGTCAGAGATGCCGACGACAGGTTGACGCAACGCGCCTGGCCATCGTGCTCGGATGCCTTGAGCGCCAGCGCCAGGGCGCACTCATCGATGTCGCCGGTCAGGCGGCTGCGAACGGCCAGCGGCAGCCAGCGCGCGGCGGGCTCGAAGGGGCCATCCGGGTCCAGTTGCAGCCGCAACGGACACTCCAGATGCACGATCTGGCGGCGGTCGTTGAGTACCCTGAACTCCATCAGTTGCAAGCACTGGCGATCCAGCGCCTGCCGGATGCGCTGACGCCAGGCGCCCTCACCAAGCACCGCCAGCGAACCGAGCGGACCGCTGCCCATCTCGACGGCGAAGGCGCCCTTGAGCTCTGCGCGCGCGAGTGCCGTGTCTGCCGTGGCCATCACCTGGCTGGGGGGCAGATCGCGGTCGATTTCCACCGCGCCGATGCACACCGCCGCATTGGCGCCAAAACTCGGCAGCACCAGCCTCAGGGCCTCGGCCAGGGCCAAGGCGGTCTCATGGGCCACGCCTGCGGCGGGCAGGCACAGCGCAAAGTCAGACCCGTTGAGACGTCCGAGGAAACAGCCCCGCACCTGATCCGCGTAGGGCCGCAAAGACTGCGCCATCGTCAACAGCAGGCGGTCCACCGCCGCATGGCCGAGTTGCCGGTTCAGACCACCCAAGTCCATCACGCGCAGCAGCACCAGCCCGCCTTCGGCGGGCCCGTCTTCGCGGGTCAGCGCGGTGGTCAACTGGATCAGGAAGTGCTTGCGGTTGGACAGCCCGGTCAGCGCATCGGCATTGGCCTGCCGGTACAGGGCGTCGATCTGCTCGGCCTGTGCACTGGATGTCACCCGCAGCCGACCGACCAGCGAGTTCATGGCGCGCGTCAGCCGCCGCAGTTCAGGCTCCGGGGGTTCAGCTACTTGCAGGAACTCTCCGTGCTCAAGTGCACGCGCCTGATCCACCGCGGTACCAAGGGAGCGGCTGATGCGGCGAACAACCAGCGTGCCGCCGCCTGCGGCAATCAGGCCGACCAATGCCATGGCCAGCGCCGAACGCAAGCTGCTCGACCACAAGGCATCGTGTGCATACGAGACGTGGCTTTCCACCACCACCTGACCGAGCGCGCGCCAGCCGTCAGACACCTGCGCGGTACCGGGCTTCGACTCGATTGGCACCGCCGCGACAAACCAGCCAGGTGCCTGCTCCGCCTGAGCTTCAGCCGAACGATCAAACACCACCTGGCCTTCAGGTGAGATCAACTGGACCCGGCGGTAGTAGCCGGTGTCGAACTGCGCAGCCATCAGCAGCCCCATCAACTCGGCATCGCCTTTTTGCTGCGACAGCGCGAGCGCCAGAGATGCGGCGTTGTCACTGTTCTTCAAACGCAACTGGGTTTGCAGCAGGTCGCGGGCCGAATTGGTCACGATCAACACGCTGCCGGCAAAAGCCAGCAGCACCGTGGCCAGCAACAGCAACCAGATTTGGCGAATCAGCGACATGGGCGCTCCTTTGAGCTGAAGTATTGGCGATGTGGCGTCATGGCTGGAACCCTTCGGCTCGCGCCTTGGCCAGCACATCGCGCCATCGGGAAAGGCGCGCGACCGGATCCCCTGAATTCTGCGACCCGGTTCCCTGCCAGAGACCCTCTCCGTTGAAACTGAAGACAGGCGACAAGTCGGGCCGGCGAGACGCGGGACGAACTTCGGTGATGAGGTTGTCAAGAATCAACGGCTCAGCACCCGGCTGCGCGTAATAGGCCAGCACCATGTGGGCCTGAGACGGGCCCTCGGGCCCGCCGAGTTGCGCACGCACATAGACCAGCCGCAGCTTTTGAACAGGCACTCCGCTCAGGAGAAGGCTGAAGTACTTGCCAATGGCAAAGTCTTCGCAGTCGCCCTCGCCCTTGTCGAGCATTTCGAGCGGGCTGGTCCAGTAATCGGCCTGACCCCAGACCTCGATGTCGTCGCGAAAGACGATTCGGCGGTTGAAGAACTCGTTGATGTTCTGCAACCTGGCGAGTTCGTCGGTAGCCGCGCTCGCCGTCAGCACCGGCAACAGCGCCTTCAGCCCGGCAACAGCCTTGGGGCCGCGGATTTGCGCGGACAGGCTCATCCGGTCGGTGTCCCACGCCAGCGGCGACGTCGCCACGATCAGCAAACACAGCGCCAGCAAGGCACCGGTCAACGCAGTCCACCCTGCCCATCGCGAACCGTGATTCGGCCTTGAGGCAACTCGCACCAGCGAGGACAGTTCGGGAAAACGCGGGGTCACAGGGTCGGCACGCCAGCCGGGCACAGGCGTCAGATGCAATGAGGTTCGATGGTTCGTTGTCGTCTTACTGTGACTCAACTTGAGCCGAGCCCAACCGATAAGCGAGTTAGCGGGCTGACCCTTCGCGAGCAGTCTGCCCGGAACCAGCCGCCGCAACTTACACTGACCGCGCGACGGAGGTCGTGTGTCTACCGTCCGTCGATATGTGCCAGATCGCTTTCACGCAATCCATCCAGAGCCAGCCACCATGCGCTTTTGCAGCCCTTTGACGATCATCGCACTGTGTGTGTTGGTACACGCGACGCAGGTATCAGCGCAGACCTCCGGCAATGGCACGGACGCTCTGCGGCTCGCCGTCGAAAAGGCTCTGCAGTCCAACCCGGAAGTCACCGCCAAGTTCAACGCCTACCGCGCTTCGGCCGATGCCGTTGATGTGGCCAATGGCGCGTTGCGCCCACGGCTGGATGTGAATGCTGCCGCCGGTATCGACGAAAACCGCATCTCCTCGCGCCGCCCTGAGGCCGAGTCGATGCGGCGTACGGGATTGGGAATGAGCCTGACCCAGTTGCTGTGGGACGGCCTCGGTTCGAAGCGTGAGGTCGAACGCGCCAGCCATGACCGCCTCAGCCGCTACTTCGACCTGATCGAAACCACCGAGCAGACCTCGCTCGAGGTGGCCCGCGCGTTCTATGACGTGCTGCGCTTTCGAAAGCTGGTCGCGCTGGCCGAGGACAACTACGTCGAGCACCGCTATGCGTCGCAGCAGATTCAGGCGCGGTTTCGCGCCGGCGTGGGTCGTGGCGTCGACTTCGAACAAGCCAACGCGCGTCTGGCACTGGCCGAATCCAACCTGACCACCGAGACAGCCAACCTGCATGACGTGATGGCGCGCTACCTGCGCGTGATCGGCGAGGTGCCACCGCCAGCACTCGGCCCGCTGACGGTGCTTCATCTCGGCGTTCCGGGCAGTGGCGCCGAGGTGCTGGACCGTGCCGTGGCCCAAAGCCCCGCCATCAGCGCCACGGTCGAATCTGTGCGCGCGGCCCGTCTGACGGCGCAGGTGCGCGAGTCGGCCTTCCAGCCCAGGGTCGAAGCGCGGGTTCGCAGCGGCTTTGGCAACAACTTCGACGGCGTGCGCGACCAGCGCCGCGACAGCGCAGCCGAACTGGTGATGAACTGGAACCTCTACAACGGCGGTGCCGACCAGGCGCGCGTGCGCCAGCAGGCGAACCTCATCAGTCAAAGCGAGGACCTGCGCGACAAGGCCTGCCGCGATGTTCGCCAAACGGCGGCCATCGCCTTCAACGACACACGCAAGCTGACCGAGCAACTGGTGCTGCTCGATCGCAACACGATCGCCATCGAAAAGGCGCGCGACGCCTACCGGCAGCAGTTCGACATCGGCCAGCGCAGCCTGCTCGATTTGCTGAACTCCGAAAACGAGCTCTACACGGCGCGCCGTGCGTACGCCAACGCCGAGTACGACCGCGCATTGGCCTTCGCCCGCACCCATGCCGGCATGAGCCAGTTGACGGCCCAGTTGGGCATCCGCAGACCGCTGGGTCTGGACGACGATGGCCAGGCTTGGTCTGTGGGCGATGACGGTCCACACCGTTGCCCTGCCGACACCATCTCGCTGCCCTCGATCGACATCGAAGCGCTCGCCAAACGGGTTCCCACCCTCGCAGAACCGGCGAAGCCAGCCCCCTGACATCGCACTCTGATGGAACTGCGTGCGCACTGAAGGCGCACGCAGGCGTTGGCGCCGTACTTGCTTGTGTACAGACATGTCCACTCGCAAGGCCCAACCATGCAAAACCCGTCGACAGGCCGGCGGCTGACCACCATTCCCGCGCGCTGTGGCACCGCGGCGCGCATGTCGGCCGGACAGCATGTGCGTGTGATCAACACCCACGGCCAGCAGGTCGTCGACACCTGGGCTTACGCGCAGTCAGATGTGGGCGAGTTCATGTCGATGGAGCACAGCCGCGGACACATCGGCACGATCTTTCCCTCAACGGGCTCGGTGATGCGCACCAACCGCAGGCGCCCCATCCTCAGCTTCGTTGAAGACACGTCTGGCGGCCGCCACGACACGCTGATTGCCGCGTGCGATCGATACCGCTACCAGTTGCTGGGCTGCACGACGCACCACGCCAACTGCACGGACAACCTCGCCACGGCGCTCGGTGAACTGGGGTTGACCTCAGAGCGGACTCCGTGCCCGCTGAACCTCTTCATGAACATCCCGATCGACGCCGGTGGCGGCCTGACATTTGCCTCGCCTGTATCGAGCGCAGGCCAGTGGGTCACGCTGCGCGCGGAGATGGACCTGGTGATCGTGTTTTCTGCCTGCCCGCAGGATCTGGTGCCGGTCAATGGCAGCAACTGCACCCCCACCGATGCCCACTTCGAAATCATCGATGGGGAATTCGCATGACCCTGCAGGCACGCACCCTCACCCTGGACCGATCTGATCTGGACGCACGCGCGACCAACTTCGACAGCCTGCCGGTGATCGATGTCGGCGATCTGTTTTCGTCTGATCTCGCACGCAGGCAAACCGTCGCCAGCGCCATGGGTGCGGCGTGTCGGGATGTCGGCTTCATGTACATCGTCAACCACGGCATTGCCCAGCAAGACATCGACGCGGTGTATGCCGCAGCCGATGCCTTTTATGCGCTGCCAGACAGCGTCAAGCAGCGCTACGACATCAACCGTCTGGGTCGCCATCGCGGCTACGTGGCCATCGGGGGACTGGCTGCCGACTCTCACGATGCCGATGCCTTCGACTTTCACGAGGCCTTCGAAGTGGGACTCGAGTTGCCCGACACCGATGCCGACTACCTCGCGGGCAACCTGATGTACGGCCCCAACGTCTGGCCCGAGGAGTTGCCGGAATTTCGCGAAGTGGTCTACCGGTATTTCGAGCAGGTGCGGGCGCTGGGATGCCGCCTGTTTCAAGGCTTTGCGCTCGCTCTGGATACGCCCGAACACTACTTTGATGAACTCATTGACAAGCCCATGGCGCAACTGCGCGTGCTGCGCTACCCGCCGCAGCCTCAGCCCATCGACCCGCGCCACATCGGCGTGGGGGCCCACACCGACTACGAGTGCTTCACCATCCTCGCGAGCAGCGCGCCGGGTCTACAGGTGCGCAACAGCCTGGGCCACTGGATCGCCGCGCCGCCCGTTCCCGGCGCGTTCGTGATCAACATCGGGGACATCATGGCGCGCTGGACCAACGACGTGTTCCTGTCCACCGTGCACCGGGTGATCAACAGCAGCGGTGCACCTCGCTTTTCACTGCCCTTTTTCTTCGGCGCCAACTTCAACGCCGAGGTGCGCTGCCTCGAGTCGTGCCAAAGCGAGCAGCGACCCGCGCGCTATGCGCCAATCACCGCCGGTGAATGGACCGTGTCCAACATCACCGCCGCCTACGGGTACCGGGCGGACGAGCGTTAGAACCCGGCCCCTGCAACGGAGCCCAACTCGACGGCTTTACCTGCGCGCCGGCGGCAAGTCGGTGCACGCGCCCTCGAAGGCTTCGGCGGCCAGGCCGATGCTTTCGCCCAGCGTGGGGTGCGGGTGGATGGTCTTGCCGATGTCCACCGCGTCGGCGCCCATTTCGATGGCCAGAGCAACCTCGCTGATCATGTCGCCAGCGTGGGTGCCGACGATGCCGCCGCCCAGGATGCGGCCGTGGCCGTGGGCTTCGTCGCTGTCGTCAAACAGCAGCTTGGTGAAACCCTCATCGCGTCCGTTGGCGATCGCGCGGCCCGAAGCACTCCACGGGAACAGGCCCTTCTTGACCTTGATGCCGCGCGCCTTCGCGTCGTCTTCAGTGAGGCCGACCCAGGCGATTTCGGGGTCGGTGTAAGCCACGCTCGGAATCACGCGTGCATCGAACGCGGATTGGCTCAGTTTGGCGTCGCCGAGCAGTTCGCCGGCGATGACTTCAGCGGCCACGTGGGCCTCGTGCACTGCCTTGTGCGCGAGCATGGGCTGGCCGACGATGTCGCCAATCGCAAAGATGTGCGGCACGTTGGTGCGCATCTGGATGTCGACGCTGATGAAGCCGCGATCGCTCACGGCCACACCCGCCTTGTCGGCCGCGATCTTCTTGCCGTTGGGCACGCGACCCACGGCTTGCAGCACGAGGTCGTAGGTCTGCTCGGGCAGCGCCGCAGGCGTGCCGTCGGCCGACTCGAACTTCACCTTGATGCCTTCAGGGGTGGCCTCGGCACTCACGGTTTTGGTCTTGAGCAAGATGTGATCGAAGCGCGGCGCATTCATTTTTTGCCAGACCTTGACCAGATCGCGGTCGGCGCCTTGCATCAGGCCGTCCTGCATTTCGACCACGTCGAGCCGCGCGCCGAGCGTGGAATAGACCGTGCCCATCTCGAGGCCGATGATCCCGCCGCCGATGATCAGCATGCGCTTGGGCGACTGACGCAGCTCGAGGGCTCCAGTCGAGGTGACGACGCGCTCATCGCCTTGCGGCAGGAAAGGCAGCTTCACCGCTTCAGAACCCGCCGCGATGATGGCGCGCTTGAACTTCACCGCCCGCGTCTGGCCATCGGCGCGCTCGACATTGAGCTGATTCGCATCGACGAACTCGCCGCGCCCTTGCACCACCGTCACCTGACGCATCTTCGCCATCGCGGCCAAGCCGCCGGTGAGGCGGCCGATGACCTTGTCCTTGTGCGCCTTGAGTCGCGCCAGATCGATGGTGGGCGGCGCGAACGTGATGCCCAGCGCTTCAAAGTGCGAGACCTCGTCCATCACGGCAGCCACGTGCAGCAGCGCCTTCGACGGAATGCAGCCCACGTTCAGGCACACGCCGCCGAGCGTCGGATAGCGCTCGACCAGCACCACTTTCAGCCCGAGATCGGCCGCGCGAAAGGCCGCCGAGTAGCCACCGGGGCCGGCGCCCAGCACCAGCACATCGCAATCCAGATCGTGTTCCATGCTCAGCGCCCGTTCACAGCAGGACCCGGCGGAAATCGCCGAGGATTTGCGCCAGATAGGCGTTGAAACGCGCAGCCCCCGCACCATCGATCACGCGATGGTCCCAGCTCAGGCTGAGCGGCAGGATCAGCCGCGGCTCAAAGGCCTTGCCGTCCCACACTGGCTGCATGGCGCTCTTGCACACGCCCAGGATCGCAACCTCGGGCGCATTGATGATCGGCGTGAAGTAGCGCCCGCCGATGCCGCCCAGCGAGCTGATCGAAAAGCACCCGCCGGTCATCTCGCCGGGGCTCAACTTGCCTTCGCGCGCCTTGCGGGCCAGATCGGACATTTCCTGCGAGATCTGCAAGATGCCCTTGCGGTCGGCGTCCTTGATCACCGGCACCATCAGGCCGTGTGGCGTGTCGGCGGCAAAGCCGATGTGGAAGTACTGCTTGAGCACCAGCTGC
>CANGBT010000104.1 GCA_947452135.1 Burkholderiales bacterium
ACAAAGCCAGCGAAAGCTGGCTTAGTTATATTTGGTGCCCAGGAGAGGACTCGAACCTCCACGAAGTTACTCGCTAGTACCTGAAACTAGTGCGTCTACCAATTCCGCCACCTGGGCCTTCAGGAAGCCTGAAAGTTTATCATCGAAAAGACCAATAAGCAGCCCCCCAGCACCATTGGTGCCGATCTCATGAGTGAGGTTGAAGGCATCGTTCAAGGCCACCGCGACGGACACGGGTTCGTGATCCGCGATGACGGTCAGCCTGATCTGTATCTCTCCCAGCAGGAAATGCGCGCGGTGCTGCACCGCGATCGCGTCAAGGCCCGGATCATCCGGTTCGATCGCAAGGGCCGCCCCGAAGCCCGCGTTCTCGAGATCATCGAGCGCAAGAAGGCGCCCATCATCGGCCGCCTGTTGCACGAAAGCGGCGTGTGGCTGGTGGCGCCAGAGGACAAGCGCTACGGCCAGGACATCCTGATTCCCAAGAACGCCGTGGCCAACGCCACCGCCGGGCAGGTGGTGGCCGTCGAACTGACCGAGCCGGCGTCGATGTTTTCGCAGCCGGTGGGGCGCGTCACCGAGGTTCTCGGCGAGATCGACGACCCCGGCATGGAAATCGAGATTGCGGTGCGCAAGTACGAAGTGCCGCACTGCTTTTCGCCCGAAACGCTGGCTCAGGCTGCGGGTCTGCCCGACAAGATACGTCCCATCGACCGCAAGCAGCGCATCGATTTGACCGACGTGGCGCTGGTCACCATCGACGGCGAAGACGCGCGCGATTTCGACGATGCCGTGTACTGCGAGCCGGCCAAGGTCGGTCGCGCCAAGGGCTGGCGGCTGGTGGTGGCGATTGCCGACGTGAGCCACTACGTCAAGCCCGGCGAGCCGCTCGATCACGATGCCTACGAGCGCGCCACCTCGGTGTATTTCCCGCGTCGGGTGATCCCGATGCTGCCCGAGAAGCTGTCCAACGGACTGTGTTCGCTGAATCCCAACGAGGACCGCCTTGCGATGGTGTGCGACATGCTGATCACCGCCACCGGCGAGATCCATGCGTATCAGTTCTTCCCAGCGGTGATCAACTCGCACGCCCGCTTCACCTACAACGAGGTCGCGGCCATCCTCGGCAACACGCGCGGCCCCGAGGCGCTGCGCCGCAAGGACCTGGTCGATGACCTGCTCAACCTCAACGAGGTGTACCGCGCTCTGATCAAGGAGCGCGGCAAGCGCGGCGCGATTGACTTCGAGACCACCGAAACGCAGATCGTGTGCGATGACAACGGCCGCATCGAAAAGATCATTCCGCGCACCCGCAACGAGGCGCACAAACTGATCGAAGAAGCGATGCTCGCGGCCAATGTGTGCGCCGCCGACTTCATCGCCACGGCCAAGCATTCATCGCTGTTCCGGGTGCACGAAGGCCCGACGCCCGAGAAGAAAACGCTGCTGCAGAACTACCTCAAGGCGCTCGGTCTGGGCTTGTCGATCAGCGACGACCCGCATCCGCGCGAGTACCAGCAAATCGCCGCGGCCACCAAGGACCGCGTCGACGCCGAGCAGATTCACTCGATGCTGCTGCGCTCGATGCAGCAAGCCATCTACACCGCCAGCAACGCCGGCCATTTCGGTCTGGCCTACGACGCCTACACGCACTTCACCAGCCCGATCCGCCGCTACCCCGACTTGCTGGTGCACCGCGTGATCAAGGCGATCCTGGGCGCCAAGCGTTACTTGCTGAGCAAGGGCCTGGTCGAGTCGATGCCGGCCGCGCGCGTCACCCGCAAGCCCGTGAAACAGGCCGTGACCGCCAAGGCCGTGACGCTGAGCGCTGAAGGCGAGTTGTGGGAACTCGCCGGCGCGCATTGCAGCGCCAATGAGCGGCGTGCCGATGAGGCTTCGCGCGATGTCGAGGCGTGGCTCAAGTGCCGCTACATGCGCGAGCACCTCGGCGAGGAATACAGCGGCCGCGTCAGTGCGGCCACCAGCTTCGGGCTGTTTGTGCAGCTCGATGGCCTCTACGTCGAAGGGCTGGTGCACATCACCGAACTGGGCGGCGAGTACTTCCGCTTCGACGAGGTCAAGCAGGAGCTGCGTGGCGAGCGCACCGGCGTGCGTTACGCCGTGGGTTCGCGCGTGCGGGTGCAGGTCAGCCGGGTCGATCTTGATGGCCGCAAGATCGACTTCCGCATGGTGCGCGACGGCGAAGAAGACCTGGCGATGGCGCGCGCCAAGCGCGACCGCGCGGCCGAGCGAAACACCAGCGCCGTCGCCGAACTGGCTTCGGTCAAGGAAACCGACCGCGCGACCAAGGCGATCACCAAGCGCAAGGGGTTCAGTGCCTCGGGTGCGCGTGCCAACCCGGCCCGCGCAGCCAAATCGCCGGCGCGCAAGGGACCGCCCAAGGCCGCCAAGCCAGCCAAGCGGCGCTAGCCGAGCAGGCCACTCTGGCAGCCGTCAAGCTGCCAGAGCGCCCGTCCGGTGGGCGCTGTGAGCCCCGCCTCGACTGCGGGGGGCGAGGCCTCGTCAAGTCGCCGGCAGGCTCATGGCCAGCCGCCGCCGCAACCCTTCGATCAACTCGCTCGCCGCCAAGGTTCCGGTGCGCTCGGATTCGGCCGCGGCGCCGTGGTCGGCCACGGCTTGCGAGGCGGTGGCAAACGCCAGCTCGAATTCATCGATCAGGTTGGCGTGGTGCCGACCGGCTTGCGCCCAGCGGCCGCCCAGCCATCCGGCCAGCACGTCGCCCGTGCCGCCGCTGGCCAGCGAGGCATTGCCCGTGCCGTTGATGTGCGGCGTGCGCCCCGGCGCGGCGGTGACGCTGCCCGATCCCTTGAGCACCACCACGCAGCCGGTCAGCTCGGTCAGCGCCCTGGCAGCCGCCAGCCGATCTGCTTGAACCTGCGTCACGCCACAGTTCAGCAGCCGGGCGGCTTCCAGTGGGTGGGGCGTGATCACCGTGGCCAGTCTCTGCGCGCGCCGCTGTCGCAGCTGTGCCAGCAGTTGCGGATCGCTGGCCAGGGCGTTGAGCGCATCGGCGTCGAGCACCAGTCGGCCGGCCAGGCTCAGCAGGCGGGGCAGCCTCTCGCGCACCGCGCTGCCTCCACCGCAGCCGCAAACCACGGTCGCTGCTTTGAGCACCGCCGGCTCCGACAGCGACCAGCCGCGGGGCATCATCAGTTCAGGGTGCAACGCATCGACGCCCAACGCCTGCGTGGCGTCTTGCAGCCAGTCGACGATGACGCGCCCCGCGCCGGCAGCTTGCGCGGCGCGTGCGGCCAGCAAGGCGGCCCCTGCCATGCCCGCGGCGCCTCCGACCACCACCACATCGCCGAAGCTGCCCTTGTGCTGGGCGTGACGGCGCGGCGATACCGGCGCCGCGGCGCCGCTCAGCCACGCGTCGGGTGCGTCATCGTCGGTGACTTCGAGTGTGTCGAGCCACACCGCGCCGCACTGATCGCGCCCTATCGCGGTGAACAAGCCGGGCTTGAGCGTCAGCAGCGACAGCGTGTGGTCCGCCCGCACGCACGCCGCGCCCCAGGCCTGCCCGCGGTCCGCGTCCAGGCCGGATGGCACGTCGACCGCGATCACCTCGCAAGCCAGCGTGTTGAGCCGCTCGACCATCTCCGCCATGCGACCGGCTGGCGCACGCGTGGCACCGATGCCCAGCAGCGCATCGATCGCCACATCAGGCGGCTGCAGGCCGCAGGGCCATTCGCCATTGATGAGCACGCCGGCGGCCGCCGCGCGGGCATGGGCGTCGAGCGCGTCGGCCGGTGCGCGCTGTTCGCCCTCGGCGGCGCCCAACCAGCTCACGTGGACCTGCTTGCCGGCCGCTTGCAAGAGCGCGGCGGCTTCGAGCCCGTCGCCGCCGTTGTTGCCCGGGCCGGCGGCCACCCACACGCGCTGTGCGTGCGGTGCGATGGCCAGCGTCAGTTGGGCCAGCGCCTCGCCGGCACGACGCATCAGGGTGTGCGGCGGCAGCGCGTCGGTGGCGTCAGCCTCGATGCGGCGCGTGGCGGCCACGCCGTGCAGCGGCCACGCCCGCTTGGGAGGGAGGATGCGATTCATCGTGTGCAGCCGGCTCGAGCACCGGTCGGGCGGTGAAAACTTGCCCATGATGCGCCTGCGGCGCCGGGCTGTGAACGCTCAATGACTGACATGACCCCGTACCTACAATCCGCCGCACATCAACGTCCGGGGTTCTCATGAAAGTCACCGCGTCCAACTTCAAGGCCTATGACATCCGTGGCGTGGTCGGCAAGACCATCAGCCCAGCGTTCGCCGAGCACTTGGGCCGTGCTTTTGGCACCGAGGCGCTGGCCGCGGGTGAAAAGGCGGTGGCGGTGGGCCGCGATGGACGCTTGTCGGGGCCCAAGCTCGCAGCCGCACTGATCCGCGGTCTGGTGTCGACCGGGCTGGATGTGGTGGATCTGGGCGCCGTGACCACGCCGATGCTTTACTACGTGGCCGCCACGCGCGGCCGGCGTGGTTGCCACAGCGGGATCATGGTCACCGGCAGCCACAACCCCAAGGACTACAACGGCTTCAAGATGGTGCTGGCCGGCCGCGCCATCTACGGCGACGACATCCAGCGCCTGCGCCAACGCATGGAAGCCGAAGATTACGTGGCCAACGCCGGCCGCTCGGCGCCGATGGACATCGTTCCCGAGTACGGCGCGCGCATCGCCGGCGATTGCAAGCTCAAGCGAGCGATGAAGATCGTGGTCGATTCGGGCAATGGCATTCCCGGCGCTTCGGCGCCGGCCATCCTGCGCTCGCTGGGCTGCGAGGTGACCGAGCTGTACTCGAAGGTCGATGGCGACTTTCCCAACCACCACCCCGATCCGAGCAAGCCTGAAAACCTGGCCGATCTGATCCGCACCGTGCAATCCACCGACGCCGAAATCGGCCTCGCCTTTGACGGCGACGGCGACCGCCTGGGCGTGGTCACCAAGGACGGCAAGATCATCTATCCCGACCGCCAGCTGATGCTGTTTGCCAAGGACATCCTCGGCCGCAACCCGGGCGGCACGGTGATCTTCGACGTCAAGTGCACGCAGCGTCTGGCGCCGGTGATCCGCAAGGCCGGCGGCAAGCCGCTGATGTGGAAGACCGGCCATTCGCTGGTCAAGGCCAAGATGAAGCAGGTCAAGGCGCCGATCGCCGGCGAGATGAGCGGCCACATCTTCTTTGGCGAGCGCTGGTACGGCTTTGACGACGCCACCTACACCGCCGCGCGGCTGCTCGAGATCCTCAGTCGCAGCAAGGACCCGAGCAAGGTGCTCAACGCGCTGCCGACCAGTTTCAGCACGCCCGAGCTCAACGTGCCGTGCGCCGAGGGCGAGCCCAAGGTGCTGGTGCAAAAGCTGCTCGAGACTGCCAAGTTTCCCGGCGCGCTCGAGGTCATCACCATCGACGGCCTGCGCGCTGAATACAAGGACGGCTTCGGGCTGATCCGCTCGTCCAACACCACGCCGGTGCTGGTGATGCGCTTCGAGGGTCACACCGAAAAGGCGTTGCGCCGCATCGAGGCCACCTTCATGGCCGCGCTGCGCTCGGTCAAGCCTGACGCGCAGATCGCCACTGCGGCGCACTGAGGCGTTGGCGCCGGCTGCCGCCCTGACCACCGTGCAGCGCCTCGCGCGCATCGGCTACGCAACGCTGTTGCGGCTGGCCTTGCCGGCCTATGCGTTGCGGCTGTGGTGGCGCGGTCGGGCCGAGCCGCTGTACCGCTTTGCGCTGCGCGAGCGCGTGGGCCTGTACCGCGAGCCGGCCCGCGGCTCGGGTTGGCTGTGGGTGCATGCGGTGTCGCTCGGCGAAACGCGGGCCGCGGCCGCACTGATCGACGCGTTGCGCGAGCGCAGACCTGGCATGCGATTGCTGCTGACCCACGGCACGGCCACCGGCCGCGAAGCCGGGGCAGCCTTGCTGCGCGAGGGCGACGCCCAGGCCTGGCTGCCGGTCGACACGCCCGGCGCGGTGGCGCGGTTTTTTGATCACTTTCAGCCAGCCCTTGGCGTGCTGATGGAAACCGAGGTCTGGCCCAATTTGTTGCTAGAGGCTGAGCGCCGCGCCATTCCCATGGTGCTGGCCAACGCGCGGCTGAGCGAGCGCAGCGCGCGCCGCGGCGAGCAACTGTCGGTGTTGCTGCGCCCGGCCGCTCGAAGCATCTCGTTGGTGCTCGCGCAAACGCAGCTCGATGCGGCCCGGATGCAGGCCGCCGGCGCGCGGCGCGTCGAGGTCTGCGGCAACCTCAAGTTCGACGTGACGCCTGATGCGGCACGGCTCGCGCGCGGCACCGCCTGGCGGCAAGCGGCGGGTCGGGCGGTGGTGCTCGCCGCCAGCACCCGCGAGGGCGAGGAAGCCGCGCTGCTGGCCGCATGGACTCAGCAAAGCGCACCACGCCCGCTGTTGCTGATCGTGCCGCGCCATCCGCAGCGGTTTGACGAGGTGGCTGCGCTCATGGCTGCCGCTGGCTTGAGCGCGTCACGCCGCAGCACCTGGGTCGATGTGCCGCCGAGCGAGGTCGCTGCGGCCGATGTCTGGCTGGGCGATTCGATCGGCGAGATGGCCAGCTACTTCGGCTGCGCGCAGGTCGCGTTGCTCGGGGGCAGTTTCGAGCCGCTGGGTGGCCAGAACCTGATCGAAGCCGCCGCCTGCGGCTGTCCAGTGCTGATGGGCCCGCACACCTTCAACTTCGCCGATGCGGCCGAGCGCGCGCTGCAAGAAGGCGCTGCGCAGCGTGTGGTCGACATCGCTGAAGCGGTGCGGCTGGCGGTGGCGATGGTGACGCCGGACGCGTCGCCTTCAGGCGCTGAATCCGCTCAGGCGATGCCCAGCGCCGAGTGCGCGCTGGCCTTCGTGGCACGCCACCGGGGTGCTGCCGCGCGCATGGCTGATGGCATCACGGCGCTGATGCGCTGACCCGTTTTTGATTTGCTGCCGGGCTGCGCCGCCAGGGCGTGTGGGCCGAGGCGCCTCAGCGCGCCAGCAGCCGGCTCACGGCCGACAGGTCGTCGGGCTTGAGCTGTCCTGCCGCCTGGCGCAGCTTCAGGCCGGCCACCAGGGTGTCGTAGCGGGCCTTCGAGAGATCACGGCGGGTGGTGTAAAGCTGGGTCTGCGCGTTGAGCACATCGATGTTGACCCGCACGCCCACCTTGTAGCCGAGTTGCGTGGCCTCGAGCGCCAGCGCGCTCGATGATTCGGCAGCCTCGAGCGCCAGCACCTGCGCTTGCAGTGATGCCACGCCGAAGTAAGCCTGACGCGTGGCGATCGACACCACGCGCCGCGCGGCTTCGAGGTCGTTGCGCGACTTGTCTTCGAGCAGCAGCGTTTCCTTGATGCGGTTTTGCACCGAGTAGCCGGCAAACAGCGGCACGTTGAGCTGAAAGCCGAGGCTGCCCGAGTTGGTGGTGCCGCCGATGGAGGTCTGGCCGCTGCCGCTGATGCCGCTGCGCGAGCTGTAGTTGTTGCCCAGACTTGCCACCGCATCGACAGTGGGCAGGTGGCCGGCGCGTGCTTTTTCGGTCTCGAGTTGTGCCACTTCGACCGCGAGCCGGGCCTGACGCACCGACGGATGCTGCGCATCGGCGTTGCCCGCCCAGACCTCGGCATCGGCCGGCGTGGTGGCCGGCAACACCACGGGCAGCGTGAGGCCCTTGGGTTCGACGTTGGTGCGGCCCACCAACTGGTCGAGTGCAATGCGCTTGTTGCGCAGGTCGTTGTCAGCGGCGATTTCCTGCGCGGTGGCCAGATCGAAGCGGGCTTGCGCCTCGCGCGTGTCGGTGATGGTGGCCGTGCCGACTTCGAAATTGCGCTTGGCCGAGGCCAGCTGCTCGCTGATGGCGGCCTTGCTGGTGCGCGTGGTGGCCAGTGCGTCTTGCGCAGCCAGCACGTCGAAGTACGCCTGCGCCAGGCGCACGATCAGGTCCTGTTCTGCGGCCTCGAGCTGGTACGTCGACGCTTCGAGCTGGCGAGCGGCCTGATCGATGGTGGCGCTGTTGGCGCGGTTGAACAGCGGCTGGCGCGCCGACAGGCTCTCCGTGCGGTTGCGCGCTGAGATGTCGGCCCGGCTCGTCTCGGTGCGCGTCATGTTGGCACTGGCCGTCAGGTTGGCCGTGGGCCGCATCAGCGCGTCGGCTTGCGCCGCCTTGTACTGCGCCGAATCGGCCAGCGAGCGCGCCGCCAGGTAGATGGGGTCGTAGCCACGCGCAGCGGTGTAGAGCTCGTCGAGGCTTTGCGCCCAGGCGCTGCCGGCAGCTGCCAGGCCCAGGGCGATGGCGATCAGCGAGGCACGCAGTGGCGGGCGCATCGGGATGGTTCGGGGCAGGGCGGTGCGCATGGTGTTTCCTTGGGTCGGCGCGCGCTCAGTAGCGCGGCACGGTGGGGTCGACCTGCATCGACCAGGCGTCGATGCCACCGCTGAAATTGGTGACTGAGGTGAAGCCGTGGCGACGCTCCAGAAAGCCCGCGACCTGCGCGCTGCGCACACCGTGGTGGCACAGGCAGATCATGGGCTGCGTGGGACACAACTCGCCCACGCGCTCGACGATCTCGCTCATCGGCAGGTTGAGCGTGACCAGGCCGTCGGCACGTAGAGACGCGAGCTCGAACTCCCACACCTCACGCACATCGAGCAGCAACGGCAGGCCCGACGCAGGGGGCGATGCGAGCAGCGCTGCGAACTCGGCGGGCGTGATCTGCGACATCAGAACTGGAAACGGCTGGGCTCGTCGAAGCCCGACAGGCGTGGGGCCACGGTGTCGAACAACTCAGCGCTGCCCACCGAACCGTCGGCACCCTTGGTGTAGAGCGTGGCCACCATGACAGGCAACTGGCCCACGATGGCCACCAGCCGGCCGCCGGGCTTGAGCTGGTCCAGCAGCGCCTGAGGCACCTGCGCGACCGAGCCCGACAGCACGATGGCGTCGAACGGGGATTCGTCGGGGCACCCCTTGGCGCCATCGCCTTGGCGCACCGTCACGTTGTGCAGACCGGCGCGGGACAGGTTGGCCTGCGCAAAAAGCGCCAGGTCGGGGTCGATCTCAAAGCTGAGCACCTGCTGCGCCTGGTGGCCCATGAGCGCGGCCATGAAGCCCGAGCCGGCCCCGATCTCGAGCACGCGCTCATGGCGGCGCAGCTTGAGTTCTTGCAACAAGCGTGCTTCGACCCGTGGCGCCAGCATCAACTGCGTCGCACCGGTGCGGCTGGGCAGCGGCACTTCGGTGTCGACGAAGGCCATGGCGCGCGACTCGGCCGGCACGAAGTCTTCGCGCTTGACCGAAGCCAGCAGCGCCAGAACATCGGTGTCGAGCACATCCCAGGGGCGGATTTGCTGCTCGATCATGTTGAAGCGGGCCAGTTCAATGTCCATGAGGTTTCTCTTGCAGGGGAATAGGGATCATTTTATTGGCGCGAACCGGCGCCGCAGCCAGCCGCCCAGGTCGTCAAGGTAGCAGTAGACCACCGGCACCACCACCAGCGTGAGCAACGACGAGGCGATCACCCCGCCGATCACCGCCTGGCCCATCGGCGCGCGCTGTTCCGAGCCTTCGGTCAGCGCGAAGGCCAGCGGCACCATGCCGAAGATCATTGCCAGCGTGGTCATCAGGATCGGGCGCAGCCGCACCTGCGCGGCGTGCAGCAGTGCGTCGTCGCGGCCCAAACCCAGCCCCGGTTTGAACAGCGCACCTGCGGGGCCCGACGGCGCCACCGTGCCTTCGCGCAGGCGGATCGCGAAGTCGATCAGCAAGATGGCGTTTTTCGTCACCAGCCCCATGAGCATGACCACGCCGATGATGCTGAACATGTTGAGCGTCGAGCGGAAGATCAGCAGCGACAGCACCACACCGATCAGCGTGAGCGGCAGCGAGCTCATCAGCGCGATCGGCTGCATGAAACTGCGGAACTGGCTGGCCAGGATCATGTAGATGAACACCACCGCCAGGCCCAGCGAGCCGATCGCGTAGCTGAACGATTCGTTCATGTTCTTGGTGCTGCCGCCAAAGGTGTAGCGATAGCCTGGCGGCCAGGCCACGCCGTCGAGCACGCGGCGGATGTCGGTGGACACATCGCCGCTGCTGCGCCCGTAGGCGTTGGCGTCGAGCGTGATCTCGCGGTTGAGGTCGCGCCGGTTGATCTGGTTGGGCCC
>CANGBT010000105.1 GCA_947452135.1 Burkholderiales bacterium
ACGTTGCGCTGCAGGATGTTGGAGAACTCCTCGATGAAGGTCTCCATCTGCATGGCGATGCGGTCGATGTCGCGCGCGAAGCGGTTGTAGGCGATCACCGCCGGGATCGCCGCAAACAGGCCGATGGCCGTGGCCACCAGCGCTTCGGCGATGCCCGGCGCGACCGAGGCCAGCGACACCTGCGTCAGCGTGGCCAGCCCGATGAAGGCATGCATGATTCCCCACACCGTGCCGAACAGCCCCACGTAAGGCGACACCGAGCCCACCGACGCCAGGAACGACAGGTTCGACTCGATGGTGTCGAGCTCGCGCTGGAAGCTCGCGCGCATGGCACGGCGTGCGCCGTCGAGCAGCGCGCCCGAATCGGCCACGCGGCGCTCGCGCAGCTTCATGAATTCGCGCATGCCCGAGGCGAACAGGCGCTCCATCGGGGCCGATTGATCCGCGTGCTTGGCGGCCTCGTCGTAGAGGTCGTTGAGGTTCTTGCCGGCCCAGAACTCGCGCTCGAAGGTCTCGTTCTGGCTGCGCACGCGGCGCAAGCCGAACAGCTTGCTGAAGATCACCGACCAGCTCGCCAGCGAGGTGATCAACAGGCCGGCCATCACGATTTGCACCACCAGGCTGGCGTGCAGCACGAGGCTGAGGATGGACATGTCTTGGTTCATGGGTGTCAACGCGGTGAGATGTGTGTGAGGGCGTGGGTGATGCCCTCTGGGATGCGCCGCAGCGCAAAACGTTCGGTGTCGACGCAGGCGATGCGGATGCTGCCTTCGCTGAGCAGTTCATCGCCACGCCAGGCCTGCTGCTCGATGGTGATGGACGCGCGCGCCACGCTGGCCAGCCGCACGGTGATGGTGAGCAGGTCATCGAGCCGCGCCGGGCGCAGGTAGCGCACGGAGGTTTCGCTGACGACGAACGCCGCCGCGTCGTCCACGCGCATGCGCTCCTGGCTGAAACCCAGCGAGCGCAGCCACTCGGTGCGTGCGCGCTCGAAGAACTTCAGGTAGTTGGCAAAGAACACCACGCCGCCGGCGTCGGTGTCTTCCCAGTAGACGCGCAGCGGGATGTCGAAGTCGTGGGGCGTCATGCGTGTGGGCAGATCACCGCGCGGATTCGGGACCGGGCCGACACACCGGCTCAGCGACGCGCCGCGCGCGCAGCCTCGACTTCGACGGCGCGCAGATCGGCCGCGGTCTTGTCGATCACGCCGTTGACGAACTTGTGGCCGTCGGTGCCGCCGAAGCTCTTGGCGAGCTCGACCGCTTCGTTGATGACCACGCGGTAGGGGATCTCGAGGCAGTGCGTGAGTTCGTACACGCCGATCATCAGCACGGCGTGCTCGACCGGTGACAGCTCGCTGAGCTTGCGATCGACGTGGCGCGCGAGTGCCGCATCGATGGTTTCGACCTCGGCGATGCAGCCGCTCAGCAGCGCATCGAAGTGCTCTGCGTCGCAGGGATCAAAGTTGGCTTGCTCGCGCATGTGCGAGCTGATCACCGATGTCTTTTCGCGCGACAGCAGCCACTCGTACAAGCCTTGCAGCGCCAGTTCGCGCGAGCGCCGGCGCAGCGATTTCTGCGATGTCTTGGCGGCCTTGGCGGGCTTGGGCGTCGCGACGTCGGTGCCTGACGCGTCGGTGGTGGAGGGCAATTCGGTATCGATCACGAGAGCTTGTCCATCAGATGAGCCATTTCAACGGCCACGCGGGCGGCGTCGCGGCTTTTGTCTTCGACGCGGGCCCACGCCTGCGCTTCGTCGTCGACGGTGAGGATGGCATTGGCCACCGGCAGCACGTGGTCGAGCGACACGCGGGTCACGCCCGAGCCGCTTTCGTTGGCCACCAGTTCGAAGTGATAGGTGTCACCGCGGATCACGCAGCCCAGCGCGATCAGCGCGTCGTAGTTGGCGCTGTCGGCCATGGCCATCAGCGCCACCGGGATTTCCAGTGCGCCGGGCACGGTGACGTGCTCGATCGACTCGGCGTCCACGCCCAGCGCCTTCAACTCGGCGATGCAGGCTTCGGCCATGCGGTTGGTGATGGCGGCGTTGAAGCGCGCCTGCACGATGCCGATGCAGAAATCTGCGCCGTCGAGGGGGGCCTGTTGGCCGGTGTCAGCACCTTGCATGGGAAATCCTTGTGGGTTGTTTTTTCAGTCGGTGCCTTGCGAAGCGTCTGCGGCGATGAAGCCGGTCACTTCGAGCCCGTAGCCCACCATGCTCGGCATCCGCCTGGGACTGCCGAGCAGTTTCATTCTGGCCACACCCATGTCGCGCAGGATTTGCGCGCCGATGCCGTAGGTGCGCAAGTCCATCGCCTGCGGCCGGCGTGCGGCCGGATCACCTTGCGGCTGGAATTTCTCGAGCAGCGCAGGCGTGCCTTCGCCGCAGTTGAGCAGCACGGCGATGCCGCGCTCGCTGGCGTGCAGCCGGGCCAGTGCGCGCGGCAGCGGCCACGAATGGCGGCAGTTGCCGGTGTCGAGCAGGTCCATCACCGACAGCGGTTCGTGCACGCGCACCAGCACTTCGTCGCGCGTGGTCCAGTGGCCGCGCGTGAGCGCCATGTGCAGCCCGCCGGTGCGGTCGCTGAACGAGGTGCAGTCGAAGTCGCCGAATTCGGTTTTGAGCACGCGCTGCCCGATGCGCTCGATGAGCGTTTCGTTGCGGCTGCGGTATTCGATCAGGTCGGCGATGGTGCCGATCTTCAGGCCGTGCTGCTGCGCGAACACCTCGAGGTCGGGCAGTCGCGCCATCGTCCCGTCGTCGTTCATGATTTCGCAGATCACCGAGGCGGGCGACAGCCCGGCCATCGCCGACAGGTCACAACCGGCTTCGGTGTGGCCGGCACGCATCAGCACGCCGCCGTCTTGCGCTTGCAGCGGAAAGATGTGGCCCGGCTGCACCAGATCGGCTGGGGTGGCGTCGCGCGCCACGGCGGCTTGCACGGTGCGCGCGCGGTCGGCTGCCGAGATGCCGGTGGTCACGCCCACGGCCGCTTCGATCGACACGGTGAACGCGGTGCCGTGCTGCGCGCCGTTCTTGAGCGCCATGGGCGGCAGTTGCAGCCGCTCGCAGCGCTCGCGCGTCAGCGTGAGGCAGATCAGACCCCGGCCGAAGCGCGCCATGAAGTTGATGGTGTCGGCCGTCACATGGTCGGCTGCGACCACCAGATCGCCTTCGTTTTCTCGGTCTTCCTCGTCAACGAGGATGACCATGCGTCCGGCTGCCAACTCGGTCAACAGCTCGGGAATAGGGGAAATCGCCATCCCCGGATTGTAGGTGGCGGGTACCGCCGCGCCCGGTGTCGAACCGGCCGTCTTGCGGCAGGTGTTCAGCTCGGCGTGGGGGCGGGCGCCGAGAGCATGCGCTCGACGTAGCGCGCGATCAGGTCGATCTCGAGATTGACCGCCGCCCCGGGTTGCAGCCCCCCGAGTGCGGTGTTGTTGATGGTGTGCGGGATCAGGTTGATGCTGATCTCGCAGCCGCCGGCGTGGTCGGTCACGCGGTTGACGGTCAGGCTCACGCCGTTGACGGTGATCGAGCCCTTGTAGGCCAGGAAGCGCGCCAGCGCGGGCGGCACGTCGATGCGCAAGGTCCACGACTCGCCGGTCGCTTCGAAGACTGTGACCGTGCCAATGCCGTCGACGTGGCCGCTGACCAGGTGGCCGCCCAGGCGGTCGTTGGCGCGCAAGGCTTTTTCGAGGTTGACGGGCCCGAGCGTGGTCAGCCCTGCGGTCTTGTCCAGGCTTTCGGCCGACACGTCGATGGTGAACGTGCCTTGCGCGGCATCGAACGAGGTGACGGTCATGCACGCGCCGTTGATGGCGATGCTGTCGCCCAGACCCACATCGCCGAGGTAGCCCGCGGGCGTGGCGATCGTCAGGCGCTTGCCGTGCGAGGCGTCGTTGCCCAGCGCGCGCACGTCGGTGATGCGGCCGAGGCCCGTGATGATTCCGGTGAACATGGCTGGATGGTCCTTGTGAGGTCAGACGGCGGGGCGCGCCAGGATGCGCAGGTCGTCGCCGACGCGCTCGATGCGGTGAAAGCGCAGCTCGGCCGCCTGCGACAACTCGGCCAGCGGCCCGACCGCGGCCATGTCGAGGCCCGACCCCAGCAGCTTGGGCGCGAGGTAGATCAGGTATTCGTCGACCAGCCGCTCGCGCACGAAGGCGCCATTGAGCGCAGCGCCGGCTTCCACATGCAGTTCGTTGATGCCGCGCTGTGCCAGATCGGCCAGCACCGCAGCCAGATCGACGCGGCCGCCGGCGCCGGCGGCCAGCGCCACTTCAATGCCGTGCGCGGTGTAGGCCTCGAGCCGTTCGGCGGCGGGCTGCGCGGCGTACACCAGCGTCGAGTCGGCGCTCTGGAACACGCGAGCGCCGAGCGGCGCTGCGAGGTTCGAGTCGAGCACCACGCGCAGCGGTTGGCGCGCCGTGGGCACCAGCCGCACATCGAGCCGCGGGTCGTCGTGGACCAGCGTGCCCAGCCCGGTGAGCACCGCGCCGGCGCGGCGGCGCCAAGCGTGGCCGTCGGTGCGCGCGGCGTCGCCGGTGATCCATTGGCTCACGCCGTTGGGCAGCGCGGTGCGCCCGTCGAGCGAGGCTGCCACCTTCAGCCGCACCCAGGGCCGCTGGCGCTGCATGCGCGACAAAAAGCCGATGTTGAGTTCGCGCGCGGCGTCGGCCTCGACACCCACGATCACCTCGATGCCTGCCGCGCGCAAACGCGCCGCACCCTGGCCGGCCACCAGCGGGTTGGGGTCTTCGAGCGCCATCACCACGCGGCCGACGCCGGCTTGCGCCAGCGCATCGCAGCACGGCGGTGTGCGGCCGTGGTGGGCGCAGGGTTCGAGCGTGACGATGACGGTGGCGCCGCGCACCGAATGGCCGTGTGCGGCGGCATCGCGCAGCGCCATCACCTCGGCATGCGGCCCGCCGGCTTGCTGGGTGTGACCGCGCCCGAGCACGGTGCCGTCATCGGCCACGATCAGGCAGCCCACGCGCGGGTTGGGGTCGCTCAGGCCGATGGCTTGTTCGGCCAGCGCCAGCGCTTCCCGCATCCCGCGGTGGTGCGGATGCGTGGCAAGGTCGGCGGCTGAGTTCGGTGGGGTGGTCATCAGAGTCGGGCTCGCGTGTCAGGGTTGGTGCTGAACCGTCGCCACGCTGGCGGTGCTGCCGGGCGCGAGCGGATCGATTGTCGCGGCAGCGGCCTGCGGGCAGGCCAGATCGCCGCGCATCACCAGAAAGTTCTGCTGCAGCAGCGCCCGGTCGACCTCGCGGTAAACCGAGGGGTGTTCGTCGTTGCGGTCGATGGCGCCGCTGCCGTCGCTGTCGTTCACGTAGCGGCACACCTTGCGTTGCGTGGGGGCGTTGCCGATCTCCCAGCCGAGCGGCACCACGGTGCTTTGGCCCGACCAGCGTGGCGGGTCGCCGGCGGCGGCCACCACGCAGCGGTAGGCGGTGTAGCGCTCGCCCGTGTCTTGCCAGTCGGTGACACCAAGGCTGGCCGGCGTGGCCTCAAGGGCGACCGCCTCGCGGTGCACGCCATCGGCCGCGCGGTAGACCACCGTCTTGCGCGCTTCGGCGTGGCACCACGGCGACGCCGGCGACACCATGCCCGGCAGCCCGACCGACAGCGCCAGCGCCAGCGGCGTGTCGTTGGCGGCCAGCGCATCCGGCGGGTTGCTGCCGGAAAAGCGCACGACGCCACTGAGCAGCAGCGCCTTGAACTCGGCGCAGTGCGTCAGGTGTTCGGCTTTGAGGTCTTCGCTGCGCACCTCGGCTGGCACGTCGGTGCATTGCTCGACCACCCGCGCGCTGGCGTTGTCGACCACGAAGGCGACGGTGGCGCCGGGCGTGGGCTTGAAGGCGCTGCGCCGGTCGTCGACGGTGTGCAAGCCCGGCGGGATGGCGCTCGATCGGCCCGCCGCGCCGGCTTGCGCGCTGGCGATGAGCGTCAGCGCGCCCGAGAAGGCCGGGTCCTGATCGGTGATCGCCGAGGCCAGCACCGTTTGCTGGGACGAGCCGTCGCGCGCATGCCAGACGACTGCGACCGTGGCCGATCTGAACGGCGCGGCTGTGGCTTCGTTCGTGTCGATCTGGCGGGTCAGCTCGAAGGTGGTGTTCAAGCGCAGCGCGGCGCTGTCTTGCACCGACCGGACATCGGTTGCCGCAGGTGATCCGAACAGGCGGGCGGCTTCAAGGTCTTCCTGCGCCAGCCGCACCGCCTCGGAGCGCTGCCGCGCGATGTCGGCGTGCGTCTCGAGGTGCCGGTGCAGATGGCCGGTGGCCGCCACGCCCACCGACAGCACGAGCAGCGAGAACAGCGCTTCGAGCAGGCTGACGCCGGTCTGTTGAGTGCGTGTTGATGCACGGCGCATCAGAAGTCCTTCCAACTGCCCGGCACACGCGCGAAGCTGCCGGTGTGCAGTTGCAACGCGCGCAGCACCGCGGCGTCGCGCTGCAACCGGGGCGCGCCGTTGCCCCGGAAATCCGACTGCGAGATCACCGCACCGTGGACGCCGGCCGACGCGCCAGTGGGGCCGTCCCAGCGGATGTCGGCGGCGTAGAGCACGCCGTGCAGGGTGACGTCGCCGCGCAGCGCTGCGGTGCCGCTCACCACAACGATCACCGGGCGCTCGGCCGACCCCAGCGTGAGCGGCCCGTCGAGGGTGGCGTCGCCGGCGATGGAAACCATGCGGTTGCTGCCGGCGGTGTTGATGGCCGCGGCGATGGCCGCTCCACAAGCCAGCGTGCAATCGACCGCTTGCGTCGCCGGGTGGTGAGCCCAGCGGGTGCGATCAAGTCCGAAGTGCGACGCGAACAGCCGCTCGGGCTCCAGCGCAGCCAGCGCCGGGTCGTGCGTGGCCGCCGAGGCTTCGGCCGCACCACCGGGCGCGGTGCCGAGGCGCACCGCCGTGCCGATCAGGCTGCCGCCGGCGCGCACCGTGAGTCCGCCGCTGGCGGTGTCGGTGTTGTGCACACCGAGCGCGCCGGTGGCCTCGACCGTGCCGCGCACCGTGAGCGCCGCTTGTGGCAGCACCGACACGCCCGGCAGCAGACCGAGCAGCACCTGCAAGCGCACCACCGCATCGGCGCGACCGGCCACGCCGGGGCGACACGCGCCGGCCGAGTTCGAGCAGCCGATGACGTTGAGTCGCACCAGCCCGGGCCGTGGCTCGGCGCTGAACTGCACGCTGAACGCCGGCTGCGGCGCGAGGTCGCCGCCGGTGGCCACCATCAGGCCTGGCCAGCCGTTCGACGGGCAGGCGCACGACCAGCCGCGGCCTGAGCGCACGCAGCCGGGTTGCAGCGCGAGGTCTTGCGCGCCGCTCTTCCACAGTTGCGGCGTGTGCAGCCCGGAGCCGGTGTCGACGCTCAGGTAGCGCTCGCGAAACGAGCGGCCGCCGGCACCGGTGAGCGGCTCGCAGCGCTCATCGACCGGCCGTGGCGCATTGAGCTGCGCGATGGCCCAGTCGATGCCGGCCTCGGCGGCTTCGAAGGCCTGCGTGGCACGCTGCTGGTTGGACGAGGACCGCTGCTCAAACAGCAGGGCGCGGTTGGCACAGGCGGCACTCAGCAGCATCGCCATCAGCAGCAGCAAGCTCACCGCGAGCGAGGCCACGCCGCGCTGGTGGAGCGGGTGGCGCGGCCGGTGGCACACGCGTGGGCGGGGGGCGGTTGGCATGGTCAGCGACTCAGGCCGGGCAGCGTCCGGTGATCTCGTCGTTGCGCAGCCGCACCGCCGTGCGCGCGGTGCGCACCGTTCGGGCGTCGGTGGCGCTCTGGGCGGTGATCGTGACGATCACGCTGCGCAGCGTCTGGCGCGGCGGGCAACTGGCGTCACCGGCGGCGCACGGTGCGCTGCACAGCGCGCCCAGGTCGAGCGTGTCTTCGTGCGGGGCGAACTCCAAGGCGGTGACCTTCATGGTGTTCACGTCGGTCATCGACTGCCAGCTCGCGGCGCCCACGCGCATCTCGAGCGCACCGCTGCGCAGCCGAAAACCGAACTGCTCGTGGCTGTCGACCTGCTGGTTTTCGGTGCTGTCGAGCGAGTAGCGCAGCGTGACCGTGGCGGCGGTGGCCTCGACCGCGGCGTAGGGGTTGGTGGCGACCGTGGCTGCTGCCGAATCCCGCAGCCACACGCCCGCACCGGCGTCGCCCCAGTGGCCGGCGCGGCGCAGGTCGCGGCCGATCAGCTCGCTGGCGCTGCGCAGGTCGTGCATGAGGCGGTTGTGTTCGATGAGCGCGCGGTTGTCGCGCAGGTGGATCAGCAGCACCGTGATGCCGCACGCCACCAGCAGCAAGCCCAGCGCCGAGCCGATCAGCAGCTCGACCAGCGACAAGCCGCGCTGCCGGCGGCCATGCGGTGCCATGCGGCGGCGCATGTCACTGGCCCCAGCAGCGGCGGTTGAGCGCACCCGCGTTGGCGGTGGCGTCGGTCTCGCCCGAGGCGTAGGTGAGGTTCAGGCCCTCGACCGTGAGCCGCAGGTGCCGGCAGGCGCTGTGGTTGCGCTGCGCGCCGGTGGCCGTGGCGCGCACCGAATAGCCGGTGGACGATGCGGCTTCGAGGGTGATCTCGTAATGGCCCGAAGGCGACACGCTCGCCACACCGAGCTGCGCCAGATCGCCATAGGCCTCGTGGTTGGCGCGATAGCGCTCCTGCTGGGTTTGCAGGTTCATCAGCGCGACCAGCGCATCCGAGCGCCGAACGCTCGCCAGCGTGCTGCTGAACGCGGGGTAGGCGATCGACGACAGGATGCCCACGATGGTCAGGCTGAACGCCAGCTCGGGCAGGCTGAAGCCCGCCGTATGTGCGCGGCGGCGTGCGGTCCGGGGGTGGGGTCGGGACAGCGTCATGGTCGGCTCCTTGGGTGGGGTGTGGAAATCTGAAATCAGCACGCCGGGTAGCCGGCCACCGCCGGACCGGGCGTGGCCGGCGTGCAGGTGCGCACCCGACCGAGCACATTCACCACGTGGTGAATGGCCCGACCGCTGGCCGCCGACACCTTCAAGGTGCCGGCTGGCGTGGCCGTGCCGTGCAGCGGGTCGAACACCATCGAGCTCACGTTGGCCTGCACGCCGATGCGCGCGGACGCACTCAGCGTCACGGTCTTGAGCGCCACCGCGTCGGCGCTGCACACGGCCGAGGCCGACTGGCCGTCGCACTGGCACTGGTTGCGCGCGCCGGTGTGCAGCACGTAGCAACTGCCGCCGGCGCCGTCGAAAAAGCTCAACCGCAAGGTCTCGTTGCGCAGCACGGCTTCGCTGCGCAGCCACTGCACGTCGCTCGCGAGCTGCGTGGCCGCAGCGGTGAGCCGGTGGCGTTCGAGCGTGGCGGCCAAGTCGGGCGCGGCGCTGCACACCAGGATCGCCGTGACGGCCAGCGTGATGGCCGATTCGATCAGCGTGAGACCGCGTTGGGCGGTGGGTGGGTGCAGCGAGTCCATGGGGCTCACTGTAGAAATCACGCCCGCTTTTTTCGACCCCAGGAGGTGGGGTCTGGCGCTCCCGCGAGGGGTGCCCCCGAACGGGGGTGTCGGCTCAGCGCCCCGACAACAGGTGCGGCAGCCCCGTCGCGAGCACCGGAATCCAGGCGATGAGCACGGTGCCGATGAAGATCGCCAGCATGGCGGGCAGCACCGAGGCGGCCACGTAGCGGATGGATTTGCCGAACATGGCCGAGGCGAAGTACAGGTTCATGCCCGCCGGCGGGCACAGGAAGCCCACTTCCATCGCCGCCAGAAAGATGATCCCGAAGTGCACCGGGTCGATGCCGTAGCTCAGCGCCAGCGGCAGCAGCAGCGGCACCAGCACCACAAGCGCCGCAAAGATCTCCATCAGCGCGGCGGCGGCGAACAAGAACACGCACAGCGCGAGCATGAAGGCGTAGCGGTTCGGGATGACGCTGCGCACCCATTCGACGGCCAGATCGGGAACGCCGGCATCGACCAGGAAGTTGGTCAGCGCCAGCGCCATGCCCAGGATGAGCATCACGCCGCCGATCAGCCGCACGCATTCGGCCAGGCACTGCGCGAGCAGCCGGCGGTCGAGTTCGCGGTGCGCCACGGCCTGCGTGATGACGGCATAGGCGGC
>CANGBT010000106.1 GCA_947452135.1 Burkholderiales bacterium
GAACAGCGTGAACAGCATGAAGCCGCAGCTCACCAGCCCCATCACCCCCAGCACACGCGCCACCGTGGGCTCGTCGAGCTGCTTCGAGAAGATCGACACCGCCAGCGTCCAGCCCGACAGGATCAGCGCCCACAGCAGGATCGAGCCTTCGTGGTTGCCCCACACCGCGGTGTAGCGGTAGACCAGCGGCAAGTTTGAGTTGGAGTGCATGGCCGCCAGCGCCACCGAGAAGTCGTTGTTCACGAACGCGTAGGTCAGGCAACCGTAGGCGATCACCATGAACAAGAACTGCCCGCGCGCCGAAGGCCGGGCCAGCGACATCCACGCGGCATTGCCGGTTTGCGCGCCGATCAGTGGCAGAACGCTTTGCGCGAGCGCCATGGTGAGCGCCAGGATCAGCGCAACGTGACCGATCTCGGGAATCATGGGTTGGACCTCGGGTTCATTTCGCTGCCCGCAGCGGTGTTGCCGCGTGGCATCTCTCCCTTGCGGGCCTTGGCCAGGGCGTCGGCAGCTTCAGGCGGCATGTAGTTCTCGTCGTGCTTGGCCAGCACCTGCTCGGCGCGAAACACGCCGTCAGGTCCCAGCTTGCCCTGGGCCACGACGCCCTTGCCTTCACGAAACAGGTCGGGCAGCAAGCCGGTGTAGGTGACCGGTACCTTTTGCGCGAAGTCGGTCACGACGAACTTCACGGTGAGGGTCTTCTCGTCGCGCTGCACGCTGCCTTGCTCAACCATGCCGCCGATGCGAAAGCTGCGTTCGCGCGGGGCTTCATGGGCCGCCACCTGCGAGGGGCTGAAGAAAAACACCATGTTGCTTTGAAAGGCGTTGAGCACCAGCGTGGTGGCAATGCCCAACGTGGCCAGCCCGCCGACGATGATCAGCGCGCGTTTGGTTCGGGGTGTCATGCGTTGTCTCCGGATTCGTCAGTGCCGGCTTGGCTCAATGCGCTTTGCACCGCCTTGCGGCGTGCCGCCACCGACCAGATCTCGGCCGCGATGGCCAGGGCCGTCACGCCAAACGAGCCCCAAACGTACAAGCCGTAGCCGCCCATCGCGATGAAGTCAGACCAGCTGTTCCAGATCATTGGGAGGCTCCTGCTTCGGCGCGCACCCACTGGGTGTGCTGCTCGCGCTCGAGGATCACCGCTCGCAGCCGCGCCAGCGACACCGCAATGCAATACGCCCAGAACGCCAGCGCCATCACCAGCATGCCGGCGAGCATGGGCGCGGCCATGCTCGAGCCCTTGGTGAAAGACACCGACGAGCCCTGGTGCAGCGTGTTCCACCACTTCACCGAGAAATAGATGATCGGCACGTTGACCGCCCCCACGATGGCCAGCAGCGCAGCGGCACGATCCGCGCGCCGCAAGTCGTCGATGGCCGCATGAAGCGACATGAAGCCGATGTAAAGAAACAGCAGCACGAGCTCGGAGGTGAGCCGCGCGTCCCACACCCACCAGGCGCCCCAGGTCGGGCGGCCCCAGAAGGCGCCGGTCCACAGCGCGATGAAGGTCATCACGGCGCCCGAAGGGGCCAGTGACGTGGCGAGCATCGCCGCCAAACGGGCGTTGAACACCAGCCCGATGGCCGCCCAGAACGCCATGGCGAGATAGATCACCATCGACATCCAGGCGGCCGGCACGTGGATGAAGATGATCCGGTAGGCGTCACCTTGCTGAGCGTCGGTGGGCGCGATCAACAGCCCCAGAGCCAAGCCGGCCACGCACAGCAGCAGCGCCAGCGCGCCCAACCACGGGATGGCTTTTCCTGCCAGGGGATAGAAACGCCGCGGTGCGGCGTACTTGAACCAATTGATTTGCGAAAACTGCACGTGCTCGGGCTCCGGCCATCACCGCTCGAAGGGCTGGCCACAGGCCGCCCGTCGATTCGACCGAGGATTGTGCAATGCGTTCAATCGAGCGAGATCCGCAGTGCGGCCGCCGCAGCCCAAGGCGCCAGAAAGAGGGCGGCGATCAGCATCGCGCCCAGCAGCGAGTAGTGCGCCCCCACCGCCAGACCCGACACCGCCGCGTCCACCGCACCCGCACCGAAAATCAGCACCGGCACGCACAACGGCAGCACCAGCAGCGACAGCAGCACGCCAGCGCCGCGCACGCCAACCGTCAGCGCCGCGCCGATGCCGCCGATCAGGCTGAGCAGCGGCGTGCCCAGCAGCAAAGTGACCATGAGCACGCCGATCGCCTCGCTGGGCAGGTCGAACTGCAAGGCCAGCAGCGGCGCGACCAGGCACAGCGTGAGGCCCGAACACACCCAGTGCGCGGCCATCTTGCTGAGCACGATCAGCGGCAGCGGACACACCGACAACAGCAGCTGCTCGAGCGTGCCGTCGGCGTGGTCGTCGGCAAACAAGCGACCCAGCGACAGCATCGACGCCAGCAGCGCGGCCACCCACACGACACCCGCGGCCATGGTGCGCAACAACGCCGGCTCCGGCCCGACCCCCAGCGGAAACAGGCTCGCCACGATCACGAAGAAAAACAGTGCCGCCGCCGTGTCGGCGCGCCGGCGCATGGCCAGACGCACATCACGCATGAAGATGCCGCGCATCGCGTCCAGGGTTCCGGCAGACGCCGGGTTGGCGTTGGGGGTGCTGGTGGTGTTCACAGGCTCAACACCACCTGGGGCAGCGCCGGGTCGATCGCCAACGGCATGTGGCTGGTCAGCACCACGATGCCGCCGCGGCGCAACTGAGCTTCGAGCACCCCGAGCAGCCAAGCGGTGGCGTCGGTGTCGAGCGCATTGAAGGGTTCATCCAGAACCCACAGCCGTGACGATTGACTCAGCACCAGCCGCGCCAGCGACACGCGGCGGCGCTGGCCTTGCGACAAGCTGCGCGCAGGCAGGTGCTCGCGCTGGCGCAACCCGGCTGCCCGCAACGCGGCCGTGACCTGAGCCTCATCGGGGTACTGGCCGCCGAGCAGGCACGCCGCCAACAGGTTCTCGCGTGCGCTCAGGTCGTCTTTGAGCGATGCCGCATGGCCGATGTAGATCAGATCGCGATGAAAGCTGTCGCGCTGACGCGCCACCGCCTGGCCGCACCATCGCACCTCGCCCTCGGCGGGCATCGACAGGCCGCACAGCGTGCGCAACAGCGTGGTCTTTCCGGCGCCATTGGGGCCTTGCACGCGCATCAGTTCGCCCGCACACACCCTGTGGTCCAGGCGCGGGAATAGCCGACGCGAACCGCGCGTGCAGCTCAGGCCGATCAATTCCAGTGAGGCGGGTGCGGGCACTGTGGCGGGGTGAGCCGACGCGTGCGCCGATTCGGCGAGTGAATTCAAAGGCAGGGGGAGGGCCGTTGGGTGGTGGCGTCGGGATTCAACGCGGAACGAACATGGCGCTCGGGTGCGGATTATCCCGATGCCGCCGAGAGATGGTCAATGCGGGTTCATGACCGCAGGAATGCGGTCAGTGTGCGCGCTGCCCGCCGTGCGAGCTGGGTTCGGCCCGGTCCGCGCGGGTGGTTTTGCGGGTGCGCGCTGTTGACGACCCAGATCCGAGTGTCTACATTACCTGACACATACGACAGCCACGTCTAGTTGACAGTCCTCTGGAGGCCACACCATGAAGCCCATCACCCGCATCGAACAGTCGCTCGCCACTGCCATCGCCTCGGGCGAAGCCGAGGGTTGCCCGCCCAAGCTGGCTGGCGCAATCCGTCATGCGGTGTTCCCGGGCGGTGCGCGAATCCGGCCACAACTGTGCCTGGCCGTCGCACAGGCCTGCGGTGATGACGACCCGATGTTGTCTGACGCGGCGGCCACCGCCATCGAGTTGCTGCACTGCGCCTCGCTGGTTCACGACGACCTGCCTTGCTTTGACGACGCCTCCACCCGCCGCGGTCGTGCATCGGTGCACTTTGCCTTCGGTGAGAGCCTGGCCGTGCTGGCTGGCGATGCGCTGATCGTGCTGGCGTTCCAGACGCTGGGCGCTTCAGCGACGCGCTCACCGCTGCGCTTGCCGGCCGTGCTGGGCACGATCGCCCGCTCCACAGGCATGCCGCACGGCATCGTCGCGGGTCAGGCCTGGGAATGCGAGCCGCGCGTGCTGCTCGCCGACTACCAGCGCGCCAAGACCGGGTCGCTCTTTTCCGCGGCAACCATCGCGGGTGCGCAGGCCGCGGGTGCCGACGCGGCCCCGTGGCGTGCTCTCGGTGAATGGCTGGGCGAGGCCTACCAAGTGGCCGACGACATCCGTGATGTGGCATCCGATCCCACCCAACTTGGCAAACCGGTGGGACAGGACGTGGCCTTGTGCCGCCCTAGCGCTGCACGAGAGCTGGGTCTGGAAGGCGCCATTCACCACTTCGACCGCCTGGTGGCTGCTGCCATTGCGTCCATCCCGGCTTGCCCCGGTGCCGCCCAAATGCGCGAGCTGGTTCGCATGGAGGCCGAGCGGCTGGTACCCAAGGCGATGACCGAAGAGGTCGTGCGCGTCTTCGCCTGACCATGGCTGCATCGGGTTTGTTGGCATGAGCGTTGATCGCCAAGCTGTGCTGGAGGCTCCCGCCGAAAGTGATCCGTCCGTGATCGACCGACTCGTCGATCGGTGGTTCGCCTGGCGTGATGGTCTGGTGGGCAGCCCTCGGTTTCGCCGCTGGGCCGCCGTTTTTCCTCTGACGCGGCCGATTGCACAGCGTCGCGCCAGCGGTTTGTTCGATCTGGTGGCGGGCTTCGTCTATTCGCAAGTGCTGCTGGCTTGCGTGCGGCTGCGCTTGTTTGACGTGCTGGCCGAAGGCCCTCAGACACTGACGGCCTTGGCGCCACGGCTGGGTCTGCCGGAGGACGCAGCGTTGCGCCTGCTGGCTGCCGCCGTGTCGCTCAAGCTCGTCGATCGCCGCAGCCGTGGCCGTTACGGCCTGGGCCCGCTGGGCGCACCGTTGGTGGGCGAGGCAGCCATCGCTTCGATGGTCGAGCACCACAGCACGCTGTACGCCGACTTGCGTGATCCGGTGGCACTGCTGCGCGGCGAGGGAGCCAGTTCCGCACTGTCTCAGTACTGGCCCTACGCCGCCGCCGACGCGCCGGACGCTCTGGCTTCGGATCGCACGAGCCCGTATTCGGCGCTGATGTCGGCCTCGCAGCCGCTGGTGTCAGATGAAGTGCTCGACGCCTATTCGCTCAAGAAGCACCGTTGCTTGCTCGACGTGGGCGGTGGCGAGGGGACGTTCCTGTCCGCCGTGGCCAAGCGCGCGCCGCACCTGCAACTCATGCTTTTCGATCTGCCTGCCGTGGCGGAGCGGGCTCGCGAGCGTTTCGCTGAACAGGGTCTGTCAGGGCGCGCCACGGCCTACGGTGGGAGCTTTTTCAGTGATGCGCTGCCTACCGGGGCCGATGTCATCAGCCTGGTGCGTGTGATCTTTGACCACGACGACGCCCGCGCACTGATGATCCTGAAGGCCGTGCGGCGAGCCCTGCCGCCTGACGGCACGCTGTTGCTGACCGAGCCGATGGCCGGCACTCGCGGCGCCGAGGCCATGGGCGATGCGTACTTCGGTTTCTATTTGCTCGCGATGGGCAAGGGCCGCGCGCGCAGCGCCGAGCGTCTGACGTCAATGCTTCGTGCTGCGGGTTTCGGCGAGGTCTCATTGGTGCGCAACCCGCTGCCTTTGCAGACCCAGTTGATCGTCGCTCGGCCGGCCAATGATGGAAAACCCTAAGTTGTGTTGTGTAAATACGGGTTGACAGTTGTCATTGTCCATTTACGATGACACCCATGCAAACAGGCCGTCCGACCATGCTGCTGACACCCGTCAGGAGCCTCAAGCCAAAGCCAGACACGGCCTCCAGCAAGGGGTCTGTGTGAACACGATGGCCGTGGTGCTTGAGCGCCCGGAGCACTTGGTGCTCAGCCGCCTGCCTCTGACCGAAGCCACCGACGACGACGTCACTGTCGACATCGAGTGGAGTGGCATCAGCACCGGCACCGAGCGCTTGCTCTGGTCTGGCCGCATGCCGGCCTTTCCTGGCATGGGCTACCCGCTGGTTCCTGGCTACGAGTCGGTGGGCCGGGTCATTTCTGCGGGTGGCAACTCAGGTCGCCGGGTGGGCGAGCGGGTGTTCGTGCCCGGCGCCAAGTGTTTCGGCGACGTTCGCGGACTCTTTGGCGGCGCTGCGGCGCGGGTCATCCTGCCCGGGTCACGCACGATTCAATTCGCGGAAGCTCTGGCGGAGCAGGGTGTCTTGCTGGCGCTTGCAGCCACCGCCCATCACGCCCATTCGCAGCCTGGCCTGACGCAGCCCGATCTGATCGTAGGCCACGGAGTCCTGGGTCGGATGATCGCCAGGTTGGCCATGGTGGCGGGAGCGAATCCCGTGGTGTGGGAGACCAACGCGGAACGGCGCGATGGCGCCACCGGTTATGCGGTCATCGATCCGGCCACCGACACGCGGCGTGACTACCGCTGCATCTGCGACGTCAGCGGCGACGGCGCATTGCTCGACACCCTGATCTCGCGCCTCGCGCCGGGTGGCGAGGTGGTGCTTGCCGGCTTCTACGACGAGCCCCTGTCGTTCGTTTTCCCCCCCGCTTTCATGCGCGAAGCCCGCTTGCGGGTGGCTGCGCAATGGCTGCCTGCCGATCTGGCGGCAGTCAAAGACCTGGCCGAGTCCGGCCGGCTTTCTCTCGACGGGCTGATCACACACCGCTCGGATGCCATGCAGGCTGATTCGGCCTACCGCACGGCATTCGGCGACCCGTCGTGTCTCAAGATGATTCTGGATTGGAGGTCCTGTTCATGAGTACTGCTGAATCGACCCTGGGCGCTGCGAAGTCAAGTCCCGTGACCTTCATGATGAAAGACCTGCGTGCCGAAGCGGCAGTGGAGCCGGCGCCTGTGTCCACCAGTGAAGTCACCAAGGAAACCCAGATCATTGCCATCTACGGCAAGGGTGGCATCGGCAAGAGCTTCACGCTGGCCAACCTGAGTTACATGATGGCCCAGCAGGGCAAGAAGGTTCTGCTGATCGGCTGCGACCCGAAGAGCGACACCACCAGCTTGCTGTTCGGCGGACGGGCCTGCCCGACCATCATCGAAACCAGTTCCAAGAAAAAGCTCGCCGGCGAGGCCGTGTCGATCGGCGACGTGTGCTTCAAGCGCGACGGCGTGTACGCCATGGAACTCGGTGGTCCGGAAGTGGGCCGCGGTTGCGGTGGTCGAGGAATCATCCACGGCTTCGAACTGCTCGAAAAGCTCGGCTTCCACGAGTGGGGCTTCGACTACGTTCTGCTCGACTTCCTGGGCGACGTGGTGTGCGGCGGCTTCGGCTTGCCGATCGCCCGCGACATGTGCCAGAAGGTGATCGTGGTCGCTAGCAATGACCTGCAGTCGCTGTACGTCGCCAACAACGTGTGCAGCGCGGTCGAGTACTTCCGCAAGCTCGGCGGCAACGTCGGCGTGGCCGGCATGGTGATCAACCGTGACGACGGCACAGGCGAGGCAGCTGCCTTTGCCGAGCAGGTCGGCATCCCGGTGCTGTCGACCATTCCAGCCAACGAAGACATTCGCCGCAAGAGCGCCAGCTACGAAATCATCGGTCGCCCCGACTCTGCCTGGGGCCCGATGTTTGCCGAGCTCGCCGAGAACGTCGGCACCTCGCTGCCGGTGCGTCCGAAGCCAATGTCGCAAGACGCGCTGCTCGGTCTGTTTTCTGCCGCTTCGGTCGGACGCGATGTGGTGCTTGAGCCGGCCACGCAGTTCGACATGTGCGGCAAGACCGAGAGCACCAAGAAGACGCTCGAAGTCGTTTACGACGAAGTCTGAGCGGCTGCGCACCATGAGCAAGACCATCCCCATCGTCGCGGCTGCTTCAGTCAGCCCCCAGGCAGCGCCTGTGGCGCCGGGTGTTTCGTCGACCACGCTCGAGGGCGACGGCATGGGCTGCCACGCCGGCGGCGACCAGTTGCTGGCCGCAGCCAAATCAGCCGGCAAATCCGAGGTGCTCGAGCAGTACGCCAAGGACTACCCGAAGAACCCGAAAGCCGGGCCGCACGACCAGCCGCAAAGCATGTGCCCAGCCTTCGGCTCCTTGCGCGTGGGCCTGCGCATGCGCCGCACGGCGACCATCCTGTCCGGATCGGCGTGCTGCGTTTACGGGCTGACGTTCACATCGCACTTTTACGGTGCCAAGCGCAGCGTCGGCTACGTGCCGTTCAACTCCGAGTCGCTGGTGACCGGCAAGTTGTTCGAAGACATCCGCGAGGCGGTTCACAAGGAAGCTGACCCGGCCAAGTACGACGCGATCGTCATCATCAACCTGTGCGTGCCGACCGCCAGCGGCGTGCCGCTGCAGATCCTGCCCAAGGACATCAACGGCGTTCGCATCATCGGCATCGACGTGCCGGGCTTTGGGGTCCCGACCCACGCAGAAGCCAAGGACGTGCTCGCTGGTGCGATGCTGAAGTACGCACGCGGCGAGGTCATGGCCGGCCCGGTCCAAGCACCGCGGGCAGGGCGTTCCGACAAGCCCACCATCGCGCTGCTCGGCGAAATGTTCCCGGCCGACCCGGTGATCATCGGCATGATGCTCGAGCCCATGGGGCTGGCAGCCGGTCCGGTGGTGCCCACCCGCGAATGGCGTGAGTTGTACGCAGCGCTTGACTGCGCAGCGGTGGCAGCGATCCATCCGTTCTACACAGCGAGCATCCGCGAGTTCGAAGCGGCCGGCCGCACTGTGGTCGGATCGGCCCCGGTCGGCTACGACGGAACCGAAGCCTGGTTGCAGGCCATCGGCAACGCCACCAACACCTCGCAAGCCCAGATCGACGCCGCCAAGAACCGGATGCTGCCGGCCATTCGCGGTGCGCTGGCCAAGACGCCCATCAAGGGTCGCATCACCCTCAGCGGCTACGAAGGTTCTGAGTTGCTGGTGGGCCGCCTGCTTGTCGAGAGCGGCGCCGACCTGCGCTATGTCGGCAGCGCTTGCCCACGCACCGTGTGGAACGAGGCCGACACGCAGTGGCTGGAGTCCAAGGGCGTGCAGGTCCAGTTCCGCGCATCGCTCGAACAAGACCTGGCTGCCATCGACGAGTTCTCACCCGATCTGGCGATCGGAACCACGCCGGTCGTGCAGGCCGCCAAGGCGCAAAGCATTCCGTCGCTGTACTTCACCAACCTGATTTCGGCGCGCCCGCTGATGGGCCCGGCCGGTGCCGGGTCACTCGCCACGGTCATCAATGCAGCCATCGGCAACAAGGCCCGCTTCGAGCACATGAAGGAATTCTTCGGTGCGGTCGGCGAAGGTCACGCTTCTGGCGTGTGGGAGCCAGCCAATGGCGTGCCGGCCGACCGTCCCGACTTCAAGGCAGATCAGCGCCGTCAGGCCGAGAAACTGGCCAAGAAGCGCAAGGCCGAGGAAATGATATGAGCCTCGTTCTTGACCACGATCGCGCGGGCGGCTACTGGGGCGCGGTGTACGTTTTCACCGCCATAAAGGGCTTGCAGGTGGTGATTGACGGCCCGGTGGGCTGCGAGAACCTGCCGGTGACCTCGGTGCTGCACTACACCGACGCGTTGCCCCCGCACGAGCTGCCCATCGTCGTCACAGGCCTGGCCGAAGAGCAGCTTGGCCGCGAAGGCACCGAGGGATCGATGCGCCGTGCACACGCCGCGCTCGACCCGGATCTGCCTTCGGTGGTGGTCACCGGTTCCATCGCCGAGATGATCGGCGGCGGCGTCACGCCGTCGGGCACCAACATCCAGCGCTTCCTGCCACGCACCATCGACGAAGACCAGTGGCAATGCGCCAACCGCGCGATGTTCTGGCTGTGGAGCGAATACGGCATGAAGAAAGTGCCGGCCCGCAAGCCGTTTGCCGAGCGACCTGCCGGCGAAAAGCCGCGCGTCAACATCATCGGCCCGTGCTACGGCACCTTCAACTGCCCGAGCGATCTGGCCGAGATTCGCCGTCTGGTGCAAGGCATCGGCGCCGACGTGAACATGGCGTTTCCGCTGGGAAGCCACCTGGCTGATGTGTCGCGGCTGGTCGAGGCCGACGTCAACATCTGCATGTACCGCGAGTTCGGTCGCATGCTGTGCGA